>NZ_MRCA01000011.1:0-150968 GCF_001904645.1 Fischerella major NIES-592 | reverse complement strand
TACGTCTCTACAAAAATGTATACAAACATAATTCATGACCAGATTCAGCAACGCCAAAAAATTGTTGTTGCTGCAAGATATGAATTTACAATTCACGGGTATGTAGAGACGTAGCGATGCTACGTCTCTACAAAAATGTATACAAACATAATTCATGACCAAATTCAGCAACACCAAAAATTTATACTAAATAATTTAGTCCTCTACGTTCGGTAATTAAGGTTTCAAGCCTCTAAATTTATTTGTGGATGAAATAAAAGATAAGGATGTGTGTGGATATAGGTAATACGAGCCTCATCACGTGGATAAGTACATTATCATAATTCCAAATTAAAACTGCTACCAGTACTTTACATATTTAGCGTATATTAGCGCTTATGCTTTATGGCTCTTGAAAAAAGAATAATTAAAAAGCTTAAGTTAGATATCAAAATCTAGATTTTCACTGGTAAAGATGGTTCAGGATTGGCAATATTGTTGAACTTACATAAGTAAATATAAGAACAATGAATGATACTGCTGCACATATATTTCCAGCTTTTGTAACATCCAGCGAAAAATTATCAGTCCAACAAGTTACTCTAGAATTGACACCAGATGAAGCCAGAAAACTGGAAAAGTATTGTCAGTTGACAGGAAAAGCAGCTATAGATGTAATCCGGGAGTTGATCCAAGATTTACCCATAAATTAACTTTCTACACCAACTGTAAGATAGAAGTCATTGCAAGAATTGTAGCTTAGCTATTTTATCTAGAAAAAAGTAATCAACAAAATGGTATTGGAGAATAGGGAATGTCAATAAAATAGTAAAAGATGTTCTTAAATTTTAACTGGAAAACACACAGGTAATTCAGTGTGGAGTAAAAATAAAAATATCCTTAGTCAAAAAATTGGCTAAGGAACCTCGTGTGTGTTTATCATGAGGGAACATATTCAAACTAGTTTTGGGATTTTATTTCGTTTGAAAACTAATTTGCCAAAATCGTCTTTCAAATTCCAAAAAAATGCTAATTCTGCTCAGTTCTAGTCATTGGTAGCGCTCGAATAAGTTCCCTAATCACATCTGTAGCTGCCCTACCAGTCTGATCACAATATTTTTCCAGCTTACTGGCTTCATTTGATGCCAAGTTGACGGTAATTCGTTTAACTGCCCATTTTTTGTTCATAATTAAAATCTGATTGTGTAGCATAAAGTTGTGTAGAAGGTGAAAAAGCTGTACTCATGAACTCTGCTGATGAAGGGAACCGTTTTGTGAACATTCATTGCTTAGTAGAATCTGGTAAATCCGATAAAGTTTCTTCCCTGACGGGTGAGTCAACCTGAGCCTGGAATTTCCCAAAAGCAGGTTTATCCAGAAAGATTCACACTTGGAAACATTTCGGCTCAATATCATTTTGAAGTTTATTGGCTAGTCAGGTCAAGACTTAGATAATGTTTTTTTGGCTTTTAAACGACAAACCATCTCTAGTACTTTTCTTTTTACTCCTTAAATTTGAGGCATTTGGCATCGTGCTACCATCTCTGCTCGTGTGGATACATTCAGCTTACGAAATATTCGCTTTAAAGTTTGCTTGACTGTATTTTGACTAATCCAAAGTTCGGTTGCAATTTCTGCATTAGTTAAACCTTTGGCAACCAAAGAAGCAATTTGTAATTCTCGATGAGTTAAACAAGCTATTTGATTTAGCTGTTGTTTTGCTCGCAAGAAAGCTAGTTTTGCAGAAATATGAGCGCAAAGCGCACTTAAACACATTAAATCTTGAGAATTAAAGGCAGATGTCCCATTGGTGCGGGCAAAGTGAACTGTACCAATTAGTTTTCCTTGCCCAACAATAGGTCCAGTCATAATGTGTTCGTGGTTGTACATCCTACCACAACCACTTTGATACAGTTGACTCTGCTTCCAAGCTGTTTCTGTAAAAATAACTTGCTCATGGGCGGGAACATGATGTTCGATCACGTAATCCATGACTGGATCAATCGCTGCACCAACAGTTTCGTAGTAATCGATAAAGCTGTCTGGTAGTCCTTTGATATCAACCGTGGCACATTTTCCCAGACTGTCATGCAAATAAATACCCCAGTGTTGGCAAGCAAACAATTCCCCTACTGCATCCATATAATCTAGTCGCAGTTGTAATTCATTAGGAGCGATCGCTATTTTTTGAATCAGTGCCTGAAAGCTACCAGACATAGCAAAAATGTACTCAACTGGGTAATTGGCAACCAATATATTTAACTCTAGGATAGCTGTATTCATTGCACACTTTTAAATTTGCAGTATGAATAATCAGTTTCAAAACACTATTGGTTTAGTCATTTACCCAGACATGTTTCAGCTAGATATCACTGGACCACACCAAGTTTTTTCTTTAATGCCCAACACTTCGGTTTTACTATTGTGGAAGTCACTCGAACCTGTGGTGAGCAATGGTGGGTTAACAATTTTACCCAACACAACCTTTGATGAGTGTCCACAACTTGATGTGTTGTGTGTACCAGGAGGATCTTTTGGTACAGTGCAAATGATGGAAGACACCGAAATGTTGACTTTTTTGCAGAAACATGGCAAGACGGCCAAGTATGTAACTGCTGTTTGTACAGGTTCGCTCATCCTCGGAGCAGCTGGATTGCTGCGGGGATATAGGGCTGCTTCGCACTGGGCATTTCGAGAGCAACTGGAACTGATGGGAGCGCAAGTCACTACAGAAAGGGTGGTTGTGGATCGTAACCGAATCACAGGGGGAGGCGTGACAGCAGGGATTGATTTTGCTTTAACCATTGCAGGAATGCTTTGTAGTGAAGATACTGCCAAGTTGATTGAATTGATGTTGGAGTACAACCCCTCACCTCCGTTTGGAGTCGGTTCACCAGAAAAAGCAGGTGCGGAACTGGTACAAGCTGTCAAAAATTTGGGAACATCGTTAATAGCTGCATCATATGACGCCAGCAAAAAAGCAGCTTCTAGAATCCATTAATTTCCTGATTTAACAATGCCCCAACTTTAACCAGTAAATCATTTATCACTCATCGCTGATTACCGTTAACTGATTTACACTTCTTGCTTAGACACAACAGTTGACCGAATTGCTGGGCTATCAGAAATCATTGTATAAAACAAAGATTCATAGTTATTTAAAGCTTGGTCAAAGGAATATTGCTCAACAGCAAATTGGCGACTGTTATAGCCAAGAGCCTTAACTTTTTCAGGGTGTTGGTACAAATCTAAAATTGCTTTAGCTAAGGCATCAGAATCTTCTGGAGGAACGACAACACCACCACCGCTTTGTTTAATTGCTCTTGCAGCAGTACCATTATCAGGTACAGATGCAACTAATGCTCTACCACTGGCAAGTAAAACTTGAATTTTAGATGGCATGTTGAAGGATATTACATTCTTCTTTTGTACTACCAAACCAACATCAGCCGCTGCTAACATCTCTGGTAATTTTTCGCGCGGTTGAAAAGGTAGTAACAAAACGTTATCTGCACCGCAATTTTGGCATTCTTGTTGCAATCTTTGTAGACCTTGGGCTTCTCCTACAATCACAAAGGTAATATCTGGAATATGTCGCAATTTTGAAGCAGCTTTTACTACTGTTTCCAAGCCTTGAGTGAGGGCAATGTTACCAGAATATAAAACTACAAATTTATCATTGAGTTTATGATCTGTGCGGAAAGAGTTATTTTCTTTTGGTAAAGGACGAATAAAATTAACATCAACCCAGTTGGGTATTTGTACAATTTTATTAGGTTTTACATTTTTATTGAGCAAGTTTTCTACAAATCCATCAGCAATGACGCTAATTTTAGTAGCAGTGCGGTAGGCAAATTTTTCTAATACTGTAAAGGCTTTAATAAGTAGTTGATTTTTAATTAAACCAACATGAATAGCTGCTTCTGGCAATATATCCTGAAGATTTAAGACTACAGGGCAATTTTGTAACCATCCTAAGATGGTAGTTGGTACACATACGGGTAAAGATGGCGAAGTAGCAAGAATTACATCTGGACGCCAACCCATTAAAGCTGGCACAAAACTTGTGACAACAAAGCTTGCATCTAGTAAAATCCGGTCGAGTAGGTTAGGTTGAGGACGAATCCAGACATAGCTACGTTGAATTTGAACACCATTTTTATACTCAGTTAAATACAATTTGTTTTTATATGCATCGTAAATCCGGCGTTCGGGGTAGTTTGGCATAGCAGTAACTACACGTACTTGATGCCCTCGTTTAACTAGTCCCTCTGCTAATTCAGTCATCAGGGGGGCTATACCTATGGGTTCTGGATAGTAGTTGTAAGAGTAAATTAAAATCCGCATATCAAATTAATTAAAACAACCCCGTTTTTCATTTAATTCAGTCAATTTCTTCCGAAAATGATTTCAGACAAAAATTGCGCTTCTATCTGAATTTTCTCCTGGGATTGTTTTAATGTCAGTGTTTGATACGTAAATTTTGAGTAAAATTTAACACTAAATTATAATTTGTACTAGTATAATTTATTCAATTATATTGTGTAAAAAATGTTGAAGTTTTTACGTGTTATTACTTAAAAGTTCTCATAATTTAATCACCATAAGGAACTGTAAATTTTCCATTACCAAAGTCGGCAGACAGAACACAAAAGCAGGTGATGTCGATGTCACCTGCCTTTGCTTTTCCTAATGTATGAAATATTGCGCCTACCCCATATCCCCTCTGGGAATTAATTTCAAAACTAAGAGCATAAGTCAGTTTCAACTGACCCAAACCTTGTCTTAATCAGATTTATCTGACTTTAGTCCTTGTTTAAACAGCTAAAACCCTGATTACGAGCTTTTATTGAACGTAAGTTTTTCTACTTAGAAATTTTAAAAATATAAATAAAGTGCATTAAGTGCAGACAATAATAAAAAGTGCAAGGAGTGAATCGTTGACATTTTTAATTCTATAGAGGTGGGGCAATCAAAACCTCACTTTGTCACCTGATATTTTTTAGTAACAATGCCCCTAAACCTCTGGAAGGATACTTTGTAGAATAAAGCTAGACAGCACCACTGTTTTTGTGAAACAAGATAGCTACTGTTTTCAAAATTAGCTTTAAATCGTATAGCAAGCTCCAGTTTTTTTGGTATTGCAAATCCAGACGAATTACATCCTCGAATTTACGTACAGTAGATCGTCCATTGACTTGCCATTCTCCAGTCATACCCGGTTTTACATCTAAACGTTGCCATTCTGGTACTTCGTAACGTTCGACTTCGTCGGGTGTGGGTGGTCTTGTACCGACTAAACTCATTTCTCCTTTTAAAACATTCCAAAACTGTGGTAGTTCGTCTAAACTTGTACGCCGCAGAAAGCGTCCGATTTTTGTAATTCTGGGATCATTGTCAATTTTGAAAAATGCCCCTTGTACTTGGTTATGTTTTGCCAATTCGGCTTTTCTAGCTTCAGCATCAACATACATGGAGCGGAATTTCCAAATCCGAAAGCGTTTACCCATCCAACCACAGCGAACTTGACTGAAGAAAATTGGGCCGGGATCGTCTATTGCGATCGCAACAGCAATAGGAATAAACAAAATTGCTACAATAACTAAACCTACTAATGCCCCAACAATATCTATTAACCGTTTCATCCAAGAACGAACAGAAGGATGTGTGGTTGGTAGCTGTTCTTCGAGTTGGTTCTTAGAAGGTACTGGCAGTAAGTCACTTGACTCAATGAAAAAAACCTTTTCTAGCCCTGTAAGATTAAGTACAGCCATGACTTGGGGAGTCACATTTCGCAGTATAAATTCTATCCCTCGATCTTGAGCAATTTTAAAATTACTTACCAAAGCGCCTAAACCACTACTATCCATGAAAGTAGTTTGCTGAAAGTCAATGATGATTTTCTGAGGGATTGGGTTTGCTTGGGTGATATTTTGGCAAGTTTGCTTAAAGGCTACCGCCTCTAGCACGCTTAATCGCTCTGATACTTGTACTATCGCCGTGTCATGTAAGAACATCACTGGAAAATCTACCTCTTGGGGTTGGCTAATCATGAAACCCTGCACTTTCATTGCCATGTCAGTCAATGTAATATGCCAAACATTAGTTGGTTTTAGTGAATCACTTAAGCTGAGATGCGATTAGTTCAAATCATAACTAATCGCCAGTAGTCCGCTACCCAGATTATGAAAGAGTTGAAATTGAGAAAAGATCAAAGGATAGTGACCCCTTTACTTTTGCTCCATGGGTAAAAGTTTCTTTTCCGGACAGCTAGTTACTGGAGTTGAAATTGGAGACTGCCAGTAAGGTTCACAATAGAACAAGAAGTTCAGAAACATCCTTGCTTTGTGCGGGAAGGGCACATACGCCTTGTTATCATCAAATGACTAATAAAATTGGTATTACACCCGTAGCACGTCTGGTAGAGGTCTTTTCCGCTATTCAAGGGGAAGGACTGAATGTCGGGACACGTCAGATTTTTATTCGCTTTGCTTTTTGTGATTTGCGCTGTCATTTCTGTGATAGCGCTCATACTTGGAATGCACCCGCTACCTGTAGGATCGAGCGATCGCCAGGACGACGCGATTTTGAAATCCACTCCAATCCTGTCCCTTTACCTATATTACTCGAATGGATCGAGCGGCAAAATATACCTTCTTTACACGATAGCATTAGCTTGACTGGTGGCGAACCTCTTCTTCATGCAGCATTTCTGGTGGAATTTTTACCACAATTACGTAATGTTACTGCTTTACCTATATATTTAGAGACAGGTGGTCATCGTCCAGAACAGTTGGCAATGATTTTGCCCTATTTAGACTCTGTGGGTATGGATTTGAAACTACCTAGTACTAGTGGCGAAAATCGTTGGCAAGAACACGCCAAATTTCTCCAACTCTGTTACGAATCACAAGTAGAAGTTTTTGTCAAAATCATTATTTCTAAACAAACAGATCCTGGTGAATTGGAACATTCTGCTTCATTAGTCGCACAGGTAAGTCCATCAATTCCAGTGTTTTTACAACCTGTCACACCTTTACCCGCTTCTGAACAATTGACCGAAAATCCAGTGCTTGCTCCTTCTCCAGAACAGGTATTGATGTGGCAAGCTTTGATGAAACGTTTTGTTAAGCAAGTGCGGGTTATACCTCAGACGCATAAGATGCTGAATCAGCTTTAGAGTTTAGTAGATAGTGGTTTGTTAGTAACCACTATCTACTAACTACTAGCGTTATTTTATAAAGACAAAAGCAAGAATAAGTAAAGATTGTAAAATTTTGATGTAAAAAAGTGTACTTAGTTTGACAGTTAACCTAGTCTTAATACGGAAGTCTAATGCTGAAAAACAGTAATGTTTTGAATATTAACAATGGCTCGATTCAGATATTGGCTTTCCATACTTGCCTGTTCGCTAGCACTGAGTGTTACAGGTTATACGACATCTGCTTACGGTATCTCCCTCAGCAATAGCTTGACTATTCCGGGTAGGAGTACTGATTTATACCCTTTTGCTGGCAACAGTGCCAATCAAAACCGCCTGGGATTTTTCTCAGATTTGTACTACGATCGCGTCAATAACATTTACTACGCTTTGAGCGATCGCGGCCCTGGTGGTGGTGTCATCCCCTACGAAACACGCGTACAAAAATTTACCCTTGATGTTAACCCAATCACAGGGAAAATTAGAAAATTTAAAATCCTAGAGACAATTGTCTTCAAAAAAGATGGTCAAGCTTTCAATGGCTTGAACCCAGAATTACTCAACGGTGATAAAGCAGTTCTTGGGCAAAGTTTTGATCCAGAGGGTTTTGCTGTTGCTCCCAATGGCAATTTTTACGTTTCCGATGAATATGGCCCCTCTGTATACGAATTTTCTCCCAATGGTTCTTTCGTACGAGCATTTGTGATTCCAGATAATATAATTCCCAAAGCTGGAAGCACTCTCAACTACGTCGATGGTCGTCCAACCATTACGAGTGGACGTCAAGATAATCGGGGTTTTGAGGGGTTAACTATCAGTCCAGATGGCAAAAAGTTATTTGCTATGCTGCAAGCCCCACTGGTGAATGAAGGCGTAGATAATAACGGCAAGAACGACGGACGCTACAGCCGTAATTTACGCTTGGTAGAATTTGATATAGCTACTGGCGAAAGCACGGCTCAGTACATTTATCAACTAGAAAGCTTAACAGATATCAACGATCGCATTCCTGGTACTGATGATGATTTTGGAAAAAGTGCCCAAGGTCGGAATATCGGCATCAGTGCCATTACCGCTCTTAATGATCAAGAATTCTTGGTATTGGAAAGAGACAATCGTGGGTTTGGGGTAGACGTGCTGAATGATTTGGCTGATGACCCCACTGACATTCCTAATCCTGTTGCTAGCAAGCGGATTTACAAGATTAACCTGGTCGGTGCAACTAACGTTAGTGGCATTAATCTAACAGGTACTAACACACTACCAGATGGTGTCAATCCAGTTGGTAAAACTCTCTTTTTAGATATTGCACAAGCATTGAGTCCTGAGAATCCCGGAGACTGGACAAAGATACCAGAAAAGATCGAGGGACTAACAATTGGCCCCAGACTCAGAAATGGTTCCTATGCACTACTAGTTGGTACTGATAATGACTATAGCGTCACACAGAATGATGATGACGTACAATTTGACGTTTGTAGCAATCAAGACGGTACTAGCGTAAGCAAAGTACCTATTGATAGCTATTGTCCAAGAGGTCAAAGGTTAGTTCCTGGCTTCCTCTACTCATTTAGGGTGAATGCTGCTGAACTGGGTAATTTCGAGCAAGCTGAGAGTACACCAACATCAACTCCAACTGCTGGGTTAGTGGTACTGGGGTTAGCTGGTTTTTGGTTGAAGCGGCGACACGTAGAGTAAGTGATGGGGAGTAGGGGGAGTGGGGGGAGTGTCAGGAGTATGAGGAGTGAAGATGTTCTCCCTTGTCTCCTTTGTCCCCCTTTTCTCCTTTCTTGCGATTTTGCCTAATATATTCCTTCATCCACAGTAGTCTTGGATTTTGCTTTGACTTTATTGGCACTGCGTTTGAGGGCTGAGAGTCGTGCTTCGTATTTAGACCGTTGACGCTTGCTAGGAGTCATATCAATTAGGGTTTTTAAAGCGCTACCTAAACTTTTATAAGCGTTGGGAAGACTATATCCAAAACGAGTTGCTAAAGCGATCGCTTTTTCATCAGCTTCAATAAATTCTTTCAGTTGCTTTTCTCCATTGTTTTTTTGATAAAGCCGCCAACCAGATACTCCGCAAAGCGCCAAAGCTAATATCAGCAATAAAGCATCCTGTACCCATAATTCACCAACAGCACCACCTAAACCAATTGCTAAGGCTGCCATTTCCCAACCATCTTTGGGAATCGTGTCATTTTGGATGCGGGCCACTTCGTGCCAGAACAGTAAATTGCGCTGATCCATTGCCAGCGTATCCCATTTCACCAAGTCAATTTGAATTTCTACTTGGTCTTTGCCAATTTCTTCGCAACGGATCAGGGGTGGATTTACCTCTGTTGTACCTTCAACAGTTACCCAACTTTGCAATTCTGGTGGTAGCAAACCCTTCAGACGCCGGAGTTCACTCATTTCTGCTTTAGCAGAGGAGGTTGCATAAGAAGTCATAATATCCAACCCTAGAAAACTTTCAGTATATTGAGCGTATCACTTTGGAGTATAGCTATTTCATTACTCATTCGGCTCATTCATTCGGAAAACTCCCCCGCTTTTTACGGGCTTCCATTGCTTTCTCCAACAGGTCTAGCAATCCTGGGGCTTCTTCTTGAATACTTAATAAAATTCTTTCTCCTAGTTCTACGTTACCTGGATCTTGACCTGTTTCCATCACCGCTTGCAGCCGAGGTATGGCAACATTATCAACAAGCTGAATTAAACCACTCAAACAACGGTTAAATTGTTTTTCTGTAAGAATTGAATCTTCTAAGGGAAACTCTATGATGGCACGAATTTCACCATCGGATGGATCGTATTCCCATTGCAGCATTTTGGTTTCCCAAGAGATCGCTAGCATGGTTTGGAGAATGGCTGCTTTGTGGGGATGATCTTGCACTCCTGCCAAAACCTGTGGTGCAAATAAGCGAAAAAACTTCCCATCCTCATCTAATTGGACAACAATTAAAAAGTCCTCAACATTATCACTTTCTACACCTGTGATAATACGCTCCTCTTCTTCATCTACACGATAATCCCAACCAAGGTTATCTAAGTAATTGGCAATCTGTACCAGATCAGCAGCCATAAAAGCCTCATTGTGAACGGTAAAACCGCTGTTGTCAGACCTAGTTTAACCTGCTAGCACATGGTTATAGCATGGAAAGGCTACGTTTTATGTTATGTATAACTGTTAATTAAATTACAGTTAATCTATGTAAATATAGTATTTAGGAATTATGTAGCTTTTAAGCAAGATTATGAATCTTTTGAATAATTCCACTTTCTACTTGATTAATTGCTGACATAATGCCATTTTCTGGATTATTTAGCAAAGATAATTTGACTTGCTGTAAATAATCATAAATGGCATCTCGCAAAATAGGTTTTTCCACAGCTACTGTATGGTGATAATCCCACAAATCCCAAATAATAATCCCAACACCCACAATTGGATCTAGTAATTCTGCACCTAATTTTGCAGCGACTGCACCACCAGTCTTAGCAGCCATTTTTGCACCTGCTTTGCCAGCAAAGGATGTCACTACTTTACTGCCCACTTTTGTCACGGTGGGGATCATTGCTTTCGTAAGCAAATAAGCGCTACCTCCAGTTAAAATCTTTAAAGATAAATTAGATATATTGCCCTCTGTATCATTAATAGTAATCGCAATATCGCCTAGATAACGCTCCCAATCTACTTGAGGAATCTTGTAACTACTTTGAATCTCAGCAATATTTTGACTCAACTGAGCAACATATAAATCTATAGTATCCTTGGTGATATTTTCCAATTCCAGTTGGGCAACTTTAGGTCTAAGAACGCGTTTAGCAAATTCTGTTTGAAAATTCTCTGTTAATTTCTCGGCAACTGCTTGTGCAGGAGAGGGATTATTGGCATTTGTCCAGTGGGCTACGGCTGAAGTTAACCATACAAAAGGAGTACTAAATTCCAGTTTTTTTTGATTGAAGTAATTAAAATACCAATCCAAAAAACTATCATCAACGCGAGTCATTAGCTCATCAACCCACGCATCTAATTTTACAGCAGCGAAACTCTGAGATTGAGAATGAGCGTTTGTAATGGCAGTTGCGATCGCACTTTCCATTCCTGTGGGTGGAGCTTTTTTCTCAACAATCACTATATTGTCTTTTGGAGGTTGAGAAATCACATGTTCTTGTGTCGATGAATCTGCTATTAAAAATTTACCTAGCAACGGAATCAACACAATCATGATCACAGCTACCCAAACATAAGGAGTCACAGATTTAATAAATTCACTCCAGGCTCGAATGCGATCGGTTTTATGGATGTAGGCAACTTTTTCCTTTGTTTCCTGAGGTTCTTGTTCAGTATCTTTTCCAGCTATTGATGAGTCTGAAACAGATTTGGACTTGAAAATATGTTGTTGTTCTTGGTTCATAGTATGTTTTTAACTAAATCTAAACAGCGCAGTATGGCGGAGATAAATATGCACTTGAAAAAGCATAAAAAGCAAAATAGCTTTTCTTTGCTTCTGCCTTCTGCCTTCTTATAGCTTCCTCCATCCGTAAGTTTAGCTAATTTAATCAATAAACTATGTCTGTCCAGCTTATTTCAGAATCAAAATGCTTTGATGGCAAACTTGGCTTTTATCACCATCATTCCTTTAGCTGCAATGGTGAAATGCGCTTTGCAGTTTACCAACCACCACAGGCAAGTTATGAACCAGTACCTGTTCTCTATTTCCTCTCTGGTTTGACTTGCACAGAAGAAAACTTTATGGCAAAGGCGGGGGCGCAGCGCTTTGCAGCAAAGTACGGCTTAATGTTAGTAGTACCAGATACTAGTCCGCGCAACACTGGAATTCCGGGAGAAGATGACGATTGGGACTTTGGCACGGGTGCAGGCTTCTATGTTGATGCTACAGTTGAACCTTGGGCATCGCATTATCGTATGTATAGTTATATTGTTGATGAGTTACCTGTTGTGATTGCCGAAAACTTTCTTGTTCTCACAGAAAGAAAAAGCATTTTTGGTCATTCTATGGGCGGACATGGGGCGTTGATTTGTGCAATGCGAAATCCTCAACAATATAGATCTGTGTCTGCTTTTGCACCAATTGCTGCACCGATGCGTTGTCCTTGGGGACAAAAAGCTTTCAGTCGCTATTTAGGTGAGGATCAAAAAACTTGGTGTGAATATGATGCTAGTGAGTTAGTCAAGCAAGTTGGATACCACAGTCAGATTCTCATAGATCAAGGCACTGCTGATAAATTTTTAGCTGAACAATTGCTTGTAGATACATTTGAACAAGCTTGTATAGAAGTAGATCAACCTTTGAATTTGCGTTATCAAGAAGGCTACGACCACAGTTATTACTTTATTGCCTCTTTTATTGAAGATCACATTCGTCATCATGCGATCGCGCTATTACAATAAAGCAGCAGGCAAAAGTCTTATCAGATAAGCTTTTGCCTTTTAAATCCCAAAGATCAGACGATAGATGAGTTCATCGGAAAATTTTCCTTTGACAAACTCCGCATTTTTGTTAATCTTGTGCAGAGCAAATCCAAGCTTTTCGATCACCCTACGGGAAGCATAATTTTGAGCGTTGACACAAGCGTAAAGTGCAGGAAATTCAAAGCGCTTTCGGGCTTCAATGATCGCTAAGGAGCAGTAAACAGAAGCATACCCCCGATTTTGGAAATCTGCAAAAGTCATGAAGCCGATTTCCGCGTATCCGTTATCGAAAATACCGATCTCGACAACTCCAACATATTGGTGATCTAGGAGTCTCGCCACCCACTTCAGCCAAATCATAGTGTCGTTATCTGGGGATTTTTCCAGGGCAGCGAACTTAAACTTTTGCTTAAGTTCTTCAAGAGCCGGGATTTTATCATCTAGGTATTCATATAATCTCGGGTCGCTTAGATAGAAGTAAAGTAAATCAGAGTGCTGTTCTGTTACCTTTTCTAAATGCAAGACCATCGAAACTTTATCCATGTTATTTTTCATCCTCCGGCTGTGGAGCTAAAGGGTTAAAGAAATTTATTTTTATTTAATAATTGCAGCGATATTTTTTAGGTTTTAATTTTCTGAGAGTTTTTATCCCTAAATGTTTGGAAAACTTGACTTTTAACTTCTCTAAATTAGAGGATATTTAAATAAAACTTAAAAATATCAAAAATAATTTAAAACACTGTCAATAAAATTGAAGTGTCACACCGTCCAAATCAGCAAAAAAAGCAGGATGATTTAATTGAAGTTAAAAAGTAAAAGCGAGACACTTGTATAAGGTTTTTTGTCGATAAACCACTGTAACGCAAGAGAGCAACCAGCAAAAAAGGCGACGGCAAAAGGTTCCGCAGTAATCAGTTAACAGTGATCAGTGATCAGGATTTCCTGTTAAAAGATTCTGGATGACTCATGGAAATAGTCGCCTTAGTTGTCCTAATAGACTAGTAAACTAACAAAACTAAACAAACCAATTATGACTAAAAACATTGCAATGACAGCAGCACTTCGCTTGAGTGAAAAATTGCCTTTGCCGCTACGACGCTTGGCAGATTTGGCTTATAACTATTGGTGGTCGTGGACTAGCGATCGCATCGCTTTATTTCAAACCATCGATCCCCAAGAATGGGAACGTTGCGGACACAACCCGGTCGCCATCTTAGAATCAGCAACCTATGAACGCCTCACCCAGCTTGCAGAAGACCCGTTTTACCTCAAGCAAATTTCTGCACTTGCCAAAGAATTCGACGAATACATGACCCAAAAAGATACTTGGGTAAGCCGAGTTGCACCACAAGTTTCCATCGCACATCCCATCGCTTACTTTTGCGCCGAATTTGGCATTCATGAATCCTTACCAATTTACTCTGGCGGTTTAGGTATTCTTGCAGGGGACCATCTCAAATCTTCATCAGACCTGGGCGTACCGATGGTTGGTGTTGGCTTGCTGTATCGTCAAGGTTACTTCCGCCAACGCCTAAACCGTAGCGGCTGGCAGGAAGATTATTACGTGGATAACCCCTTCCACCGTATGCCCATAGAATTAATCAAAAACGAACAAGGACAACCCCTCACCATCGAAATACAAATTCGCCAGCGCCGGGTAAAAGTACAAATTTGGCAAGTGCAAATCGGGCGAGTCATCCTTTATCTTTTAGATAGCGATCGCGAAGACAACGATCCCATTGACCGTTGGTTAACAGCGCACCTCTACGGCGGTAATCAAGAAACCCGTATAGCCCAAGAAGTAGTTCTAGGAATTGGTGGCGTCCGTGCCTTAACTGCTTTAGGAATCCAACCATCAGTCTACCACCTCAACGAAGGACACGCCGCCTTCTGCACCTTGGAAATTTCCCGCCAAGAAATAGAACGCACCAACAAATCCTTCTACGACATCGAAGCAGACGTACGCCAACGGTGTGTCTTCACCACCCATACACCAGTTCCCGCCGGTCATGACGTCTTCTCCCCAGATTTAATAGACTCCTTCTTTGCCCACTACTGGCCCCAACTACGCCTTTCCCGTGAACAATTCTTAGCATTGGGCGCACGCCGACTAGGTGATCCCTGGGAACCCTTTGGCATGACAGTTTTAGCATTGCGGATGTGTCGCACCTCCAACGGCGTCAGTGAGTTACACGGACGAGTTTCCCGCCAGATGTGGACAGTCATGTATCCCAATCGTTCTGAAGATAACGTCCCCATCGGTTACATTACCAACGGAGTCCATGCACCCACTTGGACTGCACCCCTAATAGCAGAATTGTACAGTCAGTATTTAGGAAGTGACTGGAAAACCCGGGCAGTTGATCCCAAAATGTGGCAGAAAGTAGACGACATCCCCAACCAAGAACTATGGTGGCGACACCAAATCCTCAAAGAAAGACTCATTGCTCACACCCGCCATAAAGTTAAGAAAGCGAGAGAAGCACGAGGCGAAGAATACGAAAGAATTCAAGCCACCGACACCCTCCTAGATCCCCAAGCACTCACCATTGGATTTGCCAGACGTTTTTCACCATACAAACGCGGTCATTTACTCTTGCGTGACACCGAACGCGCCTTAAGAATTTTTGGTAACACAGATCGCCCCGTACAAATTATCTTCGCTGGCAAAGCACACCCCGCCGATGAAGAAGGTAAGCGAATTATTCAACGCTTGATGGAGTGGTGCAAACATCCCGCCCTCACTAACCGCGTCGCCTTCATCGAAGACTATGACATCTACACCGCTCAAAAACTCGTCCAAGGCGTCGATGTCTGGTTAAACAACCCCCGCCGTCCCCTAGAAGCATCCGGTACAAGTGGGCAAAAAGTCTGCTTCAATGGTGGCATCAATTGCAGCGTCCTCGATGGCTGGTGGTGCGAAGGCTATCAAAGCGACGCCAACGGTAAAGGCATCAACGGTTGGGCGATTGGCGAAGATGCTCACACCAGCGATCAAGAACTACAAGACCGCATTGATTCTGAATCACTGTATCAATTGTTAGAAGAGGAAATCACTCCCCTCTACTACAACCAGGATGCTAACGGCATTCCCCACGGTTGGATACAAATGATGAAGGCTTCCATTAAAACCAATGCACCATTGTTTAACACTGATCGCATGATTGCTGACTACGTTTCCCAAGTGTACGTCCCAGAAATTGCTGTCACAGTACCGCCGATTCTAGCCAAAGTGTTGGTATAAGAATTAATGAACCACCAAGACTCCAAGACACCAAGAAAACCTATTTCCCAGGAATTAGATCAAGTGGCAACACAAGTTGTTGATGCAGCTTTTCAGGTGCATTCTACCCTTGGGCCTGGTTTGCTAGAAAGTGTCTATGAACTGTGCTTGGAACATGAATTGACCAAGAGGCGATTGAGTGTTGAAAAGCAGGTTCCACTACCAGTACTTTATGACAACCTCTATATAGAGGCTGGTTTTAAAGTTGATTTGCTTGTTGATAGATGTTTGATAGTTGAACTAAAAGCTGTAGAAACATTGTTACCAGTGCATACGGCTCAATTATTAACTTATCTGAAACTTTCAAAATGCCGTCTGGGTCTGCTAATTAACTTTAATGTCCCTCTAATCAAAGATGGCATTAAACGCCTAGTGTTATGAGAATGAACCACTAAGGCTCTAAGGCACTAAGAAATCTTTGTGTCTTTGTGTCTTTGTGGTTCGGTTGTTTAATATGAATGAACCACTAAGGCTCTAAGGCACTAAGAAATCTTTGTGTCTTTGTGTCTTTGTGGTTCGGTTGTTTAATATGGTAAATTATGGTCACTTGGCAAGCTGATTTTTATCATCATCGGCGACAACAGGCAGCAGGACAAGTTTTATGGGAGTTGCTGATTTGCGATCGCAATCGCAGTTTTCAGTTTGAAACAAGCTGTCCCCAGTCGGAGGTAAATTCTAATTGGGTTGCTGTTCAGTTGCAACTGGCTGGTGGTGGAAATTTACCAGATGTAATTCAGGTGTTTCGCCCTCAATGTTTGGGTTTAATTGAGCAAGCAGGACGCAGTTTGGGTATCAATGTTGAACCTACACGGCGCACTTTTGCCCTTAAGCAGTGGTTACAGGAAAAGCAATATCCGACAGTGGTAGATAAACCACCTCCCGCACCACTACCGGAGAATCTCTGGGGGGAGGAGTGGCGGTTTGCGACTTTGTCAGCTGGTAAGGTGGTGGAGGTTTTTACAGAACAGCCTATTCCGATTTTGGTGATGCCGGAGTTTCTTCAACCTATCAATTTGGGTTTGGCGTCAACGGTGTCGGTTCCCGGTGTGATAATTTATGGGGGACGGCAATCAATGCGTCTGGCACGGTGGTTACAGGAGGCACGTCCTGCGGCGTTAAATTATGTTGCAGGTGCGCCGGATGGATTGGTATTGGAAGCTGGTTTGGTAGATAGATGGATTTTGGTGACGTTTACAGATCCAGAGGTGGTAGCCGCAGGTAGGGTTTACGAACAGCGCAAGCAGGAAAGTCGTGGATTACACTTTTTACTAGTGCAGCCTGATGATTCAGGGATGACTTTTAGTGGGTTTTGGTTATTGGGTGCTGAAGATTAAGGAGTGGTTATTTATCTTTTTCTTAAGAAATGCCACGAAGTTTATTATGTAATTTCCCGGTTGTAGAATTGAAATTTGTGTTTTAAAAAGTAATATAGGGCTTTTAAGTTGTTATCTAGCAGGAAGTTTTTGAAATAAAAAATTGAGTTATCAGTAGTTGGAAGTTGCTTACAATGAAACGCAGAAAGTTATTTATATTGTGTCTACTGAAACCTAATGTTATGCCTCGGTATCGGTAATGGGTTAAAACACTCTTCTCTAGCAATTACCAACGATAAAACACGATATTGTAAGCAATTAACTGGGATTGCCGTTGTTTGTTTTTCTTTATTTTCAAGTTAGTTATGCCTGAATCGCCGCCACTGTAGATAAAATTCTACGGGTGGCTGTCCGTAGTGAGAGAATGAAAATTCCTCTTTCCTAATCTCTAGATCCTCTTTTCAAGACAGCTGCCTTAATTAGGAATAATTCTAAGATGTTAAAGTATAGTATTGTATTAGATGAAAATGAAATTACACTATTAGCTGCTTCATTGCGAGAAATTCAGCAAAATATTCTCAAACAAGATCCCCAAACAGGTAAAACAAGAATTTGGTTCCAAGGAGAAGAAGCTTATTTTGATGTCTTTTTTGAACTCCAGGATCATGAAATAACATGGTTTCAATTCACTTTAAGGGGAAAATCACTATCTTGGGACAGTAAAAATCCTGGATGGCAAACAGGTACTACTAATGAATTAAAAGTTGGCGATGTCAGCTTTTACGCTGCTAGTAAAACTATTGAAAATGATATAGAAATTGATTGGGAATTTGTGAATTTAGTTAAGTCTATTATTCAAACTAGAGATAAGGAAGAAATTTTTCAAAAGGTTTTATTACTTTTCAATTATTATTAAATTTGGAATAAATATATCTAATAATATCAAAATTCAAGTAATATTACCCATCACCCATTACCCTTCGGGTTCGCTACTTTGCCATCTCGGCATAAGCCAAGACGGCAAGTAGTCTCACCAATTACCAATTACCCATTACCTATTGCTATATCCGTCTTTCATATTCTTTAACAACATAAAGAATTAAAAAAGACACAAGAATACTTAGTAGTCCTAGTTGCCACAAACCACATCCAGCTGTAATCCCTAAGCCTGCGGAAGTCCAAATAGCAGCTGCTGAAGTGAGTCCACGAACTTCTACTCTTGGAGATTCTTCGTCTGAGGTTTCTCGCAAGATTTCTCCAGCACCTAGAAATCCTACACCTGTTGCCACACCCTGAATGACGCGACTGAGTCCATTGTAATCTCCTGGTTCTATGTCTGTTTGTAAAATAACGATGACAAAAATTGCAGAAGCAACACTCACTAACATATGAGTTCTTAAGCCAGCAGGTTTGCGTCTGCGCTCACGTTCTAAGCCGATTATCCCACCCAAAAATACTGCTAGGCAAAGTCTAAAGGCTATGTTAGGCCAATCATCAGGTGCCAAGAAGAATGTATTCGGTGATACCATTAATTGTAGTGCCATGTGCTACATATGTTGTCATGATCTCAAAAAGCGATCGCCCAGTACTCGGCTACAGTTGCGTGCTGTCTTCTGATACTGTCCCCTCTCTTGTGATTACGGTGTTGTGATAAGATTTTTGGTATACATTTTTGTTTATAAAATGCCCAGAAGCTAACAGCACCAAAAAGTCAACCTCAAAGATAAGCTATCTACTTGCTTGTTGTTCAGTTTACATAATATGTTGACTAGGAACATGTGAAAGCTGCGGCAAATTCAGGAGATAATAACGCAAGTTATATAAATTTAATCTTTAGCATCTTTAAGTATAAACTCAACCGCAACACCGCAAGCTAGAAACCCTGTTAACAAGCTGTGTCCATTTACTCAGCTTAAGATAGATTTCTAGAAAATTTAGCGCTAGTCTTAGTGGTACGTAGACGCTGAAATTTAGTTTAGTGGGATTTTGTTCTTTGTTGATTGTTGGTAGCTCCAACAAAAACCGCTAGTACGTCTATGGAACCAACAAATAACAACCAATACCTGACAACTGACTAATTGAGTGGATAAACTCTACTGGCTTGAGCAAATTAAACTGCTAGATCGCGCCGAAGTTGGTGATAAGGCTTTCTATTTAAGCAGAATCATGCAGCGTGGTTATCCGGTGCTGTCTGGTTTTGTCATCCCAGCATCAGTTTTGCGAGAATTTCTCGAAAATCTCAACAGTTCAGAAGCATTAATTGCTGACTTACCGAATTCTTCACTGCATTTGGATGTTGGGAATTGGCGTCAGCTTCAGCAGGTAGCTGAACGATTGCGTCAAGAAATTATTAGCGCGACTGTACAATCTCAATTATTAAGTACTATCTCACAAGCAACTCAAAAATGGGAAACTCAATGTCTGATTTTCCGCCCAAGTTTAACACTTCCGACAGGTAAGCAGGGAATTGCGAGTATCTCTGGTTTGTTAGAATCACAAGTCTGTCACTGTGAACCAGAAGCGATCGCTCTAGCACTCAAGCGGACTTGGGGTCAATTGTTTCGCGCTAGGAGTCTTTTATATTGGCAACAGGCAGGAATTGATCTCCAACAAGTTAATTTAGCAGTTTTGGTGCAACCAATCCACAATGCAATTGCCAGTGGTTTGGTGAGTACTAACTCTTCTCATTGGGAAATTCAAGCCACTTGGGGATTGGGAATTGCGATCGCTCACGGTGAAGTTTTACCAGATGTCTACTACATCCAACCAGAAACTGGTGTTGTTCAAGAACAGCAGTTAGGGTATAAACCACTCGCTTATTGTATTAACAATGGAAGTTGTGGGGTTGATTTGCAATCCACTTCAATATCATTGCCAAAACTAGATGACTCTAGTTTGCAAGTATATCTGCTCAATGAAGCCCAACAACAAGCATATGCTTTGTCAGAAGAATATTTGCAACAGTTGATCAGGCTGACAAATCGACTTGTGAGAGAACTAGGTACAAACCTCACCCTAGAGTGGACTATTTCTCAACAAACTCCATCGGGAATACTTTATATAACGCAAATTAATACACCCCTATCTGGAGTTTACAATACTCACTTAATTAAAGGACTAGGGGCAGCAACAGGGCGTGTAACAGCAGCTGCTCATGTTATTCATTCTTCCCAAAGACCAGAACAACTGCCCAAAGGAATAATTTTAGTTGCACCAGCCATCACGCCTCATTGGCTACCAATATTGCAACAAGTAGCAGGTATTATCACGGAACAGGGAGGTCTAACCAGTCACGCAGCGATTCTGGCTAGGGAATTAGGTATCCCAGCAGTAGTAAACGTGGCAAATGCTACGACTGTAATTCCTAATGGTGAGCGATTACTAATAGACGGTGATCAAGGAGAAATTTATCGCCTTGGTACAGAGGCTCAAGAAGAGGACACTGGGACAAGACAATCAGATCAATTATTGTCTTTTCTCTCCTTTCCCCATCACACACCACTTTTAAACCAGTCTGCACCTCTACAGGAAGCAGCCAAGCGTTTACACAAGAGAAATTACTTACATCCAGGTGTTTCGCCACTTTTAAAAAGTGATAGTGAATCCTCCGCAACTTTTGGCACAAATTTTCAGCATACTCCAACACAAAAACAAGACTCTACCTCGTCCAAGATTAACTCCTCAACCCAGGAATCCATGATTGCTACTCGGCTGCTAGTGAACTTAAGCCAGCCTAGCTTGATTGAGCAAGTGCTTTCTTTGCCCATTGATGGAGTAGGATTATTGCGCTCAGAACTGATGGTACTCAATATACTGGAGGGACAACACCCCCTACAGTGGTTCGACAATGGGCGTCAGGATGTATTGCTAGAGCGATGGTACGAACAAATTATGCAATTTGCCCAAGCTTTTGCACCAAAACCTATTTTCTATCGCTCATTGGACTGGCGATCGCGTGAATTACAATCTTTTAGCCACAATTTACAACCTTCACCCCATTCCATGCTGGGAGAACGCGGTACATTCAGCTATTTGCTCAATCCTACCGTTTTTGAGTTAGAGTTAACTGCTTTGGCAAATGTACAGCAAGCCGGCTATACCAATATCAATTTACTCTTACCTTTTGTACGTACAGTAGAGGAATTTTACTTTTGCCGTCAAAAAGTACAGAAAGCAAGGTTAACTCAGATACCCCATTTTCAACTATGGATTATGGCAGAAGTACC
The DNA here is from genome assembly GCF_001904645.1 of Fischerella major NIES-592. Lineage (NCBI taxonomy): Bacteria > Bacillati > Cyanobacteriota > Cyanophyceae > Nostocales > Hapalosiphonaceae > Fischerella > Fischerella major. The sequence continues at coordinate 129,527 of NZ_MRCA01000011.1, read as the reverse complement.
AAGTGTGTTATTTCTGCTACCAGAATATGTCAAAGCTGGTGTGCAAGGAATTTCAATTGGAACCAATGACCTCACTCAATTAATATTGGGAGTAGATAGAGAGCAGGGACAGTTCGCAAAAGCATTTGACGAACGTCATCCAGCAGTTATGAACGCTGTCGCTCAGCTTATTCGCACAGCCAGGGAAGCAGGAATACCTTGCTCTATTTGTGGTCAAGCACCAGCGCTGTATCCCGAAATTATAGAGCATTTGATCAAATGGGGTATTTCCTCCATCTCCGTAGAACCAGAAGCAGTATCGAGGACATATCAAGCAATCGCTCGTGCTGAGCAACGCCTAATTTTAGAAGCCGCACGACGACAAATGTAATAGTTAGTAGTTAGTTGTTGGTTTATTTTTTATCAATATCTACTAACCACTAACCTATATAAAAAAGTGTCTCAATCCAAAATCCAAAATTGATTTAGTTAACCAGCATTATGGCTATTAGTATTCATGCTTGTTGGCTGAATAACTATACTTTTATTCTTTTGACTCACAAAACCTAAAGTTACTCGTTTCATTAGCCAGTGTAAGCCAACAAGTATAGCAAAAGTTATTGCAATGATTACCAAAGGCTGCTTACCCAAAATTTCTTCTACACCTCTAGTCAACAAAGCATCCGGTTGAGTTACAAAATCCCAACTATTAAAACGCAAGAATCGACCCCAGTAAATACCAATAGCACACAAGGCATGAGTTGTCATTTCCATCCAGATAATCCATTGACTCTTGCCAATGCGGTGCAGATAGTATCCCACGTTTATTAGAGATATAACATAGGCTTCAAAACCAGCCATGATCACTAAGAAATATACAGGAATTAGCACCAAAGTAATCATCCACACAGATTGAATTGTGCGGATATCCTCAATGAGGTGAATGACATCAGTTAATAGATAGGGTGCATTTGGTAAAAAAGCGTAGAAGACCAAAAATCCTAGCCACCAAACCCAAGAACGCCCACGTTTGAAGCGAAACAGCCAAACACTCAAAGCTAAAGGTATAAATGCCAAAAATAAATTCCAGGTCATCCAACGCATGTTGATTTGTAAGACCTGTACAACTCTAGCCATCAATTCAATCAGTTCCGCTTTCATCGCTGCTTCCTTAGAAGTGTGTGTGAGTGATTACGTATTTTCTAGATGTGAACTTAGTTATTTGATTCCTCAAACAAAGAAAATCTGACTGTGATTGTTGCTTGACCCTAGCAAATCGGTTTCATGGAACTTGAGAAAATAAGTTTGTGTACATAGAAACTGACTCTGCGTTGGTATTGCTGGGAAAACAGGTGTATTAATCTCCTAGTATAGCCAGAACAAAAAAATAGGCTACTACCGCAGAACAGAATTGTCATTATGGGATTTTGTTCCGTTTCTGACTATATTTATAGATTTCACTTTGGCTGGGTTGTTTTCCAGAAAGGAATTATTAGCGTAGCAGTACTCGACTGCGGGGACCGATCGCTTTTTTGGGTGTCAATGTTACTTTTGTCCGACAGTTCTCAGAATTTTGCACACACATGGACGCGGAATTGAAAACTGGTGAATTGACTGCAATGGAATTACCGCTACTAAATTCTATGTCAGGCGTGGGAGTGGGGGAGGTGGTGGTGGTGGTGGGGAGATGGGGTGATGGGGAGGTGGTGGTGGTGATGGGGAGATGGGGTGATGGGGAGGTGGTGATGGGGAGACTGGGTGATGGAGGGGAAATTGGGGGAGCTGGAGGAGTGGGGGAGGTGGGGGAAGTTGGGGAAGTGGGAGGTGTGCTACTACCGCCGCCTGTGGTGGGTGGGGTGACGAGTTTTGCATCCGCAGGTACATTAATCGTCAATCTTACCAACGGGCTGTTGGTCATTTTATAGGATGTTACCGTTGGTTTTCCTGGAATATCTGATTTGAAATCAAAGACTGTAGGACTTTCGCCACCGTTGCGATCGCTATATCTTGGACCTTGTCCACTGACTTGAAAAGTACCTTCATATTGCTGTCCTGTTTTTGGATCGGTAACGATACCCGTGTAAAAAGCTTTTGTGAGTCCAAATTCGTCTTGAACTACGCCCTGATATTTAGTTCCTGGTAATTTTCCTTGATAAGTATAGGGCGTCAATTCACCACCAGATAACACTGGGGAATTGAGGATACCGTCGAATGCAACAACCGGAATTCCTTTAAAGTCTACAAAGTAATGTAAACTTCCATCAGTGCGTGTTTGTACCTTGACATAATCTGACTTGTAGACAGGAACGTAATTGGGATTACTGTTGGAACCTATATTTCGGTTGTAAGTCCCTGTTGAGTCGGTATCTACACGAGTAACACGGTTATTGAAATTGGGATTAAAGCTAGGAAGTTGGATAGTACCTGAAATAGTCCCAGTACTTTGAATTTGAAAGGGCGTAATTTCAGCAGAGGCGCTGGCTGTTCCTAAACCAATTAAAAATGCGGCTAAGCCACTGCTGCTAAGAATCCCACAACCTAATTTACAGTAATTCTGAATAGGGTCTTTTTGTGTTTCAAAACCTGATAATTTTACTTGCATATGAAATTGCCTTTGAACAAAAACAGTCAAAAAAATTACCGTAGTTTTCCTGTGGCTATTACCAAAAAGCTTAATTAGTCTAGCCATTTTACGTAATTAGCTAGAAAATATAGTTATATTTACACCAGTAAAAAATTAAAACCGGAAAGTGGCTCTCAAAGCCCCTACTATCAAGGGGTCATTTGCAGCATTATGATCAGGATTGAAAATGATGAATACACCCGGAGTCAGAACTATATTATTATTCAACTGGGCGCGATAAAAAATTTCTGCGTGCACAGATGTATCCTCACGTCCACCAGCTGTCCCTCCATCAGAAAAGTTGGGAAAGTTATAGCCTTCTGGTAAAGTACTAGAAGTGATTTTAGGGGGTTGTCCAAATAAAATTCCTCCCAAGTTGCCAGGACAACCCAAGTTAGGAAAAGCTGCAAACACAGCCCAATTTGTAGTTTCCACACTACCAGAAAGATTCACTGGATCTGAGTGAGTCCAGCCACCCCAAGCCCCTAATTGCAAGTTGGGGTTGATCCGCCATGTAGCAGTAGCACCAACAGCGTGAGTATTAAAGGCTGTAGACGGTGCGAAAGGGGAAATGAGTTGAGCATCACCAATACCATTTCCTAGCAAGCCATCGGGAGAATGGGAGAAAAGATAATGTATGCCCACATCAATATTATCGGTAGGTGCTAATGTTAATTGCGCGCCTGTGGTATATCTGCCCCCAAATATGCCCCCCAAGTTTGTATCATTGGGAAAACTAGGAATTTCGGCACTATAGATACCTTGTAAGCTGATGCGATCGCTAATCTGCCAATCAAACCCAACACCACCGGTACTATTGCCAATTGCCAAAATTGGGTTACGCTGAGCAAATAAAGAAATTGCTCCTTCACCAGCACCCTCTAGGGGATTAATACCGCGAAAGGTGTTCACAGGATTCACCCCTGCTGTCCCTACAACAAATCCGATCTGATCAGAAACGGGAAATCGATAAGATAACTCATTGATGACTAGATCATTACTGTTTGTGTCGGCTTCAAAACCCAACCGTCCCATATTGGTATAAACATACGGCGCAGAAGAATTCAAATTGCCAGAAGCTAAGCTAGTTAACAGTAAATCTTTTCCTGAAAAAGAAGTAGCTAGGGTGAATTGCGCGCTATTGGCAAAATTCAAATTTGTTTCGGCTGTGCGTTCTGGTTTTCTGTCTCTGGGAAACAAATCTACATCCGTCTCATTGGTTCCCTGTAAGCTAAAAATTGCTTGACCAACTAGTTTGGTTGTTGGAGAAAATTGATTTGTTTGTAATTCTTCAGTTTGGGCTTCTAAATTTGCGACACGCTCCTGTAATTCCTGTAATTGTGTTTGAAATTCTGTTTCCAATCTTTGCAATAAAATTAAATCTTCTTCCGTAACAGTATTATTTGTATTATTAGCAATTAATTCGTTGATTTTTTCTAGACAAGCTGCTAAACCAGCCGCAAATTCATAACGATTAATAACACGGTTGCCTAAAAAAGTACTATTGGGGTATCCAGCAATGCAGCCATACCGTTCTACTAGAGATTGTAAAGCACCAAAAGCCCAGTCTTGTGGTTGCACATCATCAAGTTGTGACACTGATGTCACTTTAGACATTTGATTATTTGAGTCTGAGGAAATGTTTTCTTCTGTAATTTTGACAACTTGTTGATTTATCTGACTTTTGACGTCATGTGGAGAAATCCCAGCCCCCAGGGAAGGGGAAATTTTTAAATCCTCTCTGCTTGTAGCAGAGGGGTTTTCCAGATGCTGTGAAAAGTCAGGTTGATTCATAGGTTTTTGTTGCTTCTCTCCCTCTGGCTGTGCTGCAATCACAGAGGAATTATGAGATTTTATTTTAGATCTATTTAAAAGTATTTTTTTATACTTATTTTTTGTAAATTCATCAGGAATATTGTTTATATTTTGCTCCTGCAAAATGAATTCGGGAGGCGTGATTTCTGCTACTGGAACAATTGAATTAGTCTGAGTTGCATTTATCTCTGGCAATCGATTCTCTGGCTTTTGTTTCAATTGTTCTGGCAATGTTGCTGGAGGTGTCTGTCCTGTTGCTAGCACCCCTACTACCAGCAAACCGATGTTGCTCATTGTATTACTCTTTACTAGTACCAATATTACTTTTGACAAGCAAATTTGCTTTGGTACAGGAAAATTTTTGACAACAAGTTATAAAAGTTACTAATATTGGCAAATATACTGAGAAGATTTATTGTTTACCACTAAGTCTACAGTCGAACGAAGCACCAACAAACGCCTCACAATGAATGATGCCTATCAATTAAAAACAATTTTTTTTCTATTGATTTGATTGTCGCCAAACTAACATTACCAGCATTATTGAGACAATCTATTAAAACTTTGTTCGCGTTCCAATACTGCTGTAATATTTGCAATTCATTTTCATCAAACTGCCAATCATGTCCTATTTGGCGATCGCTAATAATTAAATTGCGTAGTTTACTAGTCCATGTTTCTCCATTTTTTTCCCACCAACTTTTTAAAGCATGTCTACTTTGTTCAGGTGTCGGAAGTTCATCGTGTAGATTTTGTAGTGATTGTTGGAGAACTGGACGATCTTGTAGTAGATGTTGTAAATCAAGAGCAAGTGCGATCGCAGATAAGCGTTGATAGAAAATATTAGTATTCATCCTCAAACTGATAGCTAGAGCATGGATTAATGCCAAGTCTAAAGCTAAATCAATAGCTAAATTTCCTGATAATCTACTATCTAGAGATAAAGCTAAGTTTTGATTGTAAGCAAGAGGATAATCTGGCGGGAGAGCAAGGGTAAAATAAAAAGCGCGCACACTAGCTGGGTAATAAGATGCATTAATTATTGAAGTTTTTTCATTTAACCATTTCACAAACTTCTGCAATTTTTGATTTGAAATCACTAAATTATCAACTTCTTGTTTCATTAATAACAATAATTCATCTCCAGGCTGCATCATTCCCGCAGCTAACAAAAAAACTTCTCGCCAACGTTTTTCTCCTATATGAGTAACAAAATTTTGCAGAGTTTGATAATTTCCAGCAGCAACAATTTCTCTGGCAGTTAGATATTCTTGAAATGTTAAATGCGAAAAAGAATAAATACCTCGTCCTTGTTCTAGCAATAAACCGTGTTGTGCCTCAATAGCTTTTAATGCAGCAGCACTATCAAGTTGTAAAGCTTCTGGATCTGTGGATGCATGGGGAAGTTGACGCAGATAGTCGGCTATGAGAGGTTGGATTTTAGTTGCTGGAAAAAAGTAATCTCCTTCAGTAAATGTAGTAGCTGCTAAACGACAAAGTAACTTAATTTTATCTAACAACGATAGATTGCGATAAAATTCATCTCTTTTGATTCTTCTGGCTTCATCCCAACGAACTAACAATAATTCTAATGCTTGCTTGTAAAGTTCTGAGCGTAAGGCAGGGAAATCACCTAAAAATTGAAAAACCAAGCAAGTAAGATTTAGTAAAATTGGTGTTGTTGCTAATTCTAATATTTGTTGGTTTTCTGGCAATTCTAATTTTTTTATAAACTCAGAAGCCTTAGCTTTTCCTTCCCATAGAGAGTTTTTAGCTACCGCTACAAACCATTTATCTGCAAATGTTATGATTTGCGATTTACTAAAATCAGCTATTTCAATTTCAGTAAAACCATTAAACTGATATCGCTGGGCAGCGAGGCGACAAGTAATAATTACTGTATTTTTGTAAAATCTTTCAGCAAAATGATGAATTTCTCTAATAATTATATCGCTTTCTTCTTCATTTAATTCATCTAGGCTGTCTAGTAATATTAATGCTTTTCCTTGAGCAAATATGGTCAAAATTTCTGAGATGGAAATACCCTGTTCACTAAATTCCTCATAAATATATTGCAATAAACTAATTGGATGATTATCGCTAGTATTTTCAGCTAAGCTTTTGAGTCTGATAAAAATGGGTAGACAATCTGATTTAAACTTTCCCTGATTACAACGAACTGCAAGCGATTGTAAAAAGGTGGTTTTACCAGAACCGGTTTTGCCAAACACCATCAATTTAGAGTATTTGGCAACTGCTTCTAAACCAGCAATTCTTTGTTTATTAAACTTATCTAAATTAAAACGATCAAAATTATTAGAATCTAGCCTTTGTAAGTCAGTAATTTCCAGCCACCTTTTGCTGGTGATTTCCTCAAATATATTGACTTCTACATAAAGATCATCTAAAACAATAGGTCGAGCAATATCCAAAAGATGTAGAGTTCCACACTGGGCTTGAATTTTTTCGTAGTTAGCAAAGCGTGCTTTTTGCACTAAAGCTTCAATATCTGAAGTATTTCCTGAGATTGTTTCCAAAGACAATGATTCATCAGGGGGCTGTTGAGCAATTTCTTCTGGATTTAATCCCAATACCAAGCAAATTTCATGAAAAACTTGACGATCAATAGCTTTGCCAGTAAAAAATTTCCAAATTGGCTGACGAGTTTCTAAACCTACTTCACCAGCTAAATATTCCTGAGTCCAGCCTTTACGTCGAAAAGCCTCTTTAGCTTTTCTTATCCCCTCAGCTGATGCTTGCAGCGATCGCTTTGCCATTGTTTTACTATATCAACTTACTATTTGTAGTATTAATGTGTTTATTTATACAAAAAATTTAAGTAAATATATTAAAGTACACATTTTGTGTAAATCATCTATGAATCAATTTCTAAATCTATTTTACACAAATAACCAGCAAACAGCTTGATTGTTTATAATGTATCAAATAATTCTTATAATTCTTTACAATTTTGCATACAAATCATACAACAAGTACATAAATTAAACTCAAAAATCAACATGATCTCAAACGTTGATTGTTGATAATGAAATTAAGTCAGCCAAATGAACATACCCACGAAGCTTATAGCATTGTCAAATTAGGCAAACTGAGGAGCAATGCTGTAAGCTTTTACTTGTTACTAAGGGTAAATCGGTGTAAAAGCAATACTTCATGAGTCATTGGTTATTAGTCAATAGTCATTGATAAATAGTTACTGGTTGTTACAAATGACAAAAGACAAAGGACAAGTCACAACCCTAACTAGTTTGCTTGATTTCAGCTCACCTACTTAAAAACTTTTGAAATTCCGCTGCTGTAACAGGACGGCTAAAGAGAAAACCTTGCATGGCATCACAGTTATGTTGTCGTAAAAACTCCAGATCTAACTCAGTTTCTACACCTTCAGCAATGACCTGAAGATTCAGATTATGACCCATTTGAATCAATGCTGTTGTAATAGCTGCTTTTTGTGGATCGTTGGCAACATTGTGAATAAAGTAACGATCAATTTTTAACTTATTTATAGGTAATTTTTTGAGATACATTAATGAAGAGTAACCTGTACCAAAATCATCAACAGCTATTTTGATGCCTAAGGAACGCAATTCATTCATTGTAGCGATCGCGGCATTAATATCTTGCATAATCAAGCTTTCTGTAAGCTCTAATTCTAGGTAATGTGGTTCCAAATTATTAGCGGTTAAAAAATGAACAATTTTTTTAATCAAATCTGGTTGAGTAAATTGGCGGGCTGAAAAATTAACAGCTATACACAAGGGAGAGTAACCTACATTTTGCCAAGCTTGATTTTGTTGGCAAACACTTTCTAAAACCCATTCACCAATAGGAATAATTAACCCTGTAGATTCTGCTAAGGGAACCAATTCAGAAGCCGCAACTATTCCCAATTCTGGACTTTGCCATCTAAGTAAAGCTTCTGCGGCAATGATTTTTCCAGAATGAATATCTACTTGTGGTTGATACTCAACAAAAAATTGTCGAAAATGTCCTTGCTCAATCGCTCCGTGTAAAATGTTTTTGACAACCAGCATTTCTGAATTAAAAGCTTTGAGTTGTGGACTAGTAGAAAAATATTGTTTTAATGTAGCTTGTTTTTGTAAACGCCCATCAATTGCACTCAGTAATTCAGCACGAGTAAATGGTTTCGTGAGATAGTCATCTGCACCCAATTCCATGCCTTGACGAAAGTCAGCTTTAGTTGCTTTTGCAGTCAGAAAAATAAACGGAATTGTTGCTGTTAGCGGTTCTTGACGTAAAGTGGTTAATACACCATAACCATCAAGTTCTGGCATCATCAAATCGCACAAAATCAGATCAGGAACTTCTGTTAAAGCTAAATTTATTCCTAGTTTACCGTTAGCAGCATCAATAGTTTCAAAATCTTCTGCTTCCAGTAATTCAACAAGGTTTTCACGAACTGAATTTTCATCTTCAATTACTAAGATTTTAGTCATATTTTTATTAGTTTATTGTTAGTATTTAGTGGTTAATTGTTTTTTATTGATTAGAATTTTTCTGAACAACAAACATCTATCAAGAAAAAATTGAAAATTAATTATTTAATGGTAAAGTAACAGTAAAGGTTGTTCCTACTCCCACTTCACTGTTCACAAAAATTTCACCCTGACACAAATCTATACATTTTTTGACAATTGTTAGTCCTAAACCAGTACCTGGGATATTGCCAACATTTGCAGCACGATGGAAAGATTCAAACAAACTTGGTAAATCTTCTTGGGGAATACCAATTCCCTGGTCTTTGATTTCAAATACAGCTCGATCTTCCTGATAAGTGAGAGTAAATGTGATGATGCTGTTGTTGGGGGAATATTTGATCGCATTCGTGAGTAAATTTCTGAGAATGTGTCCCAACAATTTTTGATCCATGTGGCAGGATATGGATTCGTATTGACAGTGAAAGGCGATCGCATGTTCTGTATTAACATCCTGTTGCAATTCTTGGAGTAAGTCACGGCAGTACTCAACCAAATCTAGTAATGTCGGTTTAAAATCTATTCTTCCCACTTCTGCCTTACCAATCACCAACACATCATTTAACATCTCAGTCATATGTTTAACGCTGTGTTGAATGCGATGTATATGGGAGAGTAATTTTTCTTCTGTCCATTTGTGATGATAATGTTCTACCAACTCTGAAGAAGAAAGGATGGTACTCAACGGTGTACGAAATTCATGGGAAATCACGGTAACAAAACGAGATTTTAATTCGTTGAGTTCTTTTTCTTTCTCCAATGCTGTTCTTAGTTCCTCTTCCAATTGCTTGCGTTTGCTAATATCTGCCCAATAACCGACAATTTCTAGGGGTTTACCAGTATCATCTCGTACAAGCTTGAATTGATCGTATACCCAAATGTAATTACCATTTTTGTGTAAAAAACGGTACTCACAGATACATTCTCCCTGCTTCAATAAGTTTGCTGCTTCCGTAAAAACATGGGATTTGTCTTCTGGGTGGATGCGATCGCTCCAAAACTCAGAATTTTCCGTAAATTCTTTTGCTGCATAACCCAGCATGGCAATCACATTTTCACTCATGAAGGTAATGTCATAATCTTCATAAGGTTTACAAGTATAAATAACAGCTGGAGTTGCAGACAGTAAATATTGCAACCGTTGTTCCGATACCATTAATGCCATTTCTGACTGCTTACGCTCGGTAATATCATTTTGAATGCCAACGTAATGAGTGCAATTGCCATCAGCATCAAATACCGGAGAAATACTTAATTGATTCCAAAATAAACTACCATCTTTACGATAGTTACGTAAAATTACGGTACAATTTTTTGCTTGCTGGATAGCATTTCTCAGTTCTTGGATTTCTGGTTGATTGGTATCATTTCCTTGCAGAAAACGACAATTGCGACCGATGACTTCCTCTGGAGAGTAACCAGTGATGTACTCAAAGGCAGGATTAGCATAGATGATTGGTAAATTTGGCAGTCTAGCATCACAAATCACAATGCCGTTACTACTAGCAGCGATCGCCCGATCCCGCAAAAGCAGGTTGGCTTCTGTTCGCTTGCGATCAGTAATATCTGTGGAAATGCCACAAATGGCACGGGGAACATCATTAGCATCTTTTAAAGGAAACTTGATCGAAAGATAAGTATGTAAACCATCTTCTTGGGGAACAATTTCTTCTGCTTCTATCGGCTTACCAGTAGTAAGAACTTTGCGATGATTCTTCGCAAACTCATCAGCTATATGACGTGGGAAAAATTTGTATATACTTTTGCCTCTGAGAAACTGTTTGGAACATTTAAATACTTTTTCATACTGGCTATTAACTAGTAAGAATCTATTTTGATTGTCTACAACATAAATAATGGCTGGAGAATTATCTAAAATAGCCTGTAGCTGTGCTTGAGTCTGCCGCAGTACAGACTCTGTCACTTTTAGATCATCAATATCTGTATTTGTACCGAACCAATTTAATATTTTCCCATCTTGATCCCGCTGGGGTACTGCACGTGCTAAATGCCAGCGATATGTTTTGTCAGTTACCCTATACCAGCGAAATTCCAATTCTAATGGTTCACCTGTAACTATAGAGTTATGCCAAGCATCCAAACATTTAGATAAATCTTCAGGATGCACCCAATTTTGCCACTTCCAGCCCAACATTTCTTCTTGTGTACAACACAAGTAATTCTGCATACGTTGGTTGATGTATTCTACATAGCCATCTGGCTGAGCAATCCAAACTTGTTGGGGAATAGATTCCACTAAGAAGCGAAAGCGTTCTTCACTTTTTTGTAAAGCTTGTGTTCGTTCCTCTACTCTTGTTTCTAGTTCTATGTTTTGCTGCTTTTGTTCAGTTATGTCCCTTTGTATAGAAACAAAGTGAGTAATTTTGCCTTGTGCATCTGCTATAGGAACAATGTTAATGTCAATCCAGTATGTGGAACCATTTTTGTGGTAATTGATTAATTCTGCTTTAACTGGTAAACCATTTTGTAAGGCGGTACGAATGCGGTCTAATTGGGTGCGATCGCTCAATTCCCCCTGTAAAATTCGCGGTGTTTTACCTACAACTTCAGCACTTGACCAACCGCTGATCCGGGTAAAGGCTTCATTCACGTAAACTATTTGTGGCCCAAGAGGTTCATCAAGTGCGTCAGCTGTGGTGATCACAATGGCATCATTAGCATTGACGACGGCTGACTCAAATAAACGTAGTTGTTCGATGGTGTCTACTAGCTGACAGGGAGAACTGGGGGTAATTTGTAGTGCTTGATAAATAGTTTTGAATGTAACTATTCCAACTAGTTGGCTTTCTTCATCAACAATTGGTAGTAAAGGCAATTGATACTGCTGTAAAAATGAAATTAAATAAGTAATATCATTAACTTGAGCTTGACTATATTTCAGTGAGATTGCTGCAACACTCATTACCTGCGAAATTGTGGCGGCTGGAAAGTCAAATTTACAACAGACCAATCTAATTACATCTTGATCTGTGAACCATCCCAACACCCGCATTTTATCTGTGAACAAGTTCTCTACCACTAAGACATAACTTGCTTGCTGCTGATGCATGAGTGCCACAGCATCCAGTAAGGATGTATCTGGTGTTACAGTCAGAGGCGAAAAATCTATTACGGTATCTATTGACGGCAGAGACACCAACTGAGTTAAGGCGTGCATAATTGCAATTGCCTTTAGCAATAAAAATTGAATAGCAGTAGCATATTTAACTATCTTCTAGTATTTTCTGGGTTAAATTCGTAACATTTCCTTGCAAAAAACTAGGTTATAAATTGAGAGTTATTTTATTTTTTGTTAATAAAATAACTTATGACAACAGTAAAATCACTAAAAACAAAAACTTTGCACCAGTTGTAAAAAAACTAGAGTAACCTCACCCCTTTCCCCTCTCCTTAGCAAGGAGAGGGGTGTCCGATAGGACGGGGTGAGGTTGCATTGTTTCATCGGGACTGCGTTTAACCTCAAATCTTAAAATCCCGCAGTTCTTTCCCCATAACGTAACAGCCTTTCGATCGCAACCAAACGATTTTCCCAAGCTTTGACTTGGTAGGGGTTAGCCACAGATTGCGATCGCATCCATACCCGAAATTGGAACTGAAAACGAGCCAAACTAGCTTTTGCTGCCACTAATTTACCAGCATTTGGCTCAGCAGCCAGCTGATTTAAAGCACTTTGTAAAACTTCTGCTTGAGTATTAAAGTCCGCAGCTGCGATCGCTGATAGTTTTAGTTCATCGTTTTGGGAAACAAACTTCCACTCCCGTAGCAAAGCATGATAACGACTAGCAGCAGCAGCAAAAGGCTGACGAGAGGGAATAGGTTCTTTTTGCCTACCTTGTTCTCTACCTTGAGTGCGGCTGAAAACTGTGTGCAATTCGTTGTTAAAATTTTCCGCAGCAAATAGAGCATAACCACTGATTGGCAAGTCCCTGACTAATTGGATTTGGTCAAACGCTCCGATAGTTGGTAAAGAAAGCAAACGAATTCCTGGTACTAGCAAAGTAGAGCCTAATTTTGAGGAAGCAATCCAAGGTTGTGCCAATCGCTCAAACCGGAGAGTATCTTGAGCATAGGTCATGGGAATAACTATATCAATATCACCTTGCCTTGCCCAAACTTCCCAATGCTGTTGAATTTTCTGAATACGTTCTTGTTCTGGTAAGGGAAATACCGCTACCGATAAAATCAAGTTAGGTCGTTTCGCCCGCAGATGCTTAGACACTTGGGTAACAAAGCTATTCACTTGCTGGGTACGAAATTCTGTCCATTTCTGCCATAATTCCCTTTGACTAGGAGAAATATTGACCGGATCTACACCCGTCAGCTGCTGAAACTTAGCTCTTGCTGCTTTACCATAGCCGTAAGTCCTTCCGGCACTGGGATCTTGGAAGGGATAGCGAATATAGTCTAGCTGAATACCATCAACTTGATAGCGGGTAACAATTTCCTCATACAGTCGCAGTAAATACTGTCGCACCTCGGGATTAGCTGGGTCAAAAAAGGGTTTGCTTTGACCTGGGGGAATCATTTGACCACGGTTATCATAGCCTGCCCAATCTGGATGAGCAGCAAGTACTGGTCCCGGATAATCGGGATCAACTTTGAGAATTTGATTATGGCGTTGATTCCCAGCTGCAAAAACCCAGACCCAAGCGTGTAATTCCATACCCCGTTGCTGGGCTAATTTCACGGCACTTGCTAGAGGATCCCAACCACGAGTGAGGGGATTTTGCTGGGGTGCAACTTGACTGGGGTAAATTGTGTAACTAGAATTAACTGTTTCAAAAAATACTGTGTTAAATCCTGCTTGAGCCAAGCGATCAAAAATTGCAGCTAATCCCTTTTCGCTGCCAGCCCGGACAATTGTACCGCGATCCAGCCAGATTGCACGGATTTCTGGTTGAGCCAATTTCTGATCCACAGGAAACTGCTGCCATAAGGAATTCTTGGCCATTACCCAATTCGATCGCGCTTGAGCATACTGTTTTTGGGCGATGAGCTGCGGCAAGTTTTTAGCCACTTCCCTGGCTTGGGTCAACACTTGTTCAGTACTCTGGACTGGTGCGCCAGATTTAATTGAGGCAAATTGCGTTTGCTGTGCTTTGCTAACTTGGGAATTACCATTGTGTATTGCAGCTGCTAAGTGGGCGCTTTCTACTCGACCAATGAGATTTTCTAACTGTTGCTGGAGAGCGATCGCTTCATTACGACTAATAGGTGCATTGGATTTCGGTTCCACATCCAAACGCACCCTTTGTTCCAGTTGATCAATAGCTTCATCTGAACGTGGGAACGTAATACTAGGTAGAGGTCGGGGTTGGGGAGCAGTGGCTGTAATTTGAGGAGGGGGAGTGGGGGGAGTGCGGGAAGTAGGGGGAGTGGTGGCGACGACGGAGGTAGAGCAGTTTTGCGAACCGCCTGGTACTCTATTCATATATATAGAAAACTTCCTGAGATGCCGCTTGAGTGCAGCTTTTAACCAAGCAGTATCTGTTTGTACACCAGAAGCGGCATCTAGTCCCCAACGCCAACCTAACAAAGTGGAGCGTTCTGTAGTTAATACTGCTGGAGGTTTATCTTGGGCATCCCAAACAGCAGCTGTTTGCGATGCTACAGTATTGGGAATCATCACACCTCCACGCACTGTACCCAGCAGTTCATCTGGACTGTTCAAATTCCGTGTTATTTCTGATGAAGGTTGTAGTTTTTGAGGAGAGTCTAAGCTGAATCCCCAATATCCACCTAAGAGGGATTGCAGCAGTTGACGTACTCCTGGTGCTGATGAACCCCCGACTGGACCGCTAGCAATCAAACGTCCACCATTTCTCATCCATTCTTCTAAGGCGATCGCTTGTGTTGGTGATACACTCTCTACATTTGGCAAAAATAACACCGGGCGATCGCCCCAATCTGCTGCACTCTTGACGTTATCTAAAGAAATTACACAGTACTTTACACCTATTGCTTGTAAACGATTTTCTATTCCTGCCCACTGACTAGCATTTTCTTGGGTATATACAATACTGATTATAGGTTCTTCAGCAGTCGTAGCTGTTGCTGGTGTAATCGTGAGTAGATTGTAGAGTGTAAATTTTATTTTAAAAATAAATAATCCAACTGTTTTAATATTCTTATATTTATCTTTTACTAGTTTTTTATTTGGCACTTCAATATCCACTCCTCACTTATAGTTAGTTATTTGTTCACGGTTGTTTGTTGTTTGGATAAAAACAACCAACAACCAACAACCAACTATTTAACACAAGTTTCTATTATTTCTTTTATGCCTGATACTGGGTATATGTTTGTATCCAATTGCCGGGCTAAATCATTTACATTTATATCATCTAAAAATACCAACTCGCCATGTTTTAGCATGACAGTTGGTAGCAAAATTCCATCTCCTAAATCTTGCCCTTGTAAATTTAACAGTAAATCATGTCCAGTTAGCAACCCTGTCACGGATATATTTTGTCCCCAATAATCGCTCTTGAGAGCCTGCATGTTTACTTGTAAACCTTCTACTGAATTCAACCGTTCGAGAATTGGTTGAAATGCTTGTTCTACAGCGTTACCCACCACCCAGGTAAATCTTTTTTGTCCTGGTATTTTTGGTGGGAGTAATTCATCTGCGACTTGCATAAACTGCTTGATAAACAAGCGAATCGAGCCAACACCGTTATCGATTTGGGGATAGTCTTCATATTCAGATTCGCATGGTAATTCCTCTTGGGCAATTAGAAACCACTCATCAGCTAACCAAGCAAATGTATAATCAAAGTTTTGCCGAAATTGCTGCTGAAGTGATCGCACTTGTTTAATTACCTCTTGCGCTTTTTCTCTAGTAACTGGTGTGAGTTCGTCTGCTGGGGGACGAAACTTGGTTAATCCCACTGGTACTACTGCGACAGAAGCAACTGTTGGCACTTTACCTGTATGAAATGATGCTAAGTCTCTCAGGGTTCGTTCCAAATGGTTGCCATCATTTATACCAGGACACACTACTACTTGGGCATGGATTTGCAGTCGTCTTTGTTGAAACCACTTGAGTTGCTGCAAAATTTGTCCCGCCCGAGGGTTTTTTAAAAGTCTAATTCTGACTTCGGGTTCTGTGGCGTGAACCGACACATATAATGGAGATAGCCGCATTGCTTCGATACGTTGCCATTCCCGTTCTGTCAAATTAGTTAAGGTCAGGTAAGAACCATACAAAAAGCTTAAGCGATAATCGTCATCTTTGAGATACAAACTTGAGCGTTTACCTGGTGGTTGTTGATCGATAAAACAAAACGGACAACGATTATTGCACTGGATTAAATTATCAAACAAAGCGGTTTCAAATTCTAACCCTAAATCCTCATCGTAGTCTTTTTCAATTTCAATGTGATGAGTTTTGCCAGTGGCGTCTAGGACTTCTAGTTCTAAAATCTCATCCGCACACAAAAATCGATAATCAATTAAATCACGGGGAGGTGTGCCGTTGATACTGACGATCGCATCCCCAACTTCAAAACCAATTTCTGCTGCAATCGAATCGGATAATACTTTGGTAATTCGAGCCGGACGAATAGTAGTCATTCGATTTTGGATTCTAGATTTTAGATTTTGGATTGACTCCACGGATAAATCTGCTTTCTTATACCATCAAGGAATTATCAGTCATTGGTCATTAGTTTTCAATTAAGGATTAATAACTAATGACAAATGACAAATGACTTGATCTAAAGAACTCCTGCACTAATTGCACCCAGGATTGCTGCTCCAAACCCCAAGCGATACCATACAAATACCCAGCTGCTTCGCCGTTGCAGGAACTTCAGCAACCAAGCGATTGATAAATAGGAAAAGACAAAGGTTGAGACGATACCTATTAATAGTGGCAAGAACATATGCGATTCTTGGAGTACGTCTTTAGTTTGAACAGCTGTTGCGATCGCTAGTGTTGGTAAGCCTAGCAAAAATGAAAATCGGGCAGCAGTGTCTCGTTGCAAGCCAATAAATAAGGCTGTGGTCAGGGTTGAACCAGAACGGGAAGCCCCTGGTAGAAGAGCTATCATTTGTCCTAAACCTACAATCATCCCATCTTTAATTTCTACTTCTTCAAAGCCACGCTTGCGCGAGCCAAATTTTTCCGCCAAACCCAACAACATCCCCATTACAATTGACATTCCTGCAATCATCAAGGGACTTTCTAACTCAACATCTAAACTCTTGAGTACTAAACCACCTAATAATGCAGGAAACGTCCCAATCACAATCCCCACAAACATTTTCCACTCAGATCGCTGCCATTCCTGCTGCTGAAATGCTAACCAAGCACCCCCCAAAATGTTGCGAATATCTTTCCAAAAATATATCAGTACTGCAAAAACGCTGCCAAGCTGAATTCCATCAACTGCTGTCTTACTCCATGTCGCCTTCCAACCTAAAACGTCCCGAAATATGATTAGGTGAGCGGTACTACTGATAGGCAAAAATTCCGTAATACCTTGGACTATACCTAAAATAAATCCTTGCACTATTTTTCCAAGTACGTTGGATTCATCCGCAACAGCATTACCCGCTGTTTGCATCAGATGATTTCCTATAGGCAAAAAAAATTCTACTCCATCTGTTACAAACATTGTTCCCATTAACCAGACTCCAGAAATGGCTGCCTAACTTTACCAAATTATCCAACTTTACATCTTTGGAGTCAGTTCAAAAGAGTATTTTCTCAAAGACGCTCTGATGCTGGAATGTAATAATTGACTATTTCTGTACGTCTTTGTGTCCTTATTGAAAATGTGGTTTTCTCGCTCAAAAGTCGCTGTATGATAAAAGATGTAATCATTATGCCCCTGGGGGGGATATATGTTGTGGTATATTAAATAAGATAAAGTTAAGTAAATAATATTAATAAACTTTGGTTGATAATACATTGTCCTCATACACAGTTTCTGCTGGCAGCAAAACAAAGACGGAGACATTCTCCGCCTCTGCACATCGTCAGGTGAATGCCTCAACTCCGCTTGGCATGTTTGCCTTGGCTCGGCAAACTTGGTTAATATTTGCAGCAGCAATATTTTTGGTATCCGTACCAGTATTTATCGAAGCCCCTCTGGTGCGATCGCTACCCTGGTTGAGTATTGGTCTCACATTTTTATGGGTGTGGCTGAGTTTCTTATTAATGTCACGTTCTGTAACATACCATTGGGGAGATTTATTATTTGGGTTTAGCTGGAGCTGGTTAGCTGGTTCAATTTACTGGGGTTGGTTGCGTTGGGAGCCTTTATGGCATTTACCAGTAGAGTCTATAGGTCTACCGTTTGCAATCTGGTGTCTGCGTCGAAACAGGGGAAAAATCGGTAACTGGTTTTATTTAGGTTCTTTACTTGGTACTGCCTTAACTGATGTGTATTTCTATTTAGTAAATTTAATGCCGCATTGGCGACAAATTATGCGAGTAGAACCAGAATTAGTGCCACTAATTTTACAGAGTGCAGTCGCACGAGTACAAACGCCTTGGGGAGTAGCCTGGGCATTAATTCTGGCTATGGTTCTCACGATGGTAGGAATTTTACCTTTAGGTAGAAGACAATACCACTGGTATGCTTTTGGCGGAGCCGTGTTGAGTACAATTTTGGTAGATAGTTTATTTTTGCTAGCTGCCGTTTTAGCATAAGAAGGCAGATCTAGTTACATCCAGTCAAATATTATTTAGTCTTCTCGGTGTCACGCCAGAAGAACTAGCTTGGATTTACACTCTGACTTTTTTCTTCACTTTGGCTATTGTAACAGTTGCCTCAGCAGTCATGGGTATTACTAACTTTTATCTACTAATCATTAAAACTATTAACAATCTTCGACAAAATTAGGACGATTAGATTGAGTTAACTTTAACAATTCTTCTAAGCCTGTCCAATTTTCTTGCTCAATTAGGTGAATAAATTCGTCGAGATGATGGCGATATTGTCGGAGCGTTCGCAACAATTCTTGTTGGTTATATTGTGCCATCATCATCCCTAATTCTGGATTGCCGCCGCCGACGCGACTCGTATCTCTAAAGCCAGAACTAGCGAGGTTTTGGGCTAATTGCAATACCTGGGAATCATTTTCACTCAAACAAGCAACAATTAAAGCGGCGCTCACCATGACTGGCAAATGAGAAATCCAACTCACTGCCCGGTCATGATTTTCTGGAGGACAATGGTAAACTCTACACCCCAGTTGATTGACAATTTTCTCCACACAAGATATTGCATCTGTTGGGGTTGTCGCTGTTGGCGTCAATACATAAGGTCGACCAACAAATAAATACTTTTGTGCAGCCTCAATACCACTTTCGGCTGTACCCGCCATTGGGTGTCCCCCGATAAAATTTGTCCACAGGGGGGAAATTGCCTTGACTATCGGTGTTTTGACTGAACCGACATCGGTAATCACAACATTAGCAGGTAAATGAGCGATTAACTGCTCGATTGTGGGAATAATAAGTCCAATTGGTGTACAAATAAATACAACCTCTGCGGCAGTGAGCAAGCTCATGTTAACAGATGCTTCATCTACACTACCAAGGGCGATCGCCTTGGTACAAGTTGATTCCCGGCGACTGACTCCAAACACATAATGTCCATGCGATCGCAAATCTAAACCCAAAGAGCCGCCAATTAGTCCGAGTCCTAAAATACCAATTTTCATTGTGATTTTGATTGAAATTCAATTACGAGTTAAGATACACAACTTTACCCACTATTCGAGTTGGTATCCGGTGAGGTAACTACAATGACTTTAGAGGAATTGCTAGCAAAATACGAAGCAGGAGAAAGAGATTTTCGCAGTGTTGATCTTTGTGAAGCTAACCTCAGTGGTGTCAAACTCAATGAAGCAAATTTTAGTCATGCTAATTTGAGTATTGTTAATCTCAGTGGTTCCCATCTGTGTGGTACTGATTTTAGTCATGCCCAAATCAATGTAGCTAGATTAAGTGGTGCTTATCTTCATCAAGCCAATCTCAACCACGCCAGTCTCAATGTCGCCAATTTGATTCGAGCAGATTTGAGTCGCGCCCAACTCCAGTCAGCCTCCCTCATTCGTGCGGAGTTAATTCGTGCTGATCTCAGTCGTGCTGATCTGTTTGCAGCTAATCTCAGTTGTGCGGATCTTAGAGAAGCTTCACTTCGGCACGCTATACTGCGCTACGCTAATTTGAACGAGGCGAATTTGAGGGATAGTTTGTTAACACAAGCAAATTTAGAGGGTGCTAATTTAAATAACACTGACTTGAGTCGTACCGATTGCAGTGGTGCGAATTGCCGAAATGCAGAAATGAGACAGGCTAATCTTAGCCATAGTAATTTAAGTGGGGCTAATTTGAGTGGGGCTAATTTGCGTTGGGCAGATTTAAATGGGGCAAATCTGAGTTGGGCAGATTTAAGTGAGGCAAAATTGAGTGGTGCGAATCTGATTGGGGCGGATTTAAGCAATGCCAATTTAACCAATGCTAGTTTGGTTTATGCTGATATGACTCAGGCCAAATTAATTAAAGCCGAGTGGGTAGGTGCAGATTTATCAGGAGCAACTTTAACAGGCGCAAAACTTTATTCGACCTCCAGATTTGGTTTAAAAACTGAGGGTATGATTTGTGAGTGGGTTGATCTTAGTCCGAGTGGCGATCGCTCGATCATTCAAAAATTCAACACCGAAGCATCACGGGAATTTTTTAACGAAACTCCACCAACAATTCGGATTGTTATCGATAAACCCTTGGATCATGAAGCGAATTTTGCCATTGCTGGAGCTTATCACCAAATCGCTCAACAATACCGCGAATTAAAACAACCTCCTAGTATGGAAATTGGGCGTCGTCGCACAGTTTTTACATTTCGTGTAGATAGTGATCTCAATTTATTACCCACAGCTTACATGGCAATTCTTCCCTTCCAAGATTCGACAACTACCCAAAACAATATTCGTACACTATTGGCAATAATCAAGAGTGAAAAAGTTCCTCATATTACTTCATTCACTCCTCAGCACTGCCAGCAATTGACTACATTAATAGAACAAGTTATAGAAAATACTGCTGTCATTAAAGAGTTAGTAAATATACTTAAAATTACAACAAAAATCAACTTTTTCCAAGCACCAACCCAGACAACTTTAACTAATTCCAGTGCCCAAAGTTTGATTATCCATGATCATCCACAATTTGGTAGATTTATTGATAACTATGACATCAATGCATCTAAAAATGTTGGCAACTCTCTAAGCAATACCAAAGCAATTACACCTTCGGCAAGTATGATTATTGATTTTATCAAAGGATTTCATTACATAAGCTCATAGATAGTAGATAGTAGGGGTGAAGCATTTGTATGAGTATTTATTGTTAAGAACTAAATATCTTCTTACAAATACTTTGTCCGTACATTGGTTAGTGGTAAAAAAACTATATAAATACTAGCTACTAACCCCTAACAACTAACCAAATATGAGGAGGAAAAATGCGCGAATCATTTAATAGAATGATGGGTAAGACTCGCTATGTAGTTTGTCGTATTATGTTACATTTAGCGGGTTCTGAAGTTGCACCAATTTTGGGAGTATTAAATCGTGGTGCGCGGGAAGCAATGGATTCTGATGGTGATCTCAATGTTTTGGGAGAAGGATTAGTAGAACTTTGTGAAACTCTACTGCAATACGATGAATACTGGCTTTCTGCTGCCAATGAAGGCGAAGTATTTTGGAATGAAGGCGAAGCGGGAGATTATGTAAATGAATTATTTACAGACTCTGCCCAACGTTATAAAAGTGAGCCAGATTTCAGTTCTGAGTCTGATTATAATGACTCTTTTTCTATACCTGTAACACGCAATGTTGTGGTGATGATCACAGTTGCATATACAGGAGAAGTACCAGAATTAGAAACTGATCTAGCCAATATTTACGCTCTCAAAGAAGCTTTAAAAGCCTTGATAAATTTGCATTATAACCATAAACTCAAAGCAATTCAGGTACATTTTTCACCTGCTCAATTAGGTGATGAACTCACTAACGATCAGCTTTTGCAATACTACCCAGAGTTGATACCTTTGTAATTGTTAGAGAATGGGAGTTTTCACCCATTAGCAATTAGTAATTACCAATTACCACTTTGATCGAGAAATTGTTAAGCTCGAGGATGAGAAGATAGTCAAATGCTGATGAAAATTTTGCGTAAATTCACAGTAATTGTTTTAACATTGAGTTTGTGTTTAACCACAGTTGCCTGCGGCGGTGGAACAAATCAGAATCAGTCGCAAGCAAACAATGTTAGCCAAACAACCAACATAAATAAGTTAGCTGATGGTCAGTATCCAGTACAACAAGCTACTTATGACGATGCTGACGGAGTATACACTCTATTTTTACTCAACGCGACGCCCCCAACTGTCAGAACCGAAAATTTGCAAATGGCGCGGCTGACCGATGACGAAATTAAGCAAGGTAAAAAAACTTACCTCAAAGTGGAAAATGGACAGCCGGTGATGTACCTAACAGAAGACTTCAAAATTGAGTACATCCACAACGTCACCCAAACTCAGACAAATCCTCAAACTGGACAACAGGAAACAGTAGTTGTCCGTCAAGAAAGTGGCTTCTGGTCTCCTTTTGCTGGAGCATTAGCTGGTCAAGCTTTGGGTAGTCTCCTATTCAGACCCCAATACTATGTACCACCTGTGTATCAGCCAGGAGTAGTGTTAACTGGCTACGGTGGTTATGGCAGAACTTATGATGATGCGGTTACAAGCTATCAGCGTCGTTACAATCAACCACCAGCAGTAGTTAGAAATCGTACAGCTTTCCGTACTACAGGAAACCTCCGGAGAACTCCCAATAGTTCTACTGTACGCACGACACCACGCACCACTACTGGTAATCGCCCGACTGGTTCTGGTTATGGTAGCAGTACCCTAAGACCATCTGGTAACTCTAGTTCTACTAGACGCAACACTGGCAGTCGTTTTGGTAGCGGACGTAGTTCTCCAACTCGTCGTTCTACTGGCTTTGGTAGCAGAAGACGCTAGTTTGATACCAAGTTGTGTTTAAAAACCTCACCCCCTGCCCCTCTCCTTAGTAAGGAGAGGGGTGCCAAAGGCGGGGTGAGGTAATATCTATGAATGCAACTCGGTATGAGAAGGCAGAAGGTGTAATATTATTTTCAATAAGGTAGAAATAGACGCGGTGACTTGGAGAATATATAGAAACTCCTAATGTCACCGCGCCTCCCTTTGTGGGTGTCTTTCTTGGTGTCTTTAAGCTAAAGCCACAGCAGGTTGTGGCCAGCGTCCCACAGCTTTACCAATGACTGCTAGTTCTTGCATTAACTGGTCGAAAGCCTCCGGTGTCAACGACTGAGGACCATCTGACAAAGCCTTCTTCGGATTAGGGTGAACCTCAATCATTAAGGAATCACACCCAGCAGCAATAGATGCCATTGCCATCGAAGGTACATAAGCAGCCCAGCCAGTACCGTGACTAGGATCAATCATAATCGGCAGATGAGTTAGGTTTCGCAAAACAGGTATTGCTGATATATCCAAAGCATTACGAGTGTATTGGCGATCAAAGGTGCGAATCCCTCGTTCACACAAAATCACATTTGGATTTCCTGCCGCCAGGATATATTCAGCAGCCATCAACCATTCTTCAATCGTTGCCGACATCCCCCGCTTGAGCAGAACTGGTTTCGGTTGCGCCCCTACTTTCTTAAGTAGAGAGAAATTTTGCATATTTCTTGCACCTACCTGGACAACATCAGCAATTTCTACGATTTTATCCAGGTCGGCAGCGTCCATAACTTCAGTAATGATACCCAGCCCGCTAGCTTCCCGCGCTGTTACTAGTAATTCTAAAGCACTTTCACCATGACCTTGGAAAGCATAGGGTGAAGTTCTGGGTTTGTATGCACCTCCACGCAGAAATCTAGCTCCCGCAGCTTTCACACGCCGCGCTGTCTCAACAATCATTTCTTCATTTTCGACGGAGCAGGGCCCAGCCACAACTACTAAGGGATGGTGTTCGCCAAAGGTAACAGGCCCATCAGGCGTATTTACTACTACTTCAGATGCTTCGCCGTGGCGGTATTGACGGCTAGCCCGTTTGTAAGGCTGCTCTACCCGCAATACTTGCTCAATCCAAGGACTAACTTCTTGAATTTGCAGGGGATCTAAGTCGGCTGTTTCGCCAACTAGACCAATGACAACCTTATGTTTACCAACAATTTTTTCTGGTGTCAGCCCCCAAGTGGCGAGTTCCTCACTAACGCGGTTGATTTCCGCTTCAGGGGAACCAATTTTCATGACTACAATCATGTTAGTTGCTAATTGCTAGTTGCTGTTAATTATTATCTAATATCTAAGTAATTTATTTAATGTTTCTAGTTGCTAGTTTGTTCTTTACGCTTTAGCACAAATTCTCTATTGATTGTTACGAATTTCATAGTATTACTTTAATCAATCACATATATTTAAAAAATATTAACTTTAAAAAGCCTCATCCGAGTTTAGATTTTGTGAAAATAGTACTTATGTGAGAATTGACCAAAAGCTTAGTTTGTTGAACCGCCAAGATGCCAAGACGCCAAGTTTTCCTGCGCTAGGTCATAAGAAGAAATAAAGAATAGAGCGCTCAGTAGTTTTGCCACTGCTATATTGGGTAAGAAATATTAATTTTTTATTAATTTTTTAATGTTGAAGTTGTTAAACTTCAACACTTTTCTCAAAGTTACCCAATATGCTGGAAAGATACTTATTTCCAGACCAGCAATTATTTAAATATCTGAGCGCTAGCAATTATGTATTTTTTTTCTGCCGAGACTCGCGCCAAGCTGACACCATCCGTCCCAAGTTGACGGTGAAGTCACTCCAACCCAAGAGAGTTCCGGCTCTATCTTCATCCCAAGAAGCAGAAAGAACACCATAAGATATACCTAATACACCCAAACCAAAAAATCCCATATTCACCAATAAAACGGCAACGGGAGGTAGTTTGATATCGGTGTTAACTAAAAGGAAATAGCTGACAACCAAGGTCATGATACCTAAAGAAGTTGGCACTCCAGCAAAACCAGCTATACGACGCATCATTCGTTGGCTGACTACCTGAGGAATTGCAACTTCTTCTTTGCGATAACGTGGCTTTTTCTTTTCCTTTTTTACAGACTCTTGCTTGACAATCGGGGGTTTACTTTCTGCTTTGGCAGGTTTTTGGCGCTTTTTGTTCGGTTCAAATGGCAAGCGGTCAGATTCAGCAGACATATAAAGGGTTCCTATCCACGAATACCGAGACGGCTAATCAAAGCTTGATAATGTTCTCGGTTTTCTTTCTGTATATAGGATAAAAGACGTTTACGCTGACCGATCAACTTTAACAACCCTCGACGGGAAGAAAAGTCTTTTTTGTTGGCTTGCAGATGTTCACTGAGACGGTTAATACGTTCCGTCAGCATGGCAATTTGAACATCGGCTGAGCCTGTGTCGGTTTCGTGTACTTGGTATTGTGAGATGATCTCTTGTTTGCGCTGTTGCGTCAGAGCCATGATCCAGTTAATTTTCTATTTCTAAATTTATGCAGCAGTCTCCCATATTATCACAAAGCTTTATTAATTGAGGGTATATGGATGGAGGTGGGTGATGGGGGAGTGTGTAGACGCGCAAGCAACTTCCCGCAGGGTGGAGTGGGGGGAGTGTGAGGAGTGTGAGGAGTGTGAGGAGTGTGATATTTACCTTGTCCCCCTTGTCTTCTTTGTCTCTGTTGGCAATACGTGAGTTTTGAATTGTTTTGTCCCCCGTATTCTCCTTGTCCCGTTAATCCCCAGTTCTGCCAAAATAAAAGTATTGGGTGGACTGGCTGGTGTGTCAACAGTTGTCCCAATACCAAAATGGAAATTTCATGAGAAAGCGCCCCAAAAGTCAATTTTTGTTTTGCGATCGCTGGTTTGATCGACACTGGATAGTCCGCAATATGGAAGCTTTCCAAGATTTGATTGTGGTTATCTTGTGTTTAAGCTTGTTTGGCGTCATGCTGATGCAACTATGGTCGATATTTATTGCCCTCACACAACAACTCGAATATAAACAAGTGACAGCCAAAATCCTATTCATCTTGATTTTGGTGGAATTATTTCGATTGTTAATAATTTACTTACAGGAACACAGCATTGCTGTAGGTGTGGCAGTTGAAGTCACAATTGTATCAGTACTCCGAGAAGTAGTTGTGCATGGAGCGTTGGAAATTTCTTGGATTCAAGGTGCGTCAATTTGTGCCTTATTGTTAATTCTTGGCGGGTTACTAATAGTGTGTGCCAAAACACCGCATATGGATTGCATTAGTGCTAACACAAAATCTTGTCCGATTGTCTACTTTGAGGATAATCAACTGCAAAAAGAGTGTGAATTTGAGCGACCCGCGTCGATGCAAAAAAGGAGATAAGGACAACGGAGAGACGGGAGACAAGGAGGACAAGGGAGAACATCTTGACTCCCCCCACTCCACCCTGCGGGAAGTCGCTTGCGCGTCTACACACTCCTCACACTTCTCCACTTTCCCCCATCTCCCCACCTCTTTTTATACGCTTCTGGACAGATGAACACCTCTTTCAGGGCGAGTAGAAGTGAATATAGAAAGCCTAAAGGAGGGTGAATCAATGACTCAAACTAGAGAAAGACAATCTCAAAATCCTATTAGCGACCTAGAGTACGACTTTTTGACCGTTTTACACAATAAAGGCCAAGCAATTAAGGCTTACGACACCTATATCCAAGATGCACAACAAGCTGGTTCTCAGCCTTGTGTAGAATTGTTCCAAAAACTGCGTCAGTCTGACATCGAGCAAGCACAAGAGATCCGCCGCCATCTTCAGGAAGTAATGCAGAAAGGTAAGATGTAGGTTTGGCGGGATAAAGCGATCGCGTTCTAAGTTTGTAGAGGAACAAGCGATCGCTTTGCTGTTTGTTAGATTGATTACCTGCTGCGCGATCGCAACATTACGCCTTAACCAATGACATTTGAACATTCCCATCATCACCTATCTTAGCCGAGCGATCGCACTCTGCGTACCTCCGCGTTCCTTTGCGTGACAAAAAACCACCCCCCTCTCCACCTACGGAGAAGGGGGTCAACAGCATGAGATGCTATTCACTACTAGTAAGCGTCTTGCAACTCGTAAAAATCAGGCGAAACGTAATCCTTACGTAAGGGCCAACCTACCCAATCTTCTGGCATTAAAATTCGCTTCAAATTCGGGTGTCCTTCATAAACAATCCCGAACATATCGTAAGACTCGCGCTCTTGCCAGTCAGCTGTCTTCCAAATCCAGTAAACTGAAGGAACTCTCGGATTTTCTCGTGGCAAGAAAACTTTGATACGTACTTCCTCTGGTTTATCAGTATTATCACTGACTTTAATCAAGTGATAGGCGCTGACTAATTTCTGTCCAGGACCTAAATCAATCCCACCTTGAAACTGGAGATAATTAAATCCGTAGGCATACAAAGCAGTGCAAGTTGGCAACAAGAAATCTGCTTCTACCTTAATAATTTCTACACCGTTGACATCAGGTTGCAAAGGCTCGTTAGCAAAGCCGTTTTCCGTCAACCACTGGGAAACTTTACCTGCTGCGATAACTGGAGATTGTTCCTGCGCTGGTACAGGTTTTGATTCTTCAGCCACGGTTTACCTCCTCCTTTTTCTCTGTCAACAAAGCAGGTGGTACAGGCATACCGATCGCTTCGCTCAATTCCTTCGGTGGTGCAACACGAGTATCAGAGAGCAAATACTCACCAGTGTGTATTTGTGACACTGGTTTCATGCTATGAGTCGTACTGTAGTAGCGGTGAGTTTGCTTAATTACGCCCCGCTCTTGCATGGAATCATTAGCGATTTTCTTGCGTAACTTAATAATTGCATCGATAATCGCTTCTGGGCGTGGCGGACAACCAGGCAAGTATACATCCACCGGAATCAGTTTATCAACTCCACGTACTGCTGTCGGGGAATCAACGCTAAACATCCCGCCAGTAATCGTACAAGCTCCCATCGCAATTACGTACTTAGGTTCTGGCATTTGTTCATACAGACGCACCAGTTGGGGTGCCATCTTCATCGTGATTGTTCCGGCTGTAATAATTAAGTCAGCTTGTCGGGGACTAGAACGAGGGATAAGTCCAAAGCGATCGAAGTCAAAGCGAGAACCAATCAATGCTGCAAATTCAATAAAGCAGCAAGCTGTACCAAACAACAAAGGCCAAAGACTAGAAAGACGTGCCCAGTTGTAGAGGTCATCAACCGTAGTTAAAATAACGTTTTCGGACAGTTCCTGAGTCACTGTCGCACGCCCAATGGGGTTGAGAATACGCTCTTTTTGCTGCTGTTCCAAATCTTTGGCTGTTAAGTTAGCATCTAAGACCATTCCAAGGCTCCTTTACGCCATGCGTAAACTAAAGCAACTACAAGAATTGCAATGAAGATAAGCGCTTCTATGAATGCCAGTAGACCAAGACGATGGAAAGCAACTGCCCAAGGATACAAGAACACCGTCTCTACGTCAAATACTACAAACACTAGCGCAAACATGTAATAGCGAATATTGAACTGAATCCAAGCTCCACCAATTGGTTCCATGCCGGATTCGTAAGTGGTGCGCCGTTCTGGATTGCGCCCACTGGGTCGCAGTAGCTTAGATGCCGCCAGAGCTAAGGCAGGCACTAAGCTACAGATAATGAGGAAGCCTAGAAGGTACTCGTAACCGCTGAGGACAAACACAATGAATATCTACCGTTATGGGTGGAAATAACCTGTTACTTTCTTTTACATTATATATTTTTAGTATTTCTGAGTTTTGGAAAACAGACTCAGAGTTTATTTGATTCGTTTTTGCTTGTTATAGAAAAACCTAACAGTTATGTCATAATTTTTAACGTATATTTAAGCTTTGACCCTCACCCATGCCACAGCCATGAGCGAACAAGCTGTTGAAAATCCGCTTTTAGACCGCTATGAGTGTCGTGCCTGCGGTTATGTTTACGAACCTACCAAAGGGGACGAAAAACATGACATTGCCCCAGGCACACCTTTTGCTGAACTGCCGCTAACTTGGCGTTGTCCGGTTTGTAGTGCCAAGAAGAACGCTTTTACCAATGTCGGCCCTGCGGGTAAAGCTTCTGGCTTCCAAGAAAATCTCGGTTATGGTTTCGGTGTCAATAACTTGACCCCCACTCAGAAAAGTATTCTGATTTTTGGGGGTTTAGCTCTTGCTGTCTTGTTTTTCCTTAGTCTTTATGGCTTACAGTAGGACGCGTTTTTAAGATGGGGGCAATGCCCAAAGGCAGACTCTCACTTTTTTCCAGGGGAAACTAGCGCTGTTTCCCCTCACTCAGTAAGCATAAACTAAATTTACAAAAAACTAATAAATACAAATGCTTTCAAGAATGAAAATTTGGCACAAACTAATTGCCCTATTTGCAGTTGTTCTAATATGTGTCGGTTGTAGTAAGGTTCCCTCTACAAGTTACAACCCTTGGGAGGTAATTTCTGTAGACACAGATGCCAAATTGTTAGACATTGCTTTTACTGGGAATCCCCAGCATGGTTTCTTGGTAGGCAGTAACGCTACTCTGTTGGAAACCAAAGACGGTGGTGAAACTTGGCAACCAATCAAACTGCAATTAGATGAGGGCAAGTACCGCTTTAACTCTGTCAGTTTTAAAGGTCAAGAAGGCTGGATTGTTGGTGAACCAGCTCTGTTGCTGCATAGTACTGATGAAGGTAAATCGTGGTTGCGAATTCCTCTAAGTGAAAAGTTACCTGGGAACCCAATTAGTATTATTGCCCAAGGAGCAAATTCAGCAGAAATGGCTACCGATGTGGGAGCAATATATAAAACCACAGACGGTGGGCAAAATTGGAAAGCCCAAGTAGAAGAAGCTGTTGGTGTAGTTCGCAATCTGGAACGTTCTGCTGACGGTAAATATGTTGCTGTTTCCGCCAAAGGAAATTTCTACTCGACTTGGGAACCAGGGCAAAATGCATGGGTTCCTCACAACCGCAATAGTTCTCGACGGGTAGAGAATATGGGCTTTGATGAAAATGGGCGTTTGTGGATGCTAGCGCGGGGAGGCCAGATCCAGTTCAGCGAAACTGCTGATGGTGAAAAATGGCTAGAGCCACAAAATCCAGAACTAGCTACCAGTTGGGGCTTACTTGATATGGCCTATCGCACACCAGATGAAATTTGGGTTAGTGGTGGTAGCGGTAATTTGTTACGCAGTTCTGATGGTGGCAAAACCTGGGAAAAAGATCGGGATGTAGAAGGAATTCCTGCTAATTTTTATAAGATAGTTTTCTTTTCACCTGAGCAGGGATTTGTAATTGGCGATCGCGGTTATTTATTAAAGTATCAACCAGATATTGCCACTGCTACTAAATCTGATGCAGCTTAGTGTAACAAAACTTTACGAATTCATTGCTTAATTTCTGAGAAAGAAGTTGCAAGATGTAACTCTTTCTTAACTTTATAGGATAATGAATTCATGTAAAAAATCTAAATAGACACGAACCCAATCGGGCGAGTGTGTAGTAGTCCCGTCTGGGGCAAACATCCAGATGAGATGTAGTGTACTTAGGTAAAACTAAGAAGTCTACGCGTTAAAACATCTTTGAAAAGGCAGGTAGGAATCTAAATGTCAGGAAGTACTGGAGAACGTCCGTTTTCGGATATTATTACCAGCGTTCGCTATTGGGTAATTCATAGCATTACCATTCCAGCATTGTTTATTGCAGGTTGGTTATTCGTCAGCACAGGTTTGGCATACGATGTGTTTGGCACACCTCGCCCTAACGAGTATTATCCACAACCACGGCAAGAATTGCCGATTGTGAATAACCGTTATGAAGCAAAACAACAAGTTGAAGAATTTATTGGCAAGTAGTTTGAAATTATGAATACAACTGATAATCAACCGATACAATACCCAATTTTTACCGTCAGATGGCTGGCAGTTCACACCCTAGCTGTGCCTACTGTTTTCTTTTTGGGCGCGATCGCCGCAATGCAGTTTATTCAACGCTAAGAGAAAATCATGGAAAGAACCCCCAATCCCAACAATCAACCGGTTGAACTGAACCGGACTTCACTTTACCTGGGACTCCTACTCGTTTTTGTTCTAGGGATTCTGTTTTCCAGTTACTTCTTTAACTAACTGGAACAGTTGCTATTTAATCAGTGAACAGTTATCTAAAGATATAAAACTGATAACTGATAACTGAATTAATCTGTGTTGATTTTGCGTTTAGGGAGGAGAAAACAGTGTCTGGAAGTGGGAGAATTCCTCTGTGGATTGTTGCTACAATCGCAGGATTAGGTGTTATTACTGTTGTAGGTATTTTCTTCTATGGAGCCTACGCCGGACTAGGTTCTGCTGTCTAAAATTGAGACGAGCCTAATACTAAAAGCCGGACTTTTCTAGCAATTGGTTTAGAAATCAGCATTAAAAAACCGCCCGTCTCCAAGAGATAGGCGGTATTAATTTTTATAATGTTGATTGTTACTTGTTAGTTTTTCCAAACAACTAACAACTACCAACTAACAACAAATTTAGGCAATATCCTCGCGCTCAATGTAGATCAGCATAAAGGAGAAAACGACAATTGGTACAATCCAACCAATACTGTAGACAAGAATAGGAGACAAAAATGAAGCAGGGTATGAAGCCAAAAGTGAAGCCATAGTAAAGATTCCTTTTAAATGCACACTACAATTCAAAATGAGCTTACTGCAATTCTCCGCTTAAATTTGTAAATTCTAAAGATTTTTAACACAGAAAAGCTAATTGTAAACATATGTTGACTACTCACTGGTGAACTTCTAAAAACCTGACCTTGAAAGCGATCGCCAATCCCAGATTCCTAAAGACACTAAAGAATGTCAAAATATTCCTACTTTGATTATTTGCGAGAGAAACCATGACGATGCATCCAACTCTCCAACGTGCATTTGCTAACCGTTGCGCCCTCAAAGTTATCAGCGGTTTGAATAATTTTGATCCTGTCCGTGTGGCGGCAACTGTGAAAGCAGCACACCACGGTGGTGCTACTTTTGTTGATATCGCTGCTGCACCTGACTTAGTAAAATTAGCCAAAACATTGACTAATCTACCTATTTGTGTATCTGCGGTAGAACCGGAAAAGTTCTTGCCAGCTATAGCTGCTGGTGCGGATTTAATTGAAATTGGAAATTTTGATGCTTTCTACGCTCAAGGTCGTAGATTTGAGGCTGAGGAAGTTTTGGCATTAACTCGCCAAACCCGCGCCTTGCTACCAGAAATCACGCTCTCTGTGACAGTTCCTCACATTCTGACACTGGACGCACAGGTACAACTGGCTGAGGAATTGGTGAAAGCTGGTGCTGATATCATTCAAACCGAAGGTGGTACTAGCAGCAACCCCACTCATGCTGGAACATTGGGTTTGATTGAAAAAGCGGCTCCCACATTGGCAGCAGCTTACGAAATTGCTCGTGTGGTATCTGTTCCAGTACTGTGTGCTTCTGGGATTTCTAACGTCACTGCATCCTTAGCGATCGCTGCTGGTGCTGCTGGTGTTGGTGTCGGTTCTGCCATCAACCAACTCAACAGTGAAATCGCAATGATTGCGGCTGTTCGTGGTTTGGTAGAGGCTTTGGGAACCAGTGTAGAGGTGAGAGGGTAGGGATTGGGGTGATGGGGTGATGGGGAGTGGAGATGTTCTCCCTTGTCTAGTTCGTCCCCCAAGTCGTCCCCGATCCCCTATCCCCTGCCTACGCCAAACAATCCTTGAGGCTATAAATCACCTGATCTTGTTGTTCTTCGGAAAGTTCTGGGAACATGGGTAAGGATAAAACCTCTTGGGATGCTTGTTCGGATACTGGTAGCTGCCCTGGTTGATAGTTCAAACTTTCGTAAACTGGTTGTAAGTGTAGAGGACGGGGATAGTAAATCATGGTATTTACGCCCCGTTCTTGCAATTGATTTCGTACCCAGTCTCTTTTGTTGTTCAGTACGCGAATCGTGTATTGGTTCCAAACTCCTTTGCCACCATTTAATTCTTGTGGTGGAATTATGCCGGGAACTTGATTGAGAAATTGTTGGTAACGGAATGCGATCGCCTGCCTTTTTTGATTCCAGACATCTAAATAACGCAGCTTGATCTGTAAAATAGCCGCTTGGATGGCATCCAAACGGCTGTTCACACCTATCTCTTCGTGAATGTAGCGATTTTTTTGACCATGCTCTTTTAATACCCTTAATTTAGCAGCAATTTCTGGGTCATTAGTCGTTATCGCTCCGCCATCGCCGCAACCACCGAGATTTTTGGTAGGGTAGAAACTAAAACAGCCGATATGTCCTATACTACCTACTCTTTGGCTATTCCAGGTTGCGCCTGTAGATTGGGCGCAATCTTCAATGACTATGAGATTGTGAGTATTGGCAATACTCATCAATGCAGTCATATCGACAGGTTGTCCAAATAAGTGAACTGGGATAA
Source organism: Fischerella major NIES-592 (assembly GCF_001904645.1). Taxonomy (NCBI): domain Bacteria; kingdom Bacillati; phylum Cyanobacteriota; class Cyanophyceae; order Nostocales; family Hapalosiphonaceae; genus Fischerella; species Fischerella major. Next base: position 96,032 of record NZ_MRCA01000011.1, on the reverse strand, counting down.
TGGCTTTAGTTTTTGGTGTGATGGCTGCTGCGAGTTGTTCTAAATCTAAATTAAAAGTGGTTGCATCGATATCAACAAACACTGGTTTTGCCCCTACAGCATTAATCACCTCAGATGTGGCGATAAAAGTGAAAGGTGTTGTAATTACCTCATCGTCTGCACCAATATTAAAAGCCCTTAGCGCTAAATAAAGTGCATCTGTACCAGAATTACAAACTACACATTCATTGACACCATTATAGGCAGCAAACTGTTGCTCGAAGCCTTCAACCACTGGTCCACCAATATAACGACCAGATGTCAAAACCTCTAAAACCGCAGTACTCACTTCTGCTTCAATGGAGGCATATTGCTGTTTGATATCAAATGCAGGGATGGAATTTTGACTTTGAACCATGAGTTTATAAGTTATGTCAATATAGATGCCATCACTAAATTTTTATCCAGAGAACTTGTGAACTAATTGTTGCTATTGATATGTTCTCTATAATACGTTTTATTCAAGAGTTTTTACTGTAATTATTGCCGTGTTTTAGAACTTGCCAATAAAATGTATAACTCTTGAAATGTTTGCCGTTACTTGCTAAACCCTGAGTTGAGTTTTGCATTTGGAATTTAAAATTGTTGAAGGCATCAATTTGTTAGGGTAAAAGTAATATACACCAACACAAGATCCAATACATGTAATCAAAGTTCCCGTGGGTTGTTGTGTGTTGATTGTTGTTTGTTGTTTGGTGTTTGGCACAATCAACCACCAACTACTGTACGGGCGTAGAGGCGAAGCGGCTTACTGAAGGGTAGCATTTGTATTGAAGATCTATAGTTTTTAACCAAAATACTCATACAAATGCTTCGCCCCTACCAACCATCAACGACATAACTATGCAAGAACTGATGAAATTAGATTTGGTCGATTTGGCTAGTGCTACAGCATTGATGGCTATAGTCATTGGTTTATCTGTTTGGGAAAATCTCGGACTAGAACTCAACTTAGTTCTGGCGACTGGGAGAACTATCCTACAACTAGCGGTATTAGGATACGTTTTAGATTTCATCTTTGCTTTTAACAATGCTTGGGCAGTTTTGGGGTTTTTAGTATTATTGCTGACAATTACGGCGATTGTCGCACGAAATCGCATCACTCAAAAAATACCGCAAGTTCTGCCTCTGGTGTGGGGTTCAATTTTACTTAGTACAATTGTGGCTATACTTTATACTAATTTTGTGATTATTCAGCCAAATAGATGGTACGAACCACAGTATGTAATTCCTTTGGCGGGAATAATATTGGGTAATGCGATGAATGCAGCTGCGATCGCTGGAGAACGTCTCGTCAATACCATCAATAATAGTCACATCGAAATCGAAACTCATTTAAGTTTAGGTGCAACTCCCCAGCAAGCGATCGCTCAGTATCGTAAAGACGCCATTCGTGCTGGTTTAATTCCTACTGTCAACCAAATGATGATTATTGGTTTAGTGACAATACCAGGATTTGTTGCTGGACAGATATTAAGCGGTGTGAATACTCTTGATGCTGCTTCCTACCAAATTGTAATTATGTTTATGACTGCCTTTGCCAACTTGCTGACAATCATTTTGTTAACTAGGGGATTGAGTCGGCTGTTTTTTAACTCCGCCGCGCAGTTGGTTAGATGAGGGAGTGGGGAGGTGGGGATTAGGGGCAATGGGGAGGTGTGAGGAGTGTGTAGACGAGGCAGTGCGGTGGACGGGTTTCCCGGCATAAAGCACGTGGCGTCACCTGCCGTGCGCTCATAGGCTTCCCGTAAGGGTGGGGTGTAAGGAGTAGTAAGCCATTAACTACTAACTACTAACCAAAAATCAACAACCAACAATCAACAATCAACAATCAACACTACGAGTATATTGTGAACAATTGATGTTACCCGTGTTACTAGAATAAGAGTTTCGGGTAGTAGAAGGTAAATCTTCGCTATTGGAAGCGATTCGGGGACAATTGCAAGCTTTAATTGATGAGCCAGAACTTGTTTGTGTACAATTACTACACTCCCCCATCTTCATCCTAAAATTTTTAATTTTTAATTTTTAATTGTTTTCACCCTCCTGGCACATGTCCATGAATTTGACTACCTTGGGCATCAAAAACAATCACAGCCAAGTTAGCATTATCACTAATGACATCTAGGGCTTGCTGTAGGCTTTCTAAATGGCTAGTAATATTAGCTACAGTACTTTGATTGCCCTGATTTAAGTTGCTGTTGAGTGCTTGTTCATACTCAGGAGTCATCCGAACGATGATTTCTCGGTCGGTAATGGTAAAATTACAAACGCGAATTACGCCAGAACAAGTATTTTCTAGGTCAGCGCGAGTTTGTTGTAAAGAGTTAGCAACTTGGAGTTTTGCTTCTGCTTGTTTGAGGGATGTCGAATAAGGTTGGATCAAAGTTTGAGCCTGGATGTAGTACAAACTATCTTCTTTGACCTGTTTCGCAGCACTTAAAGCTTGGTTCCAGTAGGTTACTGCTGCTTGCCATTGGTTTTGTTTTTCGTAACGTTTGGCTTGTTCTGCGTTTTCAATGGCTTGTTTGTAGGTTTTGGCTGCTAGTAGTTGTTGGGTGGCGCGATCGCGTGCAGCTACGAGTTTGGGTTTATACTCTATCAGTAGCTGTTGTGCTTGTGAGTATACAGAGCTAGTTTTGGGAATAATACTCAAGGCATTAATTGCTACTTGCCAGGTGGATTGGACTTTTTGTAATTCTGATAAGGTTTTAGCTGTAGTTTCTTGTTTTGTGGCGGCATTTGCTACATTTTTAGCAGCTGTTATTTTTTTTAACCATTTATCTTCTAGTTGTAATTGCTGATTTACAGTCCGCAATTTGGCACGATATATTCCTAATCTTGGCTGTACTAACCCATAAAGTTCATTATTGGCACTGATTGTTTCTAATGGTGCGATCGCTTGTCGCCACAATTTTTGCCTAGCTTTTAGTTCTTCTAGACTATTGGCTGAAGTTTGACTTTTTTTTGTCGCCAATGAAGCTGCACCGAAGGCTTTGACGATTTTGTTAATAGTTTCTGATTTCCTAGATAAATTAGTTGCCAGTGTCTCGGCTTCTTGGTAACGTGGGGAATAACCAGGAATCTTTTTTAGTGCTAAGGTTGCTTCCACAAGTTGCTGTTGCACTTTAATTAATTCTGATTCAGACTTGGCATTTTGTATCTGGCGTTGCCATGATTTTTGTAAATTCTCAGCCGTTTGGATTTCTTTACATTCAAACATCACACAAGGACGAGTCAACAAGTAAGCAGCAGCGCCTAAAACTGCAATTCCTGTCACAGCTACACCCAACACAATCGGCTTTATCGGACGCCTTGACTTGATTGTTGTGTAAAAAGACAAATCCGGCGCATCTGCCATTGGGTCAAATAGCCGATCCTCTGGTTCGTTTGGGGTGTTTGTAGGGGACTGATCATCGACTAACGAATCAGAAGTGGTGAATGGAGAAGAATTATCTATCTTTTCCTCTTCCCCTACTGCTTGGTCTACCTTCGCTTCCAAGCCTTGCAAAACCAGAGAATATTTAGCATAAGGCAATTTGACCCCTGTGATTCTGAGAAAGATTTCCACTCGCTGTCCGTGGTGGTTAAGTAGCGATCGCAGTGCTTCTTCAAGTACAGCAAAAATGTTGTCGGTATCAGCACTTACACCTTGTGGATGTTGAGTTAGAATCAACAACTGATCATTTTTAACAGCACACTTTACCTGGAAAAATTCACCAGACGGAATTTCGGCCCGTAGCTGTTCTTGCAAAATTTGCGCTATAAACTGTAAATCTTCTTCTATGACTGCTACTTGCATAGGTCATCCCTTTGATTTATATAGTCTGAATTATTTTCCAGGGTGTCAAAAGAACTTATTTGATTTTTGGAATGTAGATACACAGTTTCATGACCCCCAGCCTTGCAATATGAGAGACCATTTTTTTAGCACAATTTTTCCACTTTCATCAAAAGTTAAGGTTTAGGTGAAAATATCAACTAGTGACTAGAGACTAAGTACAAGAAAGTAGATATTTTCACGAGGAATTATTTCTGATGACCAATAATTCTCAGAAGGGTTTGATCCACGATATTCATCTATGGAATCAATCGAAAATTCAGAATTGTTTGATGGCTATAAAAATCAACAATACTATTAATTAGTAATCAAAATTGGTAAAAATAAAATTTTAGCTTTTTTGTTTTTTCATGTATTCTGATGTATGCATCAGTTATTTCAATCAATATTTATACAATCATTTTAATTCAGCAATAATTAGAATTAAGAAGAAACATGAAAGTAACAAACAAAAATGGTGCTTAATCTCTCTCTAAAGTCTGTTGCTTCTTCGTGTTTTCTCTGATATATATTCAAAAGCTAAAGATTATAATCACTTAAATCAAGATTTTCTCTAACATGAAAAATATATTTGTACTAATGTATCAAAATTTGCTGACAAAAATGCTGGTTCGCATAAATATAAGAAGAATTACTGATACAGTTAATTACTTGTTATCAAATTAGTAGCAGCTAGTAACAAAAGCTATAAAACTACCTGAGTTACTGAATTGGATAGAATTAGTGAGAGAAAAATAATTATTATATAGACGATTAAAGTTTGATTATGCAAACTAGGTGCAGCTTTATATCTTCCACAAAAACGCTGCAATCAACCAAAAATGGCTAGAGACAAGGTGTGTCAATGGAATTACTAGAGTATCAAGTCAAAGAGTGGTTTCGGACAATAGGCATTCCTGTATTGCCTTCCCAAAAAATTGATCATCCCACGGATTTAAAAAGATTAAAAATTCGCTACCCAATTGTTCTGAAATCCCAAGTACATGCAGGAGAACGGGCAAAAGCAGGTGGAGTCCGGTTTGCTGAAACAACTATAGATGCTATAGCCGCTGCACAAAATATTTTTAATTTACCAATTCTGGGTGAATTACCAGAAGTGTTGTTAGCAGAAGCTAAGTATAATGCCGAACAAGAATTTTTTTTAGCGGTAGTTTTAGATACTGCTGTTTGTAGACCGATACTTTTGGGTTGTAAAGAAGCAGATATTGATTGGGAATCTGCTGGCAAAAAAATGCAACATGTAGTCGTAGAACAGGAATTTTCACCGTTTTATGCGCGACGCCTAGCTTTAAAAATGGGTTTACAAGGTGCGTTAATGCAGACGGTAAGCAAAATAGTTGAGAAAATGTACCAGCTATTTATAGAAAAAGATTTAGATTTGGTAGAAATTAATCCTCTAGGGGTGGATGCTTCTGGTCAAGTGATGGCTCTCAATGGTAGCGTTAGCGTCAATGAAAGAGCGATCGCTCGTCATCCGGATATTGTTGAGATGGCAAGAAAAACGGCTAATCGTCATAGTAGTGCAGAGTTTAACAAGAGATTGAGTGAGTGGGACGCGGTAGAACTACATGGTAAAATCGGTATTCTAGGTAATGGTACGGGTTCGGTATTGGCTACTTTGGATTTAGTAGTGAATGCGGGTGGCAAACCAGGTATTTGTTTGAATTTGCGTCACGCTTTCCCCACTGATACTTTACCAAGTACTTTTCGCGATCGCTTAGATAAAGCTTTGGATATTTTAGCTGTTGATAAAAGTATTCAAGTCATACTGATCAATTTTTTAGGTAGTGTACCTCAAAGCAAAGAAGTCACTGAAGTAATTGCTAATTTTGTGCAGCATAATAAAAATGAAGCCAAAACACAAACTTTACGTTCTAACGGAAACAAAAGCCGTCGCGAAACCAACTTACCACGCTTAGTAGTTCGTCTTGCTGGTTCTGAATTTAATGCAGCCAGAAAATATTTAACAACATTAAAAGTTCCTAGTGATGCATCTATAGTGGTAGTAGAAAATTTAGATGAAGCAGTAACACAAGCAGTTAATCTTGCCAAAGCTACTGCTCACAGAAGGTTTTAATCCTCTTTACACCAACTTTAGGTAGCATGTGAGGCAAAATAGATTCAGTTTGCTCAGCAACAAACGCTCTGGCATGGAGAAACAAAAACACGGAGAGATCCTAATCGTAGATGATCAGCCGGACTTAATATCATACCCCTAATATAGATTTATGGGGTTTTTGCTTCAGCCTCCTGCCTTTTAGAAACGTGCTTTTTATGAACTTAACGCCAGACAGCAAAGTTATAATCCAAGGCTTCGGTGAATATATTTCAGCTACTCATGTGGGTCAAATGATAGCTTATGGTACTAATTTGATAGCAGGGGTAAATCCTGGATGTGGTGGTCAAAAAATCTATGGTCTACCAGTATTTGATCTAGTGGAAGAAGTGGTAGATAGATATGGATTAATTGATACTACAATTATCTGTGTACATCCTTACGAAGTTTTAGATGCGGCATTGGAAGCGATCGCATCTGGTATTCATCAAATAATGATCATTTCTCCTGGCGTACCACCATCAGATATGGTGCGGTTGCTACGTAAAGCCGAAGCAACAGAAACACTGGTAGTAGGACCCAATAGCCCCGGCATTATTGTACCAGGTCGAATTCTTTTAGGTACTCAACCAAGTGAATTTTATACGCCTGGTCAGGTAGGAATCCTCAGTCGTAGCACTACCCTTACTTATGAAGTAGCTAGAGAACTAACTACAGCTGGTCTAGGACAATCAATCAGTGTCAGTATTGGTAGTGATGCGATCGTTGGTTCATCATTTATCCAATGGCTGCAAATTTTTGACGAAGATGATTCCACAGAGGCGATTGTATTAGTTGGTCAACCGGGTGGTGGTCGAGAAGAAGCTGCTGCGCGTTACATTGCTGAAGCCATTGATAAACCAGTAGTTGCCTATATTGCGGGTACACATGCGCCACCAGCCAGACACTGGCGTCAGACAGGAACACTAGCAGCAGTAATTGGACGTCATCCAGATTTTGGTACAGCAAAAAGCAAATTAGCTGCATTTTCAGAAGTCAAAGTTCCAGTAGCAGAACGTCCTTCTATGATTCCAGAATTAGTTAGGAAGGTAATCAAATAGTCAATGGTCAATTATCAATAGTTATTGGTTATTAGTAAAAATAAAATTCTTGTAGTGGCGTGACTGCCTTAAAACAGTGCATTAATAAACTGCATGAGGCAAGAGAAAACGCACCAGAAAGAAGAAGAGATTTATAGCAAACTTTAGTCTTGACACGCGACTACTTTTCATAATACTAGGTGGTTGTTGATTCTTGTTTACCAATTACCAGTGATAAATTACGTCTAATGTGAATTAACAAAGGCGCTAATAGATCATGGGAAATACTCAACAAACCAATGACCATCCAACCACCCATGAAAGATCCATCTGTGTTATCTGTGTTTATCGGTGTGTATCGGTGGTCGATTTCTAAAAAAACGTTTTTTAGCAGGCGCAAGGAATATTGCGTCTCCATATTCAATTCACATCAGGCGTAAATTACTTTTTTGATAACTATTCACTATCTACTGATCTAGTATTATTCTGTCTAACAGGAATTTGAATTACAAATTCAGATCCTTCTCCAGGTGTAGAGTAGCACTCTAATTTACCCCTGTGTTTATTAACGACAATTTGATAGCTTATTGATAAGCCTAGACCTGTTCCTCTTCCTACTTCTTTAGTTGTAAAAAATGGATCAAAAATTTTTGCTCGCACATCATCATTTATTCCTGCTCCATTGTCAGCAATACGAATTACTGCCCAGTAATTCTCGAGTAATTCAGTACAAATATTAATGCATGGAAGATAAACAAAATCTTCCATTTCTGTCTGTATGGCCTTGATTTTTTCTTCTTCCAAAGCATCAATTGCATTGCTTAGGATATTTATAAACACTTGATTTAATTTTCCGGGATAACATTCAACTGACGGCAATTGCCCATAGTCTCGAATCACTTTAATACCATGAGGAAATTGTGCAGTGGATTTCAAACGATTATTCAGAATTACCAAAGTATTATCAATACCTTCATGAATATTGACTATTTTCAGATCAGCTTCATCTAGTCGAGAAAAGTTGCGTAATGATTTGACAATCTCAGCAATACGTTCGGCTCCAATATTCATAGACTGGAATAACTCTTGTACATCTTGCTGGAGAAATTCCAGATCAATTGTTTTAATTGCTTGTTGAATTACAGGCGCTGGTTCTGGGTAATAGTGTTGATAAAGCCGTACTAGTTGGAGTAAATCTTGTAAATATGTATTGGCGTGAGTTAAGTTGCCGTAGATAAAACTAACAGGGTTGTTGATTTCATGAGCAATACCAGCAACCATAACTCCGAGAGCAGACATTTTCTCAGATTCAATCAGTTTCAATTGCAGTGCTTTGAGATTGTCTAGTGCTGTCTCTAGTTCTTGTCCCCTTCTTTCTAAAGCAAATTGTGACTCCTCTAATTCTCGAATCACATTTTTGAGAATTGCTTCTCTCTGTTCACTCGCATCTTCAAGTTGTCGTCGATCTGCCTCAGAACGTTCCAGTTTCTTTTGGAGAGTACGCACACGTTTTTCTAAGTCTTTAATTCTGCTCTCATAGTTGGTGGATTCCATACACCTTGTTACCTTGTTCCCAAAAGCAATGTCACAAAGGTTTCTTGGTGGTAGTAGGTAGAACCCTGTGGTTCGAGTGGTGCAAACTCACCATAGGTATAAAATCCACAAATAGGAATATCCTCTGGAAGTGCTTGTTTAACAAGTTGATACTCTTCTTTTGCTCTTGTGCCTAATAACCAACGACGACAGCAACACGAGAAAAGTAAAATCACTTCTGGTACAGTTCCAGGGTAATGTTCCAAAGCTGTTTGAAATGAAGTTTTAGCAGCTGCAATCACTTCATCTCGGCTAATATCGGTGACTTGAATAATAGCTTGTTCGGGGATATCTCCTAGAAAATTAATACTTCCGGATGCGAGATCATAGGTATTTGGCACTCGCATATAGTAACGGTTGCTATCTCCTTCATAAACAGCTAATGGATGTTCAGCTGTTGGTCGTCTATCGCCTAAATAACGTTTGTAAAATTCTAGAGCTGGCTCACCATCCACCTCATACAAAACCGTTCCAGCCGACTTAGTGACAATACTCTTGCGACCAATAGGTTTCCAACCACAAGCAATTCCATAGGAAAAGTGGATATCCCCACAGAAAATTAAAATTGGTAAGGCATCAGTCAATACTTGAGATTGAAAAAATTGATAGGTTTTTTGGAATCGAAATTGATCCCCGGCTGTACCTCCAACAATGGGAACCTCATCACCCAAAGCCATTTTTAACCCTCTGAGAATTTCTTCTCCACTGGTTGTGGAGCCATCTTCAAGATAGCTAGCCGGTACAGAAACGCACAATTTCGCCCCAACACCACTTTTTTCGGTTGCTTGTCTGACTGCTTGTTTAGCCGCAGCTGTGGGATGTTGACGAACTCCATAACCAACTCCAGCGGCAATTTTGACTGTATCAGAACAGAAAAGTATCAGTGTGAGCGAATCTTGTTGAAAGCCAAGAGTAGAGGAAATTTCACCGTCTGTAGTGCAACCAATTAAATCAATTCCTGGAAATACTTGGTTGATGTGCTTGAGAATGAGAGCATGGTCAAAATCAATTGCTGCAAACAGCATACCTGCTTGAGGTATTGCACCTGCCAATTGATTGATACATTGCTCTATAACTTCTGCGATCGCACTTTGGGATTCTGGATCATCACTGTGACCAACAACAGACTTGAGCATTGTTAATTTTATCTAAAACAAGAGTTTCTAACCTTTCATCATTAGAATTCCCATGTTTAAGTTGAAATTAACAATAAGCAAATTTTTGTCTGAGTTAATCAAATACACAAAGATATTGGTATATGCATATCTTGCAACTGTGCAATTATTAGCTCTAACATTAGCCCTAAACTTTAGTTTAGGGCTGGTAGCTTAAGTTCAACTCAAGCTAACTAAACTATCAGAAGGTTTCAACTTGTTTTAACGAGTTTTAGCTTTCAGCCGGAACTTTAGTCCCCGACTCAAAGCAAGATATATGATTCCTTGAATAGGAATTACAATTAACATCGTGGTAGAATCTAGTGAGTCTGCATTTAATTTAAAGAAGTGCCCAGAACTGAAGTTTCGGGCTAATAGCTAAAGTCCATTAGAATGGAATAAAACCAAGACCGATGCAAATTAGCTTGTTGCTAGCAAAGCTTTTGTCGCAGATTCTCCTGCTATTTTGATTTGACGTTTCAATTGCAAATTTAACAATACTAAAACACTCAACTCACCTAAAAGAGCTACAAAAACTGTCGTAGTTGTCGCATATTCTAAACCCACCCAAGGAAAACTAGAAAGCAACCATAAAGTAGAATATGTCTCTGGATGAAGATTCAGCATTCCTAAAAACGTGGGTGGTAAAAACATTGCTGCGGCGACAGTTCCAATTGCCCAAACAGAACGTTTGGAATTTTTCATCATGAGCATGATTTGCGTGATGGTGGCATAAATCATCATCATACAGATAAACAATACCACACCTAAAATTGCTTTGAAGCGCCCAACTTCGTTAACTAACCAGTCCAGGCTATTGTTATTATTCGTTTTCAAAGAAAGTGCAACTAAAATCCAAATTACTAACGGAATAGTAACAATTACAAGATTAATTGCTATTGTGACGAGAGCGGGACTTTTTTCACCCCAAATTAAATCTTGTAATAAATAATTCTGCCATAATCCTTGACGTCGAGAGATATTTTGGTGTCGATACCTAGCCCAATCTTGCACTGCTTGCCGATGGGGTGAGAGAATGGCAATTAAACTGAACAGTAACAGCAAGTTAAAAAACACTATATAAGCAAAGTTTTGTGTTACTTGATAGTTTAAATCGGAATAAGCAGGAGCAGATGTACCACTGGGGTAGAAAGGATAATAATTTTTGGCAGATTGGAGAGTAAATCCCCAAAGAAGAAGTTGCAAATAAGTAACGAGCAAATAACTTTGACCCTTACTCAGCATTGTAGAATTTGGGTTACGAAAGCGACGCTTTAATCCATGCCAAACCCAGTAAGTCCACAAGGCATAATTAACTAAATTCAAAACCAGCAAACCAATCAAACTTTTGCCCACAGGCAAGTAGAAAAATTGTATTTGTTCTAATAATTGCCAATTATATCTGCGGAATAAATTGGGAAACAAATAAGCAGTCATATCAAAAGGACTGAACAGTCTCAACCAAGCAGCTGCATGATCTAGATGTGGGCCAGAAGATGCAAATTGCATTGTCACGAATAAGAAAATTAGAACTGTACCACAGCCTAACCAAGGTTGAAATCCACTAAAGAAACGGCTCAAAAATCCAAATAATAGTGCAGCGCTATAGAAAAAGAAACAACTAGCCGCCAAAATCACATAAAAACTTAAAATGTGACTAAAAGCAATGTTGGCAGCACGACCTGATAATAAATGAAAAGGAATAGCAACTGCAACTGCTAGATAAATTAAAATTGGAACTCCTAGCATTTTCCCAGTCAAAATAGTTGTTTCTGACTGCGGACTAAGACGCAGGAAATTTAATGTACCCCGGTTTTCTTCTTGAGCTAAGTTATTAATCAGTAAATAAGTACCTGCAACTAATAGTGTAAAAACAAAAATTACAGTTAGTGATAGGAATATATATTCCCAATGATCCCGCCACCACCCCTGCATGTCGATTTGGTTAAGTGGGCAGTACTGATTGTACAGAATATTATTGATGTTCCTTTCTTGGGTCTTGAGTTGATCTATTTGTTGTGTTAGAAATTGAATTGCTGATGCATCATAATTTTTAGATTTGCCTAATACAGATAATTGCTGTTGAAGTTTGTTAATCTGCGGGTAAATCTCATTGATTTGTTGTTTATAAGTTTCTCCTATACGACAATAATTTCCAGACATTTGATATTTTTCGCCTGGTATTTCCCGTAATTGGTACAAGAACAATATCAACTGACCAACTAAGGATGTAATGCAGGCGATCGCGGCAGGAAAAACTTTCAGACGACCTTTAATTTCCCGCAGTAATTGCGGATTCCAGTCGCCTATTTTGTCCATAAAATTGAGCATCATAGGTGAGAACTCCAAAATGGGAATTGGGAATTGGGGATTGGGGAAAGAGGGGACAAGGGAGGCAAGGAGGAAATACTAAACAATCAACAATCAACAATCAACAACTAACTAAGATGCTTGTTTATGACCAAGCTTGAGGAAAATAGTTTCTAAGTCTTCTTGAGTGCAGTGAAATTCACTCACAGGAATGTTTGCTTGGATAAGCGATCGCAATAAATCAGCACAGTCTTCCTGTTTACCAGAAAAATTCACCCGCACGCTGTTTTTAACACTCATGATTTCCCACTCTTGCACACAAGGATTATTCTTTAGTTCTGCTAATAATTCTTCTTGTTTTCCTAAAGTGAAGATGACAATTTGCTGGCGGGCAAGACGTTGATAGAGTTGTTCTAGTGATGCACTTTCTACTAAATAACCGAGTTCCATGATTCCCACCGAAGTGCATAATTCTGCTAAATCGCTGAGAACATGGGAGGAAATTAGTATTGTCATTCCCGCTTCTTGCAAGACTTTGATGATTTCTCGAAATTGCATCCTCGCAATCGGATCTAGTCCCGAAACAGGTTCATCTAACAGCAGCAAAATCGGTTCATGAATGATTGTCCGTGCCAAACTGAGGCGCTGCTTCATCCCTCGTGACAAAGTGGCAATTAAGCTATTGCGTTTATTCCCCAGCTGTATTAGTTCTAAAACCTCGTGCAAACGTTTTGTCCGACGTGGTTCTCGCAAACGATACAGACGAGCAAAATAATCTAGGTAATCCCAGACTGTCAGTTCTTCATACAAAGGATAGTCATCAGGTAAGTAACCAAGGCGACGTTTGAGAGTGGGGTTACTTTGATCACGTAATAAGCGATCGCCATTAATATAAATCTCACCCGTAGTCGGTTCTTCTGCTGCTGCTAACATCCGGATGAGAGTAGTTTTGCCTGCACCATTGGGGCCAATTAAGCCATATACTTCACCTGCATAAATTTCTAAATCAACATTATTAACGGCAACGTGCCTATCAAATTGCTTCGTCAGTCCATTGGTGCGAATTGCTAATTCTTTTACCATAGCTGCTGAGTGCCGCTTGCGATTACCAAATAAGCTAGCCTCTTCCTACAGCTTTTGTCAGCTTCGTTTCGGAAATTGAAACTGTCTTTACACAAACTTGATATTAGTACCAAATTTTACCATAAAAATTGATACTTTGAGGTTTTAATTGATACTTTATCGTTGCTTTTGAAGACACCGATGGATTGGCATCAATTCATCCTGAACCAACCAAAATTGCTCTTGAAAACGAAGTGAAAGATATTGTTCATCGCTCTATCCCAACGCTACCAGAAAGCGATCGCACTGCTGTCACACTCTTCTATTTTGATACATAATTAATCAAACACTAACCACTGTAGAGACGCGCCATAGCACGTCTCTACAACAACCAACAAACAACCACTAACTACTTTTATGACTGCTATTGGCGAAGAATTTATTAGCAATCCCCAACACAAAACTAGAACAAAGAATTCTAGAAAACGCATTTTACTTTGGATTGCGATCGCTTTAGTGGTGATTTTCTGTTTAGCACCGATCATGTGGCAAATTCTGACTTCTTTTAAGGTGAATCAGGATATTTCCCAAGTACCCACAGTTTATTTTCCTACACGCTTAACACTGAATCATTACATTGATTTATTTAATCGTCGTCCTTTTTGGCGTTACATATTAAACAGTGCTTTTGTATCTTTTATCTCTACAGCTTTTGCTTTAGCCATTGGCGCGCCTGCTGCCTATGCTTTGGCAAGGTTACGGCCTCGAGGTAATCAATTTATCTTGGCAAGTGTTTTAATTGTGACTTTATTTCCCGGTATTTTATTATTCCAAGGGTTGTTAGAAATAGTGCAACTGTTGCGTTTGGGTAATAATTATCTGGCACTAATTATTCCTTATACAGCTATTAATTTACCGTTAACTATTTTGGTGTTACGTAGCTTTTTCTTACAATTACCAAAAGATTTAGAAGATTCTGCCAAAATAGATGGTTATAACACTTGGCAGATGCTCATCCAAATCTTATTGCCTATGACAATTCCAGCCTTAGTAACCACTGGAATTCTGACATTTATTTTTGCTTGGAATGAGTTTATTTTTGCCCTGACCTTCATTACTCGTGAAGACATGAAAACAATTCCTGTGGCAGCTGCCCAACTCAGCGGGGCATCAACCTTTGAAATTCCCTACGGTCCCATTGCTGCTGCTACTGTAGTTGGTACACTTCCCTTAGTTTTACTGGTTTTGTTTTTCCAACGCAAAATTGTCCAAGGTTTGACGGCTGGTGCAGTGAAAGGCTAATGGGGAGCAGAAGGGGACAGGGAGGACACGGGAAGGTTTGTTGTTAGTTTCCTTCTTCACTGCGTTTACCCCGTCTCCCTTGTCTCCCATGTCTCCCTTCCAATCCTCAATTCCCGATCCCCACTATCATGGCAACCCTAGAATTAAAAAACCTCAATAAAACCTACTCACCTAAAGTTGTCCCAGTCAAAGACATCAGCTTAACCGTAGATGATAATGAATTTCTCACTTTGCTTGGACCTAGTGGCTGTGGTAAGTCTACAACTTTGAGAATGATTGCAGGGTTGGAAGAAGTCACTCGCGGTCACATTATCCTTGGGAAGGAAGATATCACCTTTAAGCGCCCGGGCGATCGCAATATGGCGATGGTATTTCAAAGCTATGCCCTTTATCCCCACATGACGGTGTACGATAACCTCGCCTCTGGACTGAAATTGAAGAAAGTTCCCCATGCCAAAATAAAACAGCGAGTTGCTGAAGTCACAGAAATTCTCGGCTTAGAAGAATTATTGCAGCGCAAACCTGGGCAATTATCTGGAGGACAAAGACAGCGGGTTGCAGTCGGTCGGGCATTAGTACGTAATGCCCAAGTATATTTATTAGATGAACCCCTGAGTAATTTAGATGCACTATTAAGGGAAAGAGTCCGCGCTGATATCAAGCAAATATTTGCTGCCCAACAAGTACCAGTGGTTTATGTCACCCATGATCAAACAGAAGCGATGACGCTTTCAACCAAAGTTGCTGTCCTTAATAATGGCTATGTGCAGCAACTAGATCCACCTGCACGCATATACAATCATCCAGCAAATCTATTTGTAGCGGGTTTTGTGGGCAGTCCGCAAATGAATTTGCTTACCCTACCTTGCCAGGGACACTACGCAATACTGGGTGGTTTTCAAATTCCCTTACCTGATATTCCCACAGTACCACCACAAATAGTCTTAGGAATTCGTCCAGAACACGTCCGCATTCCTCAAGATGGAGATACAAACATTATTAAAGGTCGTGTGTTTTTAGTAGAAAACTTGGGAATGCACAATTTGGTAAGTGTCAGTATTGCTTGCCAAACAGAACCTTTGACAGTACGTGCTTTGTTACCCCCAGACCAAAATATCAGTAACGAGGAGATGACGCTAGCATTACCACATGAAAATATTCATTGGTTTGATGTAGAGTCGGGAGATTCGCTGGTTAGGAAGAGTGAGTGACAATTAGGGAGGAGGTGGGGAGTATGAGGAGTATGAGGAGTGTGAGGAGTAAACAATTAACCACTATCAAATTATTAATATTCTCTTCACCCACATCCACATCATCGATATCTACGCTAAATTAGTGAATTTTTGAATTTCAAAGATTTTATCAGATGAATAATCATACAAATCAAACTCTATTCGCTGTTTTCCACTACGGTATTTTGTATATGAAGTAAAATTTATGCAATCCCTGATTTTCATTTTCTAGCAATGGTTTCAGCCCTTTAGAAAGTTTGTAGTTATGGCTACAGTCCTCACTACAAACTTTCTTATATTGTGTTTGTTTAATCACTGTACATTCTCATCTTTAGTATTCGTTAGCTTTTTTTGATTATCCCTTACCGATCTCAATATTTTATTGTTACTTTTATTTTGTAACTATTGATATACTCCTTGTGTCAAAATGCTGCGACTTTATCATGTAATCATCGGTGTAGCTTTGTTGGTTTTAGTACCGTTAGGATTCAAGGTTACTGGTTCTGGCTCTTCTAAAAATAGTGATTCTCCAACAGTGGTGCAACCATCTCCAGCTACGACTTCTAGCCCTAATGGAAACAATATTTGGAAAAATCTTGCCCAGAAAACTGCTAGCCCCAAAGATTGGCAAGTTGCACCTTGTGATGGTAATGCACCTCTACTATGTATCTCTGCAAATGGAGAACGTGTTGGTACGGTAGAGATGCTAATTTACCCACTGGAAAAACAGCCGAATTTTCAGAAGATGCTCACTCAAGTTGGTATTGATCCCAGTCAAAAAATAGATTACCAAAATCCCCAATACCAAACTCAGCTATTATCAGCACTCAATGCTTGGGTAAATGAATACTACGCTGGATTAGAGAAAGATCGTCAAGGTAGTTATGGCGATCGCATCACTTTTTCAAGCTATCCATCTCAACAAGTACAGGTTGGTAAACTTCCTGGACTCCGTTATGGTTTTGTCGGTTTAAAGCGCCAAGGTGGAGTGCAAGAACAACATCTAGGTTATGTTACTTTTGATGGCAAAGCACTTTATGTTATGGCTACTGCTTTTGACCCGGCTTCGCAAACAGGTAAGTTCGATAGAATAGAAAATTTGGCTGTTTTTGAACCGTATCTAGATGCGATCGCTTTTAATTTACGCTTACCAAGTTCAATTTAAACTTGCAATTTTACTGTTTAAAAAAGCTCCTATTTCTGGGCAACTTAGTTAATTTTTGTTCGTTCATAAAGTTATTGAGGACACATACACCTGTGTCCTCGTTTTAATTGGAAAATTGTAATCATTAAAATTAACTAATATCAAGTTCGGCTAATTGCTTACGATATTATGCTTAGTTGTTGCGCATTGAGCATTGGGCATGGGAAAATGATTAGTCGGTATCTTTATTACGTATTACCAATTACCCATTACCAATTACCAGCCTACGCGACAGTATAAGTATTCAAGCGAACATGATATCAGACAAAAATTTAGTTATCCAGTAGTTATAAAGGTGTTGAATTTGGTGTAATGTTGACCTCTTGTAGCAAAGTGCTGGGATCAAAAGATTCACGCATTGATGTTTCTTTTGATATTGCAGCTATTACTTTAGATGGAACTACCTTTTGATTCTTTACTTGCAAACGTTGCTTTTGTGTATATTCTTCCAATTTTGCTTTAGCAGTTGCATATACAGAAGAATTTTCCGGGACTTGCTGGAGGAATTTGACAGCCGTCTCAAACTCACCTATTTCTGCTTTATTATAGGCTTGTTGCAACAAAAAGATGGCTCTAATTTGTTGTTTTTGGTGGTACTCAGTTAATTTTTGTTTGACTAAATCAGTAGCAGAAGTTTCTTTAGGAACTTGCTGTAAATAAGTTAAAGCAGTACTGAAATCTTTAACAGCAGCTTTTTCATAAGCTCTAGCTAATAAATTATTTGTTTGTGTTTCGATTTTAGCTTTGGCTTGCTCAACGATTTGATCTGTTTTTGACTGCCAATATAAAATATCAGGTACTTGAGAAGCAGCATGTATGGCCTCTGACCATTGTCCCTCGTCTAATGCTTTTTTCGCTAATAAATATTGTTCAGTAGCAAGTTGCCACTGGTTTTGCCATTCTTCTATTGTAGTTTGTGCTTCTGGATAAACATTACTGTTTGCAGGAATAGATTTTGCCAGAGCGATCGCTTTTTCCAAATCTCCTGATTGAAATTCTTCTGTTGCTTTATATAAAGTTTCTGTTTCAGAATAGGCTGGAGAATTCATCAAAGAATAGACCCCAAATCCCACGACCAAAGAATTAGCAACCAGTCCGACTCGCATTCCTGTCAGCAAAGGAGGTGATTTCACAGATGCATCGCGGCGAGCAAAATGGTCTTTTTCGTCTGTAGAATCTAGTAATACAGTAGACTGCAAATGATTCGTTTGCGCTTGCGAATATTCGAGAGACATTTGCTCAAGCGCCCGCAATATCTCAGCTGCTGACTGGAAACGATCTTTGTAGTTATAACGGATCATCTGGCTAAGAATTGCAGCAAGATAATCGCTGGCTGGAGTCTGATGAGAACGCCAAATAAATTCATTACTGTGAGGATCAATTTTTAATTGCAATGGAGATAAACCAGTTAAAGCCTGGATCGCAATCATACCCACAGCATAAATATCACTATTGGGCTGTGTTTGATCGATAAATTGTTCTGGGGGAATATAACCCAATGAAGTGACAGGAACCCTATAAATTGGCAATACAGTATCTATGCCAAAATTAATTGGTTGAATAGAACCAAAATCGATTAAAACTAATTTCCCATCAGACTTACGTCTAATTAAATTTTCCGGTTTAACGTCGCAGTGAATAACTCCTTGAGAGTGAACAAAATTGAGAATACCTAAAATATCTTGTAAAAATTGAATAATTTCGCTTTCAGTCCAAAGATAACCTGCACGTTGATTAATGGGCAATTCTGTTGTGAGTGCATGTCCCTCAATAAACTCCTGCACTAAGTAAAAACGCTCGTTTTCTTCAAAACAAGCAATCAGTTGCGGAATTTGATCATGGTGTCCCAAATATCTCAGAGTTTCAGTCTCTGTGAGAAAGTGTAACCTCAGTGACTGTAAATAGGCGGGTTGGGAGCTAGAAACCTTGAGTTGTTTGATTACACATTTTGGGTGATTTGGTTGTTCAACATTGATCGCAATATATGTTTGTCCAAACACACCTGCACCCAAACTTTGGACAATTTGATACTGTCCTTGTAGTACTTTACCGATCATGTGGTGGGCCATGAGCTGCTCACTAAGTCACTATTTATATTTACATTTTCGGTAAATGCTCCCTGTTTCCGGATTTCTTGGTCGGTAGATAATGTAAAGTGTTGTTGTTTTATAACACTGTTTTTCAGAGATTATACGGACGCTTTAATTTAAATTAATAAAATCATATATGTAACATACTATGTCCTACAAAATGATATAGGTATTATACATTATCAGTATTATTTATCGTGGAAAGATGCCCATCTTTAATTTTTATGAGTTCTACTCTTACTTAGCTCCAGCCTTCTACATTTTTAGAGACGATAGAAAGACTCTTGCAAAAATTACAGTTGCCGCAAAAAGGGTCAAGGGTAAAGGGATTTTTCTTTCCTTTTCCCCTTACCCCTTCACCTTTTGCAACAAGTCCACTATAGCTGCGATTTTTCTAACCACTGTTTGGCTAGAGCAGGCACAATAGAGACAGGTGTCCCCCAGTTCTCAGTATGAGCTATTGCCTTAACCCCAGCTGTCCCCAACCCCAAAACACGAATAATGGCAAGTTTTGCCAAACTTGTGGTGCTAAGCTACTTCTCAAAGAACGTTACCGCGCCATTAAACCCATAGGACAAGGCGGTTTTGGCAGAACTTTTCTAGCTGTGGATGAGGATAAACCCTCTAAACCGCGTTGTGTGATTAAGCAATTTTATCCCCAAGCCCAGGGCACTAGTACTGTACAAAAAGCAGTAGAGTTATTTAATCAGGAAGCAATGCGGCTAGATGAGTTAGGGAAACATCCGCAAATTCCAGAACTGCTAGCATATTTTACCCAAGATGACAGGCAATATCTAGTCCAAGAATTTATTGATGGGCAAAATCTGGCAGAAGAATTGGCACTCAAAGGGGCTTTTAACGAAACGCAGATTCGGCAACTGCTCAATAATTTATTGTCTGTTTTGCAATTTTGTCATAGCAGACAAGTGATTCATCGAGATATAAAGCCAGAAAATATTATTCGTCGCCGATTTCCCCTAGGAGGGGAAGAAAATCAACAGCACAGGGATTTAGTTCTGGTAGATTTTGGTGCTTCTAAATTTGTTACTCACACAGCCCTTAACCGCACTGGTACAAGTATTGGTAGTCCAGAATATGTTGCACCAGAACAAATACGGGGACAAGCGATATTTGCCAGTGATATTTACAGCTTGGGTGCTACCTGTGTGCGCTTATTAACCGAGCGATCGCCTTTCGATTTGTACGATGTCAATAACGATACTTGGATTTGGCAGCGCTACGTCAAAAGTCCGGTTAGCGAAGAGTTAAACTCTATTTTAGACAAAATGCTCCAAAGCATTCCCGCCCGGCGTTACCAAACCACAGATGAAGTTCTCACAGACTTAAATAAAAAGTCATCTGTTGCTACTACCCTCACCATACCAAGCAAACCAGTTGTTACCTCACCTCCACCTACTAGTACTACTTCTACACCCACTCCTAGTTATAATCCCATCGAAAAAGAATTAGAGGAAATGAGGACTACATTTCTGGGTGGTACTAAATCTGCAAATAACAAAGCAATGCGATCGCCCCAACAATCGACACATCAACCGACTCCTCACAGTAAGATCGATGAGGAGTTAGAGGAATTAAGAGCTAAGTATCTTGGTAATAATTCTCCAGATTAATTTAGTTAGTGGTTAGTAGAGACGCGATGTTCCTCGCGTCTGTACAATAGTGGTTAGTGGTTATTCCTCCACTCCCCACACTCCCCACACCCCTCACACTCCCCATCACCCCATCTCCCCATCTTCTCCCTTACAACCTCGGATCTACAGGTTCACTCTCTAGTGCCAAAATTCCCACAACGCATTCGTGGACACGGCGTAGAGGTGCATGAGTAATGAAACGTTCCAACGCTTCCACACCCAAAGCAAACTCCCGCTTTGCCAAGGAGCGCTTGAGTGTTAATCCTCGTTGACGTAGACGTTGCATATTTTCAGGTGCTGAGTACTCTAAACCATAAATTATTCGCAAATACTCTTGTCCGCGACATTTCACCGCAGGTTGAATAATTCCTCGACTGCTTTTGACAATAAATTGCATTGGTTTCACAACTATACCTTCACCTCCCATAGCTGTTAAATTTTCCCACCAATGTATCCCTTCTGCTTCACTGCTTGGGTCTGTCAAATCTATTACCTTATATACTGTTGGCAACAGTAAGTCGGGGTCATGCAGAGCAATTTTTGCTACTTCTCGCATGTGCCATTGATGATTTTTATCGATGTGGACGGCTGTTTCTGTTGCCAAGATGTGAAAAGGTGCAAGCTTATAGTCAGAAATATGCTCAACTGGCCAGCAGTAGCGACGGTAAGCCGTGACATACTTTTGAGCCATCTCGGCTTTTTGTTGATAATTGCTCAATTGTAAAGTCACATCTACACCCCGTCGTTCTGCCTTCTCCAGCAAAGTTACAGCGTCACCCAGTGCTAGGCGTGATGCTACGCCAACAGGAGCATATTGTTCTCGTAACAGTCCTTGAGCTTTAGCTGACCAAGGCATCAGTTCACAGTCTAGACATACCCAGTCGGTATAAAATTTTTCCCAGAAGCCACTATTGGTAAGGCAGGTATTTAACCTATCTAACAGTTCTGTTTCGAGAGTTGGGTGATCAAAAAATCTTCTACCTGTGCGGGTGTAGCAAATACCAATCCCCTCATTCACAATGCCAAAGCGCTTTTTAGCTACTGTTTCATCCCGGCACACGATCACCACTGCTCGGGAACCCATGTGCTTTTCTTCACATATTACTTGTGATATTCCCTGGTTACGATAATAAGCAAAGGCCTGTTGGGGGTGTTCCAGATATCCCAATTGTTGGGATGCTTCCACTGGAGACATGGTGGGTGGTAGATAAATCAGCCATTTGGGATTGGCTGCAAAACGGCTGACTACCTCTAGAGCTGCGATCGCATTTTCTTCTTGAATTTTTATATGAGGTACTAAGCGGGTATTAATAATGCGCTTACCCAGCACATCATCAATATTTAACACATCATCCAGTTGCTGCTGGACTGTCATTGCTTCTGTCACAACCTTGTCAATGGGTTTGGCAGGTTGGCTGTAAGCATGGGCAGCAGGAACACTCACTAATTCTTTTTCTGGATAGCGCAAGGCTGTGAGTTTGCCTCCAAAAACACAACCTGTATCAATATTAATAGTGTTGTTGAGCCATTCTGCGGAAAGTACGGGTGTGTGTCCATAAACAACCATTGCTTGACCCCGGTATTCTGCTGCCCAGTTGTAACGGATGGGTAAGCCAAGCTCGTCGATTTCTCCTGTTGTTTCACCATACAAAGCAAATTCTCGCACCTGAGCTGACCCTCGTCCTTGATATTCCTGCTTCATTCCAGCATGAGCAACGACTAACCGACCATCATCAAGAACGTAATGACTCACCAAAGTATCTAAAAATTCTTTTAGTTCTTTAGTATGGTGTTCACGCCATTCTGCAGGCAAAGCTTCTATCTCTGCCAAAGTTTTCTCTAAACCGTGATTTATTTTGACATTCTTACCCCGTAATTTCCGCAAAAACTTGTTTTCATGATTACCAGGAACACAAATAGCTGTCCCTGCTACCACCATATTTCTTACTAATTTCACGGTATCCAGAATACGTGGGCCTCGGTCTATTAAATCACCCAGAAAAACAGCTTTACGCCCTTGGGGATGGTAGTAGGTGGGAGCGTTCCATAGGGTGGGGAGAGTGGGGGGAGTGTGAGGAGTGGGGGAAGATAAGCAGGCAATTTCTCCTGCTTGTCCCTCTTGTCCCTCTTGTCCCCCTTTGACATACCCTAATTTTTCCAACAGGGCTTCTAGTTCATCACAACAGCCGTGGATGTCACCGATGATGTCAAAGGGTCCGTGTTCATACTTGCGATTGTTCCATAGGGGTTGACGTTCAATTTTTACGGTATCAATTTCTGCTACTGAATTCAGAATATATACGTAGCGAAAGCCTTCTCGTTCTAATCCCCGCAACGAACGTCGTAACATTTGGGTATGATGCCGCACTACATGAAAACCAAATTGACGGTTTGGGCGTTGTTGATTATGCTGGTGACATACTTCTTCTGGTAAATTGAGAGCAATCGCTACTGGGAAAAAATGGTATTTTCGTGCTAACTGAACAAAAATTTTTCGGTCTTCTGGTTGGAGATTAGTCGCATCAATAACGGTCAGTTTTCCTGCTGCGAGTCGTTTGGTAGTGATAAAGTGCAGGACATCAAAAGCATCTTTGGTTGCAAATTGATTATTCTCATCATCTGATACCAATCCCCGACAGAAATCTGAGGATAACACTTCAAAAGGTTGGAAAAGTCTGTGTGCAAAGGTCGATTTACCAGCGCCAGAAGCACCGATGAGAACAACTAAAGAAAGTTCGGGAATAGTTAGTTTCATAGTTCGTGTTGCTGATTTATGGTTAGTAGGGGCGCACAGCTAGCTGTACGCCCCTACAGTGGTTGGTGGTTTTCCTCCACTGTTCCACTCTCTGTTCCTCATTCCCTCTCAGTAGACCTCTTACACAAAGATTTTTAAGCGCACCCTAACCCTCCCCGATTTTGGGGAGGGAACTAAATAATTCATGCAAGAGTTCTAATCCTGGAGGTTTCCAAGACAGTTAGTTTTTTTTAGAACTACTCTTCCAGATCTGATATGGGTGTAAGTAAACCAAATTTATGCAGGTTATCTGCTTAATTTTTATCAAAAAAGGCAGAAAGCAGATGGCAGACGGTAAGAAAAACAACAGCCGCCACAAACTGGGTTGGGTGACTTCCACACTTATCTACGATGAGCGTGGTCTTCAATTAGAGGAGGTTTCAATTCCCCTAATTGCCTCCTGGCTTCTGCCTTATTTTGGGTATTGCTTGAATATTGCCATCTGGGTTGGAGAACCAAGTTCTATATCTTCTTCCCCTACGGATTGAAATTCCACACTATAACCAAAGTGTTGTGTGATTTCCTTCGCCCAAGTTTGAAACTCTGTTCGTGTCCATTCAAAACGGTGATCTTTATGTCGCAGTTTCCCAGCAGGTAGATTTTCAAATTTGATGTTGTACTCAATATTTGGTGTAGTTACAATCACAATTCTAGGCTTGGCAAACTCGAACACAACCCGCTCAAATGCTTCTATGCGCGCTAAATCTAGATGTTCAATCACCTCAATGACTGTAGCTGCATCGTATCCATTGAAACGTTTATCTTGGTAAGTGAGCGCGCCTTGAATCAGTTGCAAACGGTTCCATTGGTTACGGGGTAGACATAGACGATCTAGCCTTTCTTTAGCTACCTCTAAAGAACGATAGGAAACATCAACACCCGTAACTTGCTCAAAAAAGCTATCTTTGATCAGTATTTTCAGTAAATTGCCCTGACCACACCCTAAATCAATCACCCGTTTGGCACCATGATTTTTGAGGGTGGCGACTACAGCATTCATTCTTTGTTGGTTGAGGCTAAGTGGTTTTTCGACGGCTGCTTCTTCTTGAGTGTGTCTTTCTTGTGCTTGGTCTGGATCAAGAATTTCTTGCTCGGTCAATTGGGTTAAAGCCGCACGAGTTAGATAGTTTTGGGGTTTGAGGTAGCGTCTGGTAATTTGTTCTCGCGCCGGATGGGTATGTAGCCAGCCTTCACCATGACGCAGTAGCTTTTCGACTTCTTCATCGCCTACCCAGTAGTGTTTATCATCATCTAGCACTGGTATAAGTACGTATAAATGATTGAGAAATTCACTAAGAGGAAGGGTGTGCTGTAGCTCAACTGTATAATATTGGCTTTGCCCCCACTCCGGAAATTTTTCATCAAGGAGATGACCTGTAGCGCTAACAGAGTAACCTAAAGGTTCAAATAATTGCCGTAAAAATGCTTCGCCACCTCGACAGGGTAAAACAGGTAATCTTGCGACTAAGGGAATTGGAGTTTGTGTTAGTTCCTGTCTCTGTTGGCAACGACCAGCAAGGGCTGTATTGAAGACTTGGGCGATCGCTACACTTAAAAACGAAGAAGCAACGTAAGGGCGATCGCTTACGTATTGCTTGATAGTTGAACTATGTCCCCGCACCAATCTCACGGGGTCTATTTCCAGCAACAGTGCCGCAGTACAACGCTGGGTGTCTGCTTCTGGATAGAATACATGTGCCTGTCCAAAGGCAAGAGCAAAGGACTGGCAACGATCTGGGTGTTTATGTAGTAGGTAGCCTAACTCCGTTGCAGGCTGATGTGTAGTGGAAATTGTCAACAGCATTCACTTTGCGTCAAGTTGAACATGAGAAGGTTTAATGATTACTACTAATGTAAAATCTCCAATTACACAAAAATTCTTCTATTTACTGGCAAATTTATTCGCTTTGTCTTTCCCCTACACTCTTATTTCCCTACATCCCTATTTATTGACACAATAGAAATTACAATATCCTCATCCTCGAAAATTACCTACTCGTGAACACGCCCATCAGCCCATCCGCCGCTACCCAAATTCGTAAAGCCGATCACATCCGCATTTGCCTAGAAGAAGATGTGCAATTCCAACAAACTACTAATGGATTAGAAGATTATCGTTTTAGCCATTGTTGTTTGCCGGAACTTGATCACAATGACATTGATCTTAGTACTACTTTTTTAGGAAAGCAGTTAGGGGCACCATTATTAATTTCTTCCATGACTGGAGGAACCCCAGAAGCGGGAATGATTAACCGTCGTCTAGCGGAAGTCGCCCAACACTATAAATTCGCTATGGGTGTCGGTTCTCAGCGTATAGCTGTAGAAAAACCTTCTGTGGCCGATACCTTCGCTGTCCGCAAATATGCTCCAGATGTTCTCTTGTTTGCCAATCTGGGCGCTGTGCAACTCAACTATGATTACGGCTTAGATGAATGTCTGCGAGTAGTTGATATTTTGGAAGCTGATGCCTTGATTTTGCATCTCAACCCATTGCAAGAGTGCATTCAACCTCGAGGTGATAAGAATTTTAGGGGCTTGCTTGACAAAATATCTAGATTATGCTCAAAACTCCAAGTCCCTGTTATTGCCAAAGAAGTAGGCAATGGTATTTCAGCAACAGTGGCACAGAAGCTGATTGCAGCAGGCGTAAAGGCCATTGATGTAGCTGGTGCAGGTGGCACTTCTTGGGCAAAAGTAGAAAGTGAAAGAGCTGAAAATCCCCTACAACGGCGTTTGGGTCGAACCTTTGCAGATTGGGGTTTACCAACGGCGGAGTGCATAACTAGTATTCGCGCAGTTGCACCAACAGTACCTCTCATTGCTTCTGGCGGATTACGTCATGGACTGGATGTGGCGAAAGCTTTGGCACTGGGAGCAGATATAGCTGGTTTAGCAATGCCATTTTTGCAAGCTGCTGCTTCCTCAGAAGCTGCTGTCTACGACTTGGGCGAGATATTAATTGCTGAAATAACTACGGTGCTATTCTGTACTGGTAACGCTACTATCAAGCAACTACAGTGTTCAGGGAGTTTAGAGCATATAAAATAAGTATAAAACTCATCTATATTTGCTAGCTTAAATGATAGGTGTGGGGTATTGGGTGTAAATATCAAACTAAACAATAAAGTCATTAGTTATGAAGGTTGATAGTTGATTGTTAGTTGTTGATTGTTGATTGTTTTTTAATCATCTCCAATAACTAATGACCAATGACTAATGACCAATGACTAATGACTAATGACCAATGACTAATAACTAAGTAAAGACAATATGCAGAATTTTATTAAACAAACTTTTGCTAGTTTGGTTGGAAATATCCTGGGATTATTTATTTTTTTTGGCTTAGGAACTACAGGACTTTTGTTGCTGTTGTTTGCTGCATCTCAAAATCCAGGGCCAGTAGTCAAAGATAAATCAGTGGTAGTTTTTGACTTATCAATGAAAATCACCGATGGAGAACCAAGTTCTAGCGAACTACTCCAACAAGTATTATCTGGTGAAGAACAAAAACAAATGTCTCTCCGCAGTATTCTGGATGCGATTGAAAAAGCACGACGTGATCAGCGTATTGTTGGAATCTATTTAGATGCGACTCGCATTTCTGGAAGTGACAACACAGCAGGTTTTGCTACCTTTAAAGAAATTCGCCAAGCCCTAGCAAAGTTTCGTGCTGCTGGTAAGAAGGTAGTAGCCTATGGCATGGACTGGGGAGAACGGGAATATTATTTAAGTTCAGTAGCGGATACAATTGTGTTGAACCCGTTGGGGGCGATGGAAATCAATGGCTTGAGTTCTCAACCGATGTTCTTCGCAGGCGCGTTGCAAAAATACGGTATTGGTGTACAAGTTGTGCGGGTAGGAAAGTTCAAGGGAGCAGTTGAACCGTTTGTACTTGATAAGCTAAGTCCAGAGAACCGCCAACAAACTCAGAAATTATTGGATGATGTCTGGACAGAGTGGCGGAATGCGGTTGGATATAGCCGTAAAATTACTCCCGCAAAATTGCAGGCGATCGCAGATAATCAAGCCTTCTTACAAGCAGAACAAGCCAAAAGCAATGGTTTGGTGGATAAACTTGGCTATTTTGATCAAGTGGTTGCTGATCTCAAACAGTTGACAGATAGCGACAAGGATGACAAAACCTTCCGGCAAATTTCCCTAAGTGAATACGCGCAAGTCCCCGGTAAATCTTTAGGTACAGAACGCAATTCTAAAAACAAAATTGCTGTAGTTTATGCTGAGGGAGAAATTGTTGATGGTCAAGGTAGCGATGGGGAAATAGGCGGTGATAGCTTTGCGAGAATTTTTCGCAAGCTACGACAACAGGAGGACGTCAAAGCGATCGTCTTGAGGATCAACAGTCCTGGTGGTAGTGCGACAGCAGCAGAAGTGATGCAACGGGAAGTACGCTTAACTCGTGAGAAAAAACCAGTTGTTGTATCAATGGGTGATGTTGCTGCTTCTGGTGGTTATTGGATTGCTAGCGACTCTAACCGTATTTTTGCTGAACCCAATACAATTACGGGTTCAATAGGTGTGTTTGGACTGCTATTTAATGCTCAAGAACTAGCTAACAATAACGGCATCACTTGGGATACAGTTAAAACTGGACGCTATGCTGATAGTCAAACTCTTTCTCGTCCTAAAACTCCTGAAGAATTGGCAATTTACCAACGCAGTGTCAACAAAATCTACAATATATTTCTTGGTAAAGTTGCCCAAGGTCGCAATATTCCAGAAGCAAAGGTAGCAGAGATTG
The DNA here is from genome assembly GCF_001904645.1 of Fischerella major NIES-592. Lineage (NCBI taxonomy): Bacteria > Bacillati > Cyanobacteriota > Cyanophyceae > Nostocales > Hapalosiphonaceae > Fischerella > Fischerella major. Next base: position 67,865 of record NZ_MRCA01000011.1, on the reverse strand, counting down.
CTCAAGGTCGTGTTTGGTCAGGTACAGCAGCAAAAAACATTGGTTTAGTAGATGAAATTGGCGGTTTGGATGCTGCTATTACCTACGCTGCTGCACAAGCAAAACTTGGAAATGACTGGAAATTAGAAGAGTATCCCAAGTATGGCACTTTGGAAGAACGTATCTTAGGAAAAGTTCCAGAACAAACAAAAGCTGTGTTGAATTTGGATGAGCAAAAACTACAATTACCAGATCCATTAGCAGGTGAATTACAAAAACTCAAAGCAGAACTTGCGACTCTGAAAAAGATGAATGATCCGCAGGGTGTGTATGCTCGTTTGCCTTTTAATTTGAAAATTGAGTAAGTTTTTTGTTTGGTTGTGGTTTGGGTGATAAGGATCGCAGAGTTCGCATAGAGGAATTTTGCTATGATTTAATGCAACTGACTACTAACTACTAACCACTAACCACTAATACTGAAATACTGAAAGATGACCAAAAAACAAAAGTTTCCTTATTTAGTTGGTTCTAAGTGGACTGCACAAAAAAAAGTAGATGGTTGGCGACATTTTCAAGTTGTCAACCGTAAAAATCAAGGTAAGTGGGTATATGCTGAAATGGTTGCTTCTTGTGACCCTAATGTTCGTTTTTGGCTGAATGCCAAGCTATTACAAGATCGTTCTCAATGGCATCCTGGGTGGCAATCTTTGGATGAATTAGAAAAAGAGTTGTCACAAAGCTAATTTGAGATCATGTCCACTTGAGGAGTTATATTATCCGTTGGGGTCGGTAATTTGTAATGGGTAATGGGTACTTGGTGATAATTGGTTATTTTTTCACCATGCTGAATTCTCGATGTCCAAGCTTTATATCGTAAGCAATTAGTCGGGCATGATCTAAGTGGTCTATTAGACCTGATAAATAATTTGTAAATTTAGGGAATTTTTGCTTGTTGGAAGATTTGTTGAGGTGTAATTTGTAGATTTTCAAATAAGGAATCTTCTAAACTATCAGTACCACGCTTAGTTTGGGGAAGAGCATCGGGATAAAAAATAGTAATAGTTTTTGCTTTAGTGTCAATAATCCAAACCCGTTGAACTTTAGCTTTCAGATAATCTGTTGCTTTTTCTGTCATTTCACCGAAACTTTGACCAGGTGAGATAATTTCAATAACTAGTTCGGGTGCAACAGGACAAGCCTCATCTCGCAACCAATCAGCAGCAAGACGGTTATAAGAAATATAAGTTAAATCTGGTACAGGAACCCAATCTTGTTGATTTCGTGTTAGTTTAATTGCCCATTCAATTACAACCCGTCCCTTTCCTTGTGCCCATGCAGACAATAGTATAAATAACGCACCTGTTATAGAACTATGAAAAAATTTTGGTGACATTTCATCGTTTTTGAATTTCGGAACAGCTTCTCCGTCAATTAGTTCGTAGATGATGTCTCCTTCGGGAAGTGCGAGGAATTCTTTAAGGGTGAGTTGGGTTTTGAGTTGAGTCATGGTTAGTTTGGGAGTTGGAGATTAATGGCGATCGCATACTCTCTCGAACAGAACCAGGATTTAATCCATCTCTGGAAATGTAATAATTTTTTATATTTTCTGAGTCAGACCTCAAAATTAGCGATCGCTGAGTTTGACAGTGAATTTGCAACTGCCTACTTTTTGCCTATCAAAATCAGCAATGATGTTATGAGAATAACATTTCTATGTCAGCGGAGAGCAAAGATGAGGCTTCACTAAAATTTTGACAACACAATCTATGGCTGTGTTTAAACCCACCAAACAAACCTATCCTTCTGAACAAAGGCTAGGATTTTTCATTTTATTTACTTAAGTAGTGCTTCAGCACATAGAGTATTAATACTCTTCTACCATAAGTTCTTTATTATGAAAACCATATAAATGAAGAAAGCCTGTACTTTGTATTTTGTAACTAATTTATATTTTTATGTTTATTAAAATTTAAAAATATGATTTTTTTTGATTTTTTAAAAAATTAGCATGCTATTAAAAGCCATTTGGAATTCAATAAATGTCAATACTTTTGCTAACGGCATCATTCAATTTTTCATCCCCTTTATTTTCAGTTTTTTTTGGACAATAATTACACTCGAAGACTTCACACATCGCTTTTGCACGCGGTGCTGCAAGTGTTTGAGCCAAATTTTTTATAAAAAAACCATAAGAGGCAAAAACAGTGAAATTAGCAGTTTACGGAAAAGGCGGTATCGGTAAATCTACAACTAGCTGTAATATTTCTGTCGCTTTAGCCAAACGTGGCAAGAAAGTTTTGCAAATTGGCTGCGACCCTAAACACGACAGCACATTCACCCTTACAGGCTTTTTGATTCCGACGATTATTGATACTCTGCAAGAGAAGGATTACCATTACGAAGATATTTGGCCAGAAGATGTAATTTACAAAGGTTATGGTGGTGTAGATTGTGTCGAAGCAGGTGGGCCACCCGCAGGTGCTGGATGTGGCGGTTATGTAGTTGGTGAGACAGTAAAATTACTAAAAGAACTCAACGCTTTTGATGAGTACGATGTGATTTTGTTTGACGTTCTCGGTGACGTTGTTTGTGGAGGTTTTGCCGCACCTTTGAATTATGCCGATTATTGCATAATTGTTACTGACAACGGCTTTGATGCCTTATTTGCTGCTAACCGCATTGCTGCTTCTGTAAGGGAGAAAGCACGGACTCACCCATTACGTCTAGCTGGATTGATTGGTAATCGCACATCTAAGCGTGACTTGATAGATAAATACGTAGAAGCTGTACCAATGCCAGTTTTAGAAGTTCTGCCTCTGATTGAAGATATCCGTGTTTCCCGTGTGAAGGGCAAGACGTTGTTTGAAATGGCAGATATAGACCCTTCTTTGAACTACGTTTGCGATTATTACTTAAACATCGCTGACCAACTTTTGGCACTACCAGAAGGTGTTGTTCCTAAAGACGCCCAAGATAGGGAATTATTCTCTTTATTATCTGATTTTTACTTAAATCCGAATAAACCACAGGTTCCTAATCCGGAAGAAGAATTAGACTTGATGATTGTATAAATCATTTAGATCTCAGGATGGGAATATGGCCTTCTTCTATAGCTTTACAGATTCACTGAAGCAAAAATGGTTGCAATTTTTTCAAGTCAATCGCGACTGGATTAAGTTGCACATGGAGGTAGAATCAGTCTATACGCCTGACGGCGGCAAGCGACCACCATCTTACCTCATCCTGGGAGTAGCTAATGCGCTCGAACCGAAGCTAGCGCAATTGATGTTACCTTTTTCTAAATTGAATCCTGACGCAGATACCTTGGTTGAGGTGTTGGATTTAAATTTTGATCCTGATATTGCTCTTGGAAACCGTGTTATTCCCAAATCAGAGGAATCGTCGCAGGAAGATGAATCAGCAGTTGTCACGGAAGAAATATACCATGATGAAACGTTGACAAATCAACAGACAAATGATCTGGTGAACAATGCGATCGCCCATGATTTGGAAATGAGCTACGACCATGAAGAAACACTCATGGTTCCAGATAGCATGGTGCGGGATGAACTCAGAGCAATGGCAACGGAACATCTCAATAGCTCCAATGAGAATTTATCATCCCCAGGTCACAACTCTCACAACGAGTCGCAGCAAACATCCCAATCAGATGTAGCAGATGAATTTGGCGATATTTCCTTTGACGCCATGAAGGAAGCAGACAGCACAATCTCCGCCACAGCTGCGCCTGAAGAAAACGAGTTTGCTGATGTGTTGTCGGATGTTTGGAGTACTGAGACAAGTTCTCTCAAGAGAGAATCAAATACAGATTTTTTTGGGGAAGAACTATCAAATAACGGTTTTGATGACTCGGAAATCGCCCGTCTCTTCCCCAACACGTAAATACACAGTTAGGGGTTAGTCATTTGTCCTTTGTTATTTTTATTCACGAATGGCAAATGACCCTTAACTCTTAACTTAAAAAATTAAGGGGAGAATATATCAAAATGACTCTTGCTCAACCAGAAGCTTTAAATTTTGAGTGTGAAACTGGAAATTACCATACCTTTTGCCCTATTAGCTGTGTAGCTTGGTTATACCAAAAAATTGAAGATAGCTTCTTTTTGGTAATTGGTACAAAAACTTGTGGCTACTTCCTGCAAAATGCGATGGGGGTAATGATTTTTGCAGAACCCCGTTACGCAATGGCAGAGTTAGAAGAAGGCGATATTTCGGCCCAACTGAATGATTATGAGGAATTGAAGCGCTTGTGCTTGCAGATCAAACGCGATCGCAATCCCAGCGTAATTGTCTGGATCGGCACTTGCACTACCGAAATCATCAAAATGGATTTAGAAGGCTTGGCCCCCAAGCTGGAAGCCGAAATCGGTATCCCCATTGTTGTCGCCCGTGCTAACGGTTTAGACTACGCTTTCACCCAAGGAGAAGACACAGTCTTAGCTGCAATGGCTACACGTTGTCCAGATAAAGCTCCTGTGGTAGAAGCAGAGAAAAACGAGCGCAACGCTATTCAAAAGCTACTCAACTTTGGTAAGAAGAAAGAAGAAGTTGCCCAAGAAGAGTCTGAGTACGTAAATCACCCACCGCTAGTACTATTTGGTTCACTCCCCGATCCCGTAGTTACTCAGCTGACTCTAGAACTGAAAAAGCAAGGTATTAAAGTTTCTGGCTGGCTACCTGCCAAGCGTTTTACAGAACTGCCTGTAATTGAAGAAGGGTATTATGTTGCTGGTGTCAACCCCTTCCTCAGCCGTACCGCTACAACTCTCATGCGGCGTCGCAAATGCAAGCTCATCGGCGCACCGTTCCCCATCGGTCCAGATGGAACTCGTGCTTGGATTGAGAAAATTTGCTCGGTTTTTGGTATTACCCCCCAAGGTTTAGACGAACGAGAAGCCCAAATTTGGAAAGGTTTGGAAGAATACATCAAACTAATTCGTGGCAAGTCTGTATTCTTCATGGGTGACAATTTGTTGGAAGTTTCCCTCGCCCGCTTCTTGGTACGCTGCGGTATGACTGTGCATGAAATAGGCATTCCCTATATGGACAAGCGCTACCAAGCTGCTGAATTAGCCTTGCTGGAGAAGACTTGCAAGGAAATGGGTGTACCTATGCCTAAGATTGTGGAGAAACCAGACAACTATAATCAAGTCCAACGCATTTACCAGTTGCAGCCTGACTTAGTAATTACTGGTATGGCTCACGCCAACCCCTTAGAAGCACGTGGAATTAACACCAAGTGGTCTGTAGAATTTACATTTGCTCAAATTCACGGTTTTACCAACGCCCGTGACATCCTTGAGTTAGTCACTCGTCCCCTACGTCGCAATAACAGCCTCAAAGATTTAGGTTGGGACAAATTGGTGAAGGAAGAAGCCAAAATTTAACAGTTATCAGTTCACTGTTGTTAATTCAAATTTTTTGCCTTGGTATCCCTGTAGATAAAGCAGAAGGCAAACGGAGCGATCGCAATTAAGCGATCGTTTTTTATAGTGCTGTAACTCTCAAAAAACACATGAACAATTTTACATGTTTTAGGGAATGAAACAGCTCTGCACAAGCAGGGAGGGTTTCTTTTTATTTCTCATATCAGTATAAAGAAAAGAAAAAAGCCAGTGCCAAGAATACCACTGGCGAGAATGAATCCAAGAGCACAAGGTTCGCTGAGCTAAAATTAAGAATTACAGAAAATCATCATTTTATAAAGGTATATGCAACAATCATGCAACATAATGATTGTTTGTCCTTGGTGTGATGCTTCAATAGAACTCTCTTGGAAATGATGCAAGGGTGTGGGGTGTAGCAGGAGTGCGAAATACATTCTCTCGACTAATGCTACGAAATCTAATGTATATTTAGCTGTGGCATTTAATCCGCCACAGCGTAGACCGATAGCTTATACCAAAGCTACTAGTGGTCTATCGCAAAAATTATGAGAAGTTGTGAGGGGTCAGATCCCCGACTTCTTGAATGAGTCGGGGATATTGTAGCGCAGTTATGGCTGATGTCTTATGGATCAAGGGAATATTTTATGGCAATGTGAATAGTTTTATTTTTTTTGAGTGAAAAACTTGCATCTTGAAACTTTGGTACACCAGTTTTTATTGAAATTGTCGGATTATTGGAAACACCAAAACCCTCTTGTGGAACACCTAAAAAGTTTCTGTTTAATTTATAATCTCCATCTTGATCATCTACTACAGCAACAGCATAAGTTCCAGGTTTTAATCCGTAGAAGTCCTTTTTTATAGAATTTCCTTGAATTTGAACGCAACCACTTTGTACTTCGCTAGTATCAGTGAAAGGAAACCCTTGTTCATCATTATGGATTCTCAGGCAAATTTGTCCCTTTTGATGACGAATTCCATATACTACAACAGTTAGTTTTATATTGGAATTAGCATTTGAATTTGCTGTTGCTAAATCCAAGATTACAAAATTGGAGAGCAAAAACAGATAAAAGAGAGTTATTCTTTTTATCATAATATGTTTGTAATTTGTAGTTTTGGCTAGATTTCAAGACTTCATTTTGCTATGACATCAATTTTTGAATATCTGTTATTTGCAGCCATTCCTGTGTGCGCCGCATTCCTTCTTCTAGATCAATTTTTGGTTTAAAATTCAACATATTTTGTGCTTTGGCAATAGAATAAGCGTAGGGACGAGAGAGAAAATCTACAGTTTCTGGCAGAAGATCGGGTTTTTTCCGAAAAAGTTTTTGTCCCTGTTCCCGCACCCGCAGTAATAATTTGGCTTCATCTTTTGGTAAAGAATAAGGTACAGGTAAATTTGCCATTTCAGCTAAGCGAGTAAAATATTCTCTCCAGGAAGTTTGCTGCCCATCGGTGATGTTAAAGATTTCTCCGTGTGCTTCCTTTTCGATCGCAAGAAAGATGCCATCAATCAAATTATCAATATATAGATGGTTAATGACTCCTCGTCCATCGTTAATTAATGCAAATAAATTTTGCTGCATCATCAGTAGTGGTCGGACTATCCAAGGAATACTCCCCGGTCCGTAAACATCTCCTGGTCTGATAATGATAATCCCAAAGCCTGGGGGGGCATGGAGTTGTAAAAGTGCTTCTTCGGCTTCTATTTTTGTCTGGCAGAAAGGATTATTCTCACCACGCAGTGGTCCATCTTCCGTAATGCCATCAGGATAGTTGAAGCCATAAACCATAGCGCTGGAGAGATGAGTAAAGATTTTGATACCAGCACTCTTGGCAGCTTTAGCCATGTTGACAGTTCCACCAACGTTGACCTCACGAAAATGTTTGAGCGATCCACTTTCTTGGACAATGCCAGCTGTATGCAAAACGATGTCTACTCCCTGACAAGCCTTGTAGGCAGTCGTAGGATCAGTGACGCTGCCAATCATAACCTCCGCACCTAGTTTTTGTGCTTGTTTAGCTTTTTCGGCAGAACGTGCCAAACCACGAACTTTCATCCCTCGTGCTATGGCTAGCTCAGCAGTTCGTAAGCCGATAAATCCACTAATTCCCGAAATTAAAAGTGTTTGTTCACAGAGGTTCATAAAACTTACTCACTTTATTTTTGGAACCAATCCAAAATCGAACGATCGCGTCTACGAGCTTGACGAGCAACACTACTCAAAGCACCAGGAGCAATTGAGGTTAGCTACTGTCGCGGGATTGCAACTATTTGATCAGTAAAAGTGAATTTTGGATTTTTGCAAGCTTTCACAATACAAGCAAGCATATGATCAGCAAGAATTTCCGCAGTTTCCTGACTAATTGCAGGTTCAGAAAACATGAAATTCAAAAACATTTTTTCTTCAAAAGTTAGAACAGCAACACACAAACCTCTAAATGCTGCATTAGCAGTCACAAAGCTAATTTCTTCAAGTTCAAATACACCATAATTTGCAGGAATGTTGACTCTACCTATATTCGTGACACCCACTGTTGAAAATACCTGATGAGGATAAGCCAGAAGAAAGTTGATCAACAGCTTGGTTAAGAAAGGTAAGCAGAAGACCCGCTCACTTTCTAAAGTTGCTTTCATCTGTTGTCTTCTGTCGCGAGCTAAATCCCAGAAGCTTATATTGGTTCTGAGGTTATGACATGAGATATCACCAGAAACTAATACACCTAAATGCTCATTACTGATGTTTGGTTGGAATCGGTTACGCAAATTAATTGGCGACCAACAGCTGAGGTTGACATTTGTTTTTTTCCCAGGAGTAATTTTTCTACCTGCTGCAAACAACATCGCTGCACACAAAGCAGCATGTACCGTTGTCTTGTTCTTTCTACAAGCATTTAGCAACTTTGTCGTTTGTGCTTCGTTGAGCTTTCTGTGAACTATACCAGTGCGACGTGATTCAATCGGTAGGAATTTTTCAAACTTCAAAGTTTGTGGTCGATACCGAATCTCTTGTAAGACGTGTCTGCATATAGTTAAGAAGATATTCACTGTGCCTTTCCATCCTCGCATCGAGTCTGGCAAGAGTTTTTTGAGTGGTGGAAGTGCAGGTAAGCTGACAACTTCTATTGGTTCAAAAGAAATGATTTTTTGGCAATATTTTAAAAGTTCTGAATGTAGTTGGATGCATGATAAACCATCTGCGATCGCATGATGTATTGTTGTGATCAGATAATTGACATTGTTTTCATTTTTGAGATGAACGAGCACAACTCGCATTAAACTTTTGTGACTCTCAATTTTGTGGTTGAGTTCTTCCCAAACAACTTCTTGCCATTGCTGTGAATGTTGCTTTGTCACCACACGTAAAGGGATCTCGATGTCTCCAGTCTTAAATCGCAGATTATTTAACTTACCGATAATGCGGCAGTTCAGACGAGGATGACGTGCTTGGAGCAGCTCCATAGCTTGTCTAATAACTTCTTCGCTGAGTAATCCGTTAATTCGACAAATCGTAACTATGCTATATGTTGTGGCACGGCGATTCAAAATCTCCAGCGCTTGCTCGTAACAAGAGAGTTTCCTATCATAGAGCATAAGTATTTATATTTTGAAATTGAAAGGCAGAAGGCTGATATCTTAATTAATATCAAGTTCATTATGCTTCGCTTTTGATCGTTAGACCTCTTGCAAAAAGATTTTTACCCCACCCTAACCTTAAGCGAAATCGGGGAGCGAACTAAATCTTCCCCACGTTCACAGGGGGATTGAGGGTAGGGCTAATTCGACTTTTGCAAAAGGTCTATTGGTTTTTTCGTTACCAATTACCAACCTACGCGACAGTATTAAGTATTCAAGCAAACATGATATTAAGATGTTTTTACTGTTGGCGACCAGAAGCTAGACGAGTAACATTGCTCAAAGCACCAGGAGCAATTGAGGTTAGCTGCTGTCGGGAGATTGCAAATACTTGATCAGTAAAAGTGAATTTTGGATTTTTGCAAGCTTTCACAATACAAGCAAGCATATGATCAGCGAGAATTTCCGCAGTTTCCTGACTAATTGCAGGTTCAGAAAACATGAAATTCAAAACCATTTTTTCTTCAAAAGTCAGAGCAGCAACACACAAACCTCCAAATGCTCCCAATGCGGGAACAAAGCTGATTTCTTCAAGTTCAAATACACCATAATTTGCAGGGATGTTGACTCTACCTATATTCGTGACACCCACTGTCGCAAACATTTGACGAGGGTAAGTGAGAAGAAAATCGGTTAACAGCTCAATTAACAATGCTGAACAGAATACCCGATCACCTTCTAAACTTGCTTCCATCTGTTGTCTTCTGTCGCGAGCTAAATCCCAGAAGCTTGTATTGGTTCTGAGGTTATGACATGAGATATCACCAGAAACCAATACACCTAAATCCTCATCACTGACTTTTGGTTGGAGTCGATTACGCAAATTGATGCTTGACCAACAGCTGAGGTTGACATTTGTTTTTTTCCCAGGAGTAATTTTTCTACCTGCTGCAAACAACATCGCTGCACACAAAGCAGCATGTACCGTTGTCTTGTTCTTTCTACAAGCATTTAGCAACTTTGTCGTTTGTGCTTCGTTGAGCTTTCTGTGAACTATACCAGTGCGACGTGATTCAATCGGTAGGAATTTTTCAAACTTCAAAGTTTGTGGTCGATACCGAATCTCTTGTAAGACATGTCTGCATATAGTTAAGAAGATATTCACTGTGCCTTTCCATCCTCGCATCGAGTCTGGCAAGAGTTTTTTGAGTGGTGGAAGTGCAGGTAAGCTGACAATTTCTATTGGTTCAAGAGAAATGATTTTTTGGCAATATCTTAAAAGTTCTGAATGTAGTTGGATGCATGATAAACCGTCTGCGATCGCATGATGTATTGTTGTGATCAGATAATTGACATTGTTTTCATTTTTGAGATGAACGAGCACAACTCGCATTAAACTTTTGTGACTCTCAATTTTGTGGTTGAGTTCTTCCCAAACAACTTCTTGCCATTGCTGTGAATGCTGCTTTGTCACCACACGTAAAGGGATCTCAATGTCTCCACTCTCAAAGCGCAAACCATCCAACTTATTGACAATGCGGCAGTTCAGACGAGGATGACGCGCTTGGAGCAGCTCCATAGCTTGTCTAATAACTTCTTCGCTGAGTAATCCGTTAATTCGACAAATTGTAACTATGTTGTATGCACCAGCACGACGATTTACGATTTCTATAACTTGCTCCAAAGGAGAAAGTTTTCTGTCGTAGAGCATAAGTATTGTATATTGTATTTCATGATTTGTACTCAATCGAATTAAATTCAGCGATCGCTTTATTTTGCCTTCAAAGAAGCAAAATGTTTGCCACCAAGTTCAATTTGTCCTTGTGTACATCCAGCCTGCAATCTTTGTACTAGATACTCCAAATCATGAGCTATAAAATTTGTGCCATGATCTGGTTCTATCAAACTTACCAACGCTGGATTGTCTACCTGTTGATTTGCCAAGCTAGAAATACCCAAAAAATTCAATACTCCGGATTCATAAGTACCACAAGGAACTGAAGGGTTGTTGATTCCAACGCAGTATTCATTCTGTTTAAACCATTCAGCTGCTGGGTAGCCGTGGAAGTGAACAATTGGCGCACCATTTTTAATCAGATCTGGTGTATATAAGGCAGCAGACAAACTAATAGCAAGCATGACATAGATATCATAAGAAGGTTTGATATCTACTAGCTCTGGATTAATATCATTTGGTAATTGCAGAAATAACTTTTCTTTCAAACCAATCCGAATGATATCGCTTTCCAAGTTTAAATCTGTTTTGTTTGCACCGGAACGAGAACTAACAAGCCAAATATCTGGGATTTGCTTATATCTATATTCTCCTTTTACCTTGGTTTTTATGTAATACCTACCTTTTTCATTCTGACGAAATTCATCACTACTAAATCCTGCAACAGATAATAGATTTTGCCACTCATCTTCAGTTATTTCTGGTTCACCAACATATTGTGGAGGTTCAACATAAGCAACGAAGCCATAAGAAACACCTGTTCTCCCATTCACTATGACATTGACAATATCTCTATGGGATTTCCTTTTGATAACTTCACAAAGCTTAAAACCTGGCGGAAATAGACCTGTAGATGCTAGTTCGTTGCCTAATTTCACCAATTTTTCAGCATATCTAGATTCATGAGGCTTATAATGCTCTAAAGTAAATCTATTCAGTAAAAGTGGATATATTGGTACAAAAACTTTAGGAACCAGGGAATTTAAAACAAAATATTCCATCTCCTTTTTATGAAAAATAGAATCTGAAAGATTCATATTTAAGATAGAAATTTTGTCCTTGGAAACACCAATTACCATTTCTGAAAATGTTCTAACCAGAGTGTTTATTCCAATATTTATTTTTTCTTGATAATTGATGAGAGGATTGACAAAATCCTTATCGATTTCAGTCAAGATAATTACTTGAGTATTAGTCGGATCTTCAATATATTTAGCTACATGATCTTCTGCCCAACTACTCAATTTAGCTATTCTAGAAACAGAAATTTGTTGATTATTCAAAATGAATTGAGAATACACTTGATAAAGCATTTCTGCTACATGCACACCTAATTTTCTTATCAATTTAGGATTTTTTTCTACATCAATTACTGCATTTATCTCTGCTTTTACACCCCTAATTTTTAGGCTCTTATTGAAGTTGATTAATGGCAAATTAACATCATAGTAAAATTCAGTTGTTGCTTCTTCCCAAGATAAAACTTTTACTCCATAATTGCTGAGCTTCTCTGCTAATTCTTCTCGAAATTTAATAATTTCTAGGTGTTTATAACCCTTTGGTAATGGTCTAAATGCCACCGTTAATTTTTGAGCCATCACTCTGGGATCAATAACTGGTGGCTTATATTCCACAGCTGATTTTTTAACAAATCCACCGATTAAACGACCAATAGTTTGCAGGCTTAGTCCCATACTTAGTGGAACAGAAGCAGCTTTAGTAGCGACATCTCTATCACGTAGCAACGTTAGTATTTCTGATTTATGAGCAGTTAGTTCTGCTTGCATTTCTGGTGTCATTATTCCCTTGGGAGAACGAAGATTTAGTTTTTCGTTATCGACCCACAAGTGAACACCTTTTTGAATCAGATTTTCCAAAAGATCGTATGCATTCATAGTTGTAGAATCCCTCAATAGGACTGTGGATTTTGAATTTTAGATTCATTCAATTTAAAATCTAAAATTCTTTGTAGCGGATTATGTTCAAATCTCAAAAATCTCTGAATCCGAATCTGCCAATTCTTCTGCTAAACGTTTGCTGAGCATTTCAATTGTGGGGTAATGCCACAATACAATTACAGATAGTTTAAATCCAAGCAATTTCTCTGCTCTACTAGCCAGAACCATCCCTTGTGCTGAATCCAAGCCATAACTATCCAAAGGTTCTTGGATATCTATCTCATTGGGTTCAACTGCCAGCATCTCAGAAATGTTAGATACTAGCCAGGCTTGGATTTCTTCTGCCGTATATGACCGCTTTACACCTGAATTAATGACAGACTGACTCATATTCACACCTGTAAAGTAAAGGAATTGGGACAATACTGAAAATTACGTTAATTCATAGGTGGGGTTGTTCAACTAGCTAGCGATCGCACAAATCCAGATCAAACTACTTTGATAAAAATTTAGTTAAATCTCTGGATGTTTATTCTTCAAGGATTCCACTGATTTCGGGAATGTTAGCAGTGACTTTGAGCAGAACTCTGGCTGGGTACTCCAACCCGATATACCCAAGAATTTTTCGCATACCTTACCAATCCCAATCAAAAGAAAGCAGAATAGCCAAGAACAATAACCCTCAAAATTAATGGGACAGACCACTAGTACTCTGTCACATCAACTTTGCTGGGTAAATCAATTCTTCAATTTCTCTTCTTTCCCTGTTTCTTCGGGTACTTTGCGTCTTTGCGGTTCGTTCCTTTACCCCTCAAAGTTAGGTTGCCAAACCACTGCCTTCTTTCCTATTGCTTACGTCAACCTTATAAATTCATCAATCAAATCGGATTACCATTCTTACAGGCGACAGACTTAGAGAACTTATGAAAGAATTTAGTGTTATTTTGGATAGCCTTGCTAATCGAGCCTCCTGTAGCCATAACACGCATTTCACGATTGATAGGCCATGTGTAGTCTAGTTTGTCAAAAAACCTGCACAGTTCTGAAATAAGACGTTGATGGTACTTCAAATTCAAATGTAAACCTTCATGCTCATGACAGAAACATCTCTCTATCCAAGAGAGTGCTTCTTGGGTAGACATATCAAACAGAGGAGACCGTAGTATCTTGTAGACTAAGGGTATGACAAAGAGTTGGTCTGGAGAAAAGCTCGCAACTGCCCCAGCAGAAAGCCCATTCAAAATGGTAAGCTGCATCATGTAGATGGAAAAATTAGCCATGAATTTCTCGTAGGCTGTTGGCTTTGGGAAGTCCTTGTACAATTCTTGAGCGATCAGCAGCGAAGTTGTAGTGTGAAAAGATTCGTCCAAGAAATGGTAATGAGAGACAGCCGTGGGAGATGGGATAAACTCACGTTTCTTTTCTAACTTCCTGAAATACTGAGAACGGCTGTATTCTGTTAGCTTGAGAAGCATATTGGCGATGAAGCGCAAGGCATAGTATTGTGAGGCTAAGAAAGGTGTACTTCCCCAGTTAAAGCCGAATAACTGACGTATTGGTCCAGGCGACAAACGCCCAACCAGACCCTTTTGAATCACCTTGGACTCATTCCCTGTGAGAGGATCACCAACTATTACCTTACCTAGTATGGCCATCTCCGTCATGTTACCAATCGTGCGAAAAGCATGAATATGGTGGCGTTCCTGTGAAGTTTCTACATCCAGTTCATGACAGAGGGTTTCGTAACCGCCTATGTTGTAAAAAACACTACCTGTTACTTGATTGTAAAGAGCTGTATTAACTTCGCTAGCAGCAGTAAGATTGTAACCTCCAACCCAAAATAGATGATTAAGAGCAATCTTTTGTGAGGGGGAAGCTGCATCATAGAGTGGAGTGCCATAGAGGATTGAAAACTCAGGGTCACTCCAATAATGATTTTTGTGGTTGCTGTAATCAAAATTTTTATCCAAATCAGTTATTTTCTCGGTATAGTTGGACTCCTTGTTACGTCGATAGTTGATTTCCGTCGCTTTTAAATGCTTCTTGATCGGTGTATCAGATTTGTTCTGTAGTTGTTTTTTTATCTTTGACTCTTCGGTGTCATCTATCATATGTCCCTCTTCATGGATTCTGTAACATCAAAGATTTGATGTGTTATGAAGTTTTTCAAACAACATCTAAATACCTGTTTTTAAGCGCCACTAAAATCTTGTAAAGTACCTGACTCAGAATCGAGTTTAGCTATCCAGCTATCCACAGACCCAGCATTAATCGCTCCCAAGGAACCCTTAGTAATTCCTGTTACATAGACATTACCAAAATTGTCTAATGTAATACTGGTGGCAGCATCAGACTTGGATGTACCAAACTGTTGAATCCACAACCGCTTGCCGTCACTGTCGTACTTAGCAATCCAGGCATCATTAGAGCCAGCATTGCTTCCTTCCAAGTTTTTATCAGTATATCCCACTAGAAAAATATTGCCATTGGAATCGACCTTCATGCTCGAGGATGCATCATCACCACAAGTGCCAAACTGTTTTATCCACAGTCGATTACCATCGGTGTCATATTTGGCAATCCAAGCATCATTAGATCCAACATTTTTTCCTCCCAAGTTACCCAAAGTCCATCCTGTCATGTAGACATTGCCTTGGCTGTCTGTGTCAATCCCCTTAGGGAATTCAAAATTCTTAGTACCAAACTGTTTCGTCCACTCCAACTGACCACTATTGTTGTCATTCTTGGCAATCCAGACATCATATTGCCCAGCATTCTTTCCTCCCAAATCCCCCAGAGTCCAGCCTGTAGAATAAACACTGCCATCATTACTGACAGTTACAGCATAAGCTTCATCAAAAGCGGAACTGCCAAACTGTTGAAACCACAGCTGGTTGCCATTGCTATCATACTTAGTTACCCAGGCATCATCCGCAAAGACATTAGGCTGAAAAAATAGTCCTTGCTGTTGTTGCTCAATAGTGAATCCTGTGAGGTAAACACTACCATCGTCATCAACTTTCATACTAAAGGAAGCATCAATCAGTTCAGTTCCAAACTGTTGAACCCACTGCTGATTACCATCGCTATCATACTTGCCCACCCAGACATCATAATTTCCTTCTCCTTGATTGGCTCCTCCAAAATCGCCTTTCGATATTCCCGCTACATAGAAGTTACCTTTGTTGTCAGCAACGATGCTAGTAGCTAAGTCAGAATAAGGAGTGCCAAACTGTTGAACCCACTGCTGATTGCCATCGCTATCATACTTACTCACCAAGACATCATTAGATCCCGCATTATCTTTTCCGAATGAGCTACTGATTACTCCTGCTACATATAAATTGCCAAAGGGATCTGTGGTTGAACTTGTAAGTATATCAAAATCAGCAGTTCCCAATTGCTGGATCCTCCCTTGTACTGGTTCAGGTGGTGGGGTGTAACCCTCATACTGGAAGTAGTTTCCCTCAAGATTCAAATGGTGAGTGCCAGGTAAAACAGCTACAAGGTCAGGTACAGTTCCCTGCTTCCAAAATATTGCTGCTCCTGCGGGAGATTTGACCAAGTGGTAATCCTCTGGAGCGCCATGTAGCTGAATGACATCTTGCCAAGGATTGAAGTCTAAAATTGTAGCAAATTGTTTTAAACCAAAATCAAGTCCTTTACTACTGGTGTAATATGGCTGTTTCCAATCACCGAGAACAAATCTGTCGCCCCAGTGAAGTTGACTACCCTCTAGCGCTGCCATGAAGTCTGCATCACCCAGGATAATATCCATTTGCGGTTGAGCGAAATGGTCATCACCAGGTTTCAAACCCACAAAAGTATCATTTCCGGAGCGACCCCACATGATTTCACTGCCTTCGCTCCTGAAAAGCAAGTC
This sequence comes from Fischerella major NIES-592, assembly GCF_001904645.1. Taxonomy (NCBI): domain Bacteria; kingdom Bacillati; phylum Cyanobacteriota; class Cyanophyceae; order Nostocales; family Hapalosiphonaceae; genus Fischerella; species Fischerella major. Next base: position 51,382 of record NZ_MRCA01000011.1, on the reverse strand, counting down.
GGTGCCAGGTGTGCTTACATTAAACACCCTTAAAAAGTAGGCATTGATATCACTTTCCAATTTGCTCAATAGATTTTCCATCTGAATTAAACCTGGAGCAATTATTTAAATCTTTTAAGCAATAAGGCAGAGAGCATAAGGGAAGAGGGTTTGACTTGTTTTTTCCTTCATAACGGGTAGTGCAAACATTCACCGCATCTGTCTTCACCCGTCGATGTTGAGTTTGTTGAATAGTGGCCACGCAGCACACATTAAACCACTGTCAAAAGCATATAAGCGTATAAAAATCTAGCACTTTCGGGAACTAGGCAAAAGATTTTATCACCTTGTTCCAGTTTTCCAGATGACATTAATTCTTCTAACATAACAAAGATAGAGGCAGAACCTGTATTACCTTTGTAGGTTAGGTTAGTAAACCATTTATCCAACGGAATCTCAAATCCAATTTCCATCAACTCATCGTAAAGCGGTTGTCTAAAATGTTCTGATGAGTAGTGAGGCAAACACCAAGTGATCTCATTTGCTTTGAGGTTATATTTGTCTCGAACTTGTAGCAAGCCTTTTTTTCCATAGGACACTACATTTTCTCCTAGCAATTTTACATCCTGCTTTAAGGCAAAATAACTCTCCTTCCATAGTTCTTCTGGATTTTCGACTTCCCGCCACCCTTGTAAAGAACCATCAACTCTCTTGACACCCCCTGCATACATACAAGTCTCTAGTTCATTGGCAAAAGAGATGATTTCAACCCAATCTATTCTAAGTGAAATACCATTTTGACGAGGAGTATCCGTTATCAGCACTGCTGCTGCGGCATCAGAAAGCATCCACCTCAAAAAATCCTTCTCAAAAGCTATGATTGGTTTTGCTTCCAAATCTTGAATTTTTGCTTCTATTTCTGGTTGAAAGTACACTCCCTTAAATGCAGTTGATGCAAGTTCTGATCCTGTTGTTACAGCATTTTTACTCCAACCAGAAGATACGTTCATATATCCATACTTGAATGCAGTCATCCCTGAGCAGCAAACACCACTTGTAGCTACAACCTCACAGGGAGGACATCCAAGTTCTCCATGCACCATAAGAGCATGGTTAGGAATAATCTGATCTGGAGAAGATGTGCCACAGACCAAACACTCTATTTCTTCTAACGAAATATTAGTGTTTTTTACAAGAATACGTACTGCTTCGGCTGTTAATTGTGCATTAGTATGGGTTTGCTTGCCAGTTTTTGGATCTATTGCATAATATCTAGATTTGATACCGTTGTTTTTGAGGATGCGATTTTTAGAACGAGAAGGCTTTCCGTTGACTAACCCAAGAACATTTTCAATTTCCTCATTATTTACCGGTTCATTAGGTAGAAAAACTCCTAAACCTGTAATATATGCTGAAGTCATAATCTTCTCCAAAGAACTGAGCAAAACTTTAAATTTTAAAACGTGTTTCCCTGAAAGCAATTAGTTATTGTTCACTGCTAATCCACACCAGATGGGGATTTGAGAAGCTCAATATAAGACGCTATTTTTTTATGAATCAGTGGAGCAAAAAGAAATTGAACGACAGTGGAAACTATAAGGACAATTGGAATAGCAAATATGAGCTGAACTGCAAAGATACAGACTATTGGTATTCTGCTCCAGCTCCCCTGTTTACCAAAAAAACGAGCTATCTTAGCCCAGGGACGATATACCAAGCGCCCAATAAATTCTGGAATGACATAGCGTTGATTCACTTCAACCGCTCCAAGTCCTTGAAGCATTGGTTGACGCGAAGAATCACTTAAGGCTGCGAGATTATTAGCTATCCGCTTCCCAAATCTTGATAGTGCATAAATATCCTCATCTCTAACACCAGCAGCAGGTAATACTCCCAAAAATCTGTTTTTTTTTCCAGTCAACAGTAACCGGGGAGTGGTGATAAAAGTAGCCAAAGGTGGCCCTTGGTGAGTCAAAACCACATTGTCAATATGAATTCCTCCGACTTCAGCAATCATTTTCTTCATCGTTTCTGAGGCAGAGTGCCACATATTTCTACAGACTACTAAAGTGATAACTTTCGTATTCTCTAAAACTTTGGCATACTTGGATTTTAAAAAACCTTGAATTGGTAAAGATGGAGCCAAAAACCAAACCTGATAAGCAAGAATAATTAGATCAAATTTTTCATCATTACCAAATTTCGGCGGATAAATTTTCGACGGTTCCCCGTTCACACATTCTGGAAAAACATCAAAAAATTTATATAAGCTCCAAGGAAAAGGATAATTATCTTTTGGTTTTATACACTCCCAGGTAAGCTCAATTTCTGCTGTTTGGAGAAATTTAGTAAAAGATTCGACTGCACGAGTCACATCTCCCGATTGTGAATAGTAAACTACCAATACACGTTTCATGACTGTAGGTAGGAAAAGTAGTTAGGAAAGTTGTGAATTAGATAACAGGAAAATACTGATATTATGCTTCGTTGTTGGGCATTGGGCATCGGGCATTGGAAAATTATCAGTATCTTAATTACCAATTACCCATTACCAATTACCTATTATCAACCCACGCGACAGTATAAGTCTTATTGTGGTCGATACTGCATGTAGGTAGCTGGCATTTGCAATCCTTGCATTTTCAAACTTTGGATGCGGAATAAATATGCAGCACCTCTCATAATATGGTTAGCAACATCAACCACTTTGCGATTATTTGGTTCAGCAAGATAAGAACCTCTGACCCAATCATTAAAACTACCCATTGCTGGGCCACACCAGATTTGATAATCAGTTTCTCGACCTTTTTCCCCAGAGTTAGACCAGCGAGACGATAATCCAAGATACCAGCGAAAAATTAGAGCCATCTTCATTTTGGGATTGTTGGCAGCTTTAATTAATTTATCGGGATTTCTTTGAGATAAATAAGTAGTGGTTTCTTTCCAAATTACTTCCAGATTCTTTTTAAAAACTTGTTTTTCTAGTTTCTCTCTTTCTAAAGGTGGAATGTCTTCAATTGAGTTATAGTTTTTGTATAAATCAAACAGTTTTTGTGCCCGGAGGGGAAAGAAAGTTCCTCTTTTAAGAACTTGAAGTTTTACTCCCATTTCAAACATATCAGCTGCTGGGGCCATCATCACGTCAGTCATCTCGGCTTGAGCTAGTAATTGTTTTGTATATTGAGAAGTTCCAGCTTCAACGCAAGACTGGTTGATAGAGCCAGTGACAATATAAGCAGCACCCATCATAAAAGCGGCTAATGCTGATTGGGGAGTTGCTATTCCTCCTGCTACTCCGACTCTGACAGCTTGTTTGTAACAGTATTTTTTTTGAATTTCATCTCTCAATTCCAAAATTGAAGGTAAAAGGCAAACTAGAGGACGATTATCTGTATGACCACCAGAATCTGCTTCTACAGTGATGTCATCTGCCATTGGGACTTGTTCGGCTAGTTTTGCCTGTAATTCACCGATGAGGCCTTGTTCAACTAATCGCTTGAGAATGTTTTTAGGGGCAGGTTGAATAAATTTAGTTGCAACTTCTCTGCGAGAGATTTTAGCAATGACTTTATTTTTGATTTCGATTTCATTAGCTGCACTTAAACCCAGCCCAGCAGCTCGATAGTAAACGATGTTGTCAGTCAAATCCAGAAAGGCAGAGGCTTCTATTGTTCTCACCTGATATTTGAGATACAAGTCAACGACACTGCGTTCAATAGCAGGTTCGCTAGGACTGTGGAGCAAGTTAAAAGCGTAAGGCCCTTTTGGCAAGGCTTGTTGAATGCGGTTAATGACTGCTTCAACACGGGAAGGAGCTAAACCTCCAGCACCAAATGAACTTAATATTCTCTCTCTACCAAGAGCAATTACTAATTCTTCAGAAGCAATACCATGAGCCATCGCCCCAGTGGCGTAGGCGTATTTCACGCCATGAAATTCCAAGAAAGTTGGATCGCCTAATTGTTGAATACTGAGGGGTGGAACAGCTATGAGCATTTCCACTTTTCCTGCTTGTCCATGATTGGAATTGTACAAATAACCTTCGTTGGTGACGCCGATTTGACTTTCAATCCTGACAATGTAACAAGGTTTATCTAAATTCAGCACTTTAGCTTTTATACCCTCTTCATCAAAAGATACAGAGTCTAAAGAACCTTGCCAAATTTGATTATGATTGGGCAAGAATGTGGAAAATTTGAGGTTTTGAGAAGTTTTATACGGTAAAGTGTCTACACTAGTCACGTTTTTAGCCTTTTAATATTTCATGAATTTGGACGAAAGCTATCAGTTAGTTGTTGATTACTAGTGGTTTATCGTATTAATTATGAGAGTTAAATAAAAAACCACGAAGACGCAAAGAGCGCGAAGAAAAGGAAAAGAAAGTTAATTGTAAAATCAGTTTACCCATCACAATTAATGAGACAGATCACTAGATTATTGCTCTCTCAATGAATGCTCGTTATCTATGTCATCTTTATCAAGAATATGCTGCAAACAATCTAATTGATGCTGAATTATTAGACTAATTTGCAGTAGTGATTCTTGTCGAAATTGTAAAAAATTAGCATGAGATTTGGTGAACTGGGATGTGTTTTCACTCAGCTTTTGATATAAATCATTGCGTAAGTTTAGCACATGTAATTTAGAAACATAACTATGTTTTTTTAAAGAAGAGGTAGGAGAATACTGGTATTTTTTTTTTGTTCACTTGTTGTGGTAAAGTCGGGTTTTGGTGATTCTTCTACAAATTCTAAGCTTTTGATATGACCTTGCTGAAAGTAAGGATTTAAGCGTTCAAACTCCCTTAGATCAAGTGGTTTATATTTTTGTTTTTTATTATTCTGAATCAGAGTGTCTGAAGTTGGATTTTGGAAATTTTTCTGGTCTTTCTTGGTTAATGCTGTGAAGTTAAACTCGCTACTGTTCAATGTTATGGTTCTAAGCTTGGGCTGAATTTGCCTGGTATTTTCTTGGACTGGAGAATACAGTGATGATAAGTCCATTTTGACTCTGTGACTGAGGAGCTTGGCTAATGCTTTCACAATACAAGTATGCTCGTCTATTCCTCTCTTGTTGAGAGAAACTGTGATGTGTTCTTTTTGTTTGAGGATTCGACTAATCCATCTGGAACAATTACTTCCAGCGCCTACTTCGATAAATATTCTGCTACCGTCTTCCCAGACGCGCTCAACTAGCCGAGGAAAATCAAGCTGTTGAATAAGTACTTTGGCAATGTTGTTACCAACAGAATGACTATCGAGGGTAATAGGTTTATATTCTGCTGCCGAATAAAAAACGGTGTTTGGTATGTTTTGGATAGGTAAGGTATTTAGTTTAACAAGTGCGTCGTATTCAGAACGTATAGCCTCGCAATGAATTACATGATTGAAAGGGGCGCGAAAAGCATCGCAATTTAGGGTTTGAATTATCCTTTGACAGGCTTGTGTATCACCAGCGATCGCTACTTCTTCTGGAGTATTAATTAAAGTTAAGTAGACGCGCTCTTCATTTTTGAGAGCCTCCTTGACACGGGAAACTGGACACATGAGTATATATGTACTCCAAAATTCTTTGCCTTCACTATTCTGCTCTTGAGTCAATCCCCAGTATTTACGAACTGCGTTTTTAGGGCCAGATAATTGTGTTTTAAATAGAGCAGATGAGTTCAAATCCTCACTACCTTCGTGAAAGTGAGCCCAGATTCCCTGAGAAAGCATCATACTAGTTTCGCCGAGGCTATAGCCAAAGACAGAATGGGGTTGTAGTTGGAAATAATTCTTGAGAATTGCACTCAAGAGTCCAGCAACGCCAACTTCTGATTCAAGCATTGCGACTGGATCATCGATCAATTGCTGTTCCAGGGCTTCTAATTGCTTTGTGGATAATTTACTCAGGCTTCTAGGATAGAGAAGTTTCTCTATGTTGAGGACACGACTGTAAACGCTTTGAATGACAGGATCTTCGTAAATTTTGGGAAACAAGCGGAAGAGATTCCGGGCAATGCCAACATAAGAACTGTAAGCACCAGGGTAAACGAAAGCAACATTGCCTTTTTTACTTAGTGGTTTGGGCGTAAAATAGCTACCTACGGGGGTTTGCCATTCTTTGTCTGTATTAAAAGCATCAGCAACACCCTGAAGAGCGCGCTGAATTTCCCGCGTCAATTCCTCTTGATTACGTCCGAGAATGGACAGCGCGTAGGTGGCATGTTGACGCTGTTGATAAGCTGTAAAGGTAAGGCTTGCAGCAGCAGATAGAGAAGAAGAATTGGCAATTGTTTGTTCTAAGGCACGCAGCTGTTCTAATAAAGTAGGGCAATCATTAGCAGCGATCGCAAACAGATAAAAAGGCATTTGCTCTAAATATCTGCTGCTACGCTGTATCTGAGTTGCTTCCTCCGACAAAATTAAATGTGCGTAACTGCCATCTATCTCCATACTGTTAATGGCAGCAATTCTTTTAGTAGCTCCTGTGGCTAAAAACCAAGGCCTTGATTCAGGAGCAACATAAAAGGGGCTACCTTCCCAGGCTTGGGGCATTTTGGGAGTAGACCAATGCGGAACACCAGGAATGTAACGGTGATATAAACAGAGTGCTGTTTTAATTAAACTGACTATTCCTGAGACAGCATAGGTATGCCCGATATTGGCTTTGACACTACCGATCGCACAATTGAGACCAGGGTCAGAAGTCCGATAAGCCTGGAGCAAACCTAAAATTTCTGACTCATCTTGCTGGGGAACTCCACTGGCAAAAACTTCTAAATAGCCGATATCTGCGGGTTTGACACTTGCCATATCAAAAGCGAGTTGACATACTTGCGTTACCGCTTTCGAGTCAGGGATAGTTTGAGAAGAAGAATTATCTTTTAAAATATTGAGGGTATCAATCACTGCATAAATGCGATCGCCATCTTGTTGTGCTGTTTCGTAGAGTTTCAAGACTACGGCGGCTGCACCTTCGCCTAGCATCCAACCATTAACGTTCTGGTCATAACTCAAAGTATGAACGCCTGTGTTGACTGTTGCCGTTTGATTTCTCGTTAAAAGACTAGCGCTATTCTCAGCCAGTTCCACAGCACCAACAACAACAGCATCTACTTCTCTGATTGTAAGTAGCTTTTTTGCAACCTCAAAAGCCTTGCACACAGAATGTTGTTCGGCTATGAGTGTGAATAAAGGACCAGGAAAATTCCACAGACTGGAAATACTCCACTGATTGGAAATGGCGTCTTTTGCTTCTTGATTAATTAGACGTAGAGACAGTTCCGTTGCGGCAACAATCACAACTGCTACCCTACTTCTTTGATCTAATTTTGCATCTTTGAGGGCGTTATCAGCAACCTTGAGCATCAAAAGTTCTTGAGGTTTTAGTTTTTCTGCTTCCTCAGATGCTAATTGGAAATCTGAAAAATCTATTTCAAAATCTTCGATGTACGCTCCTAAAGGCGTAAAATTACTTTCAAAGCCATAGTTTGCGAGGTACTGCTTTTGCTTGTTTAATTCTTGCGATCCCTGGGAAGGAAAGGTAATAAAGTGTTGAGTTCCATCATAAATACTACGTTCAAAAGCATCTAATCCTTGACAGCCACCCAAAAAGCAATCCATACCAACAATCGCAATTTTGGGATTTTTCATTTGTTCATTTATGCCCATTACTACAATATCCTCGTAACAACGCATATCCAGATCTTTCAAGGTGTCATACCAATTCACAATTTGCAATTCGCAATTCGCAATTATAAAACTTGGATAAAGCAAAACTTTCAGGGTTTACATCTGTATCATATTTTTCGTGAAATGGTATCATATATTTTCTTGGTGTCTTAGTGTCTTTGTGGTGAAAAAATTAACTTTTAAACCACCAAGGCTCTAAGGCACAAAGGTGAAAAGACCAAAATTCGGGAAATTTTTTGAAGATTTTTAGTGACCTTGAAAGGGCTGTCACTATCACCTTTTTTTAGGCAAAATTGTTCCCTTGGCTCCAATCATACGATTATATATCTTTCCTTGATGATCATGTGCAATGACATCAACAGTTACAGATGAATCTGTCTTTGATTTGATTTCACAAGAAACGTAAAAGGTTTGATCAAATGGGATAGCTGCGAACTGTTCAAAGAGTTTTATTTCTGAGGGCAAACAACCTTCTTGATAGAAATACTGCGTCCAAATCCATAATGCATGAATCTGAACATCTGCGATATAGGGGTTAAATATTTGTACAGGAAATTGTCCTTGTTGTCTTGTCCTGATTTTTGGCAAATTGCATTCTATTGTGCTCTTTTCCGGACTGATGTTTAAGATAGTTTTTACACCCTGAAAAGAAGGTCCATGAAATAAGCTTGCTGCCCCGTCTTGATAAAGTGATGTAGTAGAACCGACAATTATTTCTTCCTGTTTTAAGTTAAGCGAATTATAAACCGGAGCAGTTGGAATTTGACGTTTTAGTTTGATCTGTCCGCTGAAATGATAACGAATTTTTCCTTCTTGATTCTTACTAGATATCTTAGCATCAAACTCTATTTCTGCAATATCATTTTTAGAAATCTCTTGCAAATCTAAAGTGTATTCTTTTGCCAAAGTTTCATCAAAAATAATTCCTTTGAAAATTTTGAAGTTTGGGCAATTAAAAGATTTGTAACCAGGATAGAGTTGTTCACAGGTATTAGCAATCCATGCTAAGGCACAAGTGGCTGGTAGAACTGGACGACCAGCAATCACATGGTCTTGTAAAAATGGGTTTTCTGCTAAAGTTAATCGGCGCTGGATACGATATTTTTGCAAATCAGAATTGCAAGATTGAGGTATATACAATAGAGGGCTACCTATGACTACTTGTGTTGTTTGTTGATTGACTTGTGCCAATTCATCAACCAGCATTTGAGTTCCAACTTCTATAGGAATAGTCTCTATACCCCGTTGTGCAAAAGCTTTCTTCAATTCCGGTGTCACCATACCACTATCCCAAGGTCCCCAATTAATTGCAACTGCATGACAATTGGGATAGTTGCGTTTCACCAGATGAGCTGACTTGTTGAGAATTTCATTAGCGATCGCATAATCGGACTGACCAATGTTCCCGTAAAAGCCCACTACAGAGGAAAACAGGACTAAATAATTAAGTTGACTAGGTGAAACACAGCGTAGTAAGTTTTCCAAACCTGTGACTTTGGCAGCAAAAACAGTTTCAAAATCCCGTTCTGTTTTATTTTCAATGCGTTTATCTGCCAAATTACCAGCCCCGTGAATAATTCCCGTTACTGCACCCAAACGTTCAACTGCGGCATTAAGTTGTTCTTGGAGTTGCGTTGCATCAGTGACATCCACACTCAGATATTCCGCTTGTCCACCCGCCTGCTCAATCGCTCGCAGAGTAGTATCAATTTCGCGCCTAGATGCGATCGCCTTATACTTTTTCTGCACCATTGCAGGTGTGGGCTTTTCTCCTTTGGCGATAAAATCATCCATAATCCGTTTTTTCAATTCTCCTTCATTGGAGCAGCCTTCAGCCCACACTGGCTCAGGATCTACAGACGAACGCCCCAGGAGAATAAACTTGCAATGATAATGCTGTGCTAGCTTAATTACGCATTGAGCGGTTATTCCTTTTGCACCACCACTGACGAGAAAGACTTGGGATTGGGGATTGGGAGAGGGGGGAGACAGGGGAAACAAGGGAGCAATTTCTCCTCCTTGTCCTCCTCTTCCCTCTTCACACACCAGCGTTGTTCGCCCATGTGAACTGTATCCAACTTCAACAATTAACTGATTGGGGTCGTGGAGTTCGGCGAGGATATATTTTACTGATGTGTGAATATCTAAATCGGGACTCAGGTCAATGGCGCGACAAAATACAGCTTCCCATTCCTGATTCAGGGTTTTGGTTAGTCCGAACAGTCCACTACTGATAGCACCAAAGTTGGTTTTATACCCTAATCCAAACTCGCCATCCAGATGAGCAACAGTGAGGAAGCAACTGCGCCCTTGATTTGCTGCTTGATTCAGTGGTGCTTTGAGATGTTTGGCGATCAGAAAGACGTGACGCAGGAGTGCTTTCTCTGTTTCCAGATAACGGACACAATTACTTGCATCATAGTTAGCAGGATTAAGGTGGATGAAGGCGGCGATTTGACCATACTCAGAAGCGATCGCTTCGAGTTGATTTTGTAAATGCTCTTCGCTCAAATTTGCCAGCACAACTCGATTAATTCCTTCTAGTAAAGGTAATTGTTTAGCAATTAAGGTTTGGGGAAAACTCAAAACAACTACTTTCCAGTTGCGCTTGCCAAGAGCAAGAGCAAGTTCTGAAGTTGTAGTAGTCCCATCATCAGTAATCAAGGCGATATGCTGCTCAGGTAAGGTAAAATCTAAAACATCTGGTTCAGGAAGAACTTTGAGTTTAACTGGACTGCGGCGAATATTGTGATCTAGCTTAGGAGGCTGGCTGTTGGACTCAACTGGAAATGTTTTTTTTTCCAGGGTCTCAGCCTGTTGCTTCATATAGTCAACTATTTGACCAAGAGTACGCAATTCTCCTAGTTCCTCCGGATTCGGCTTGGGCAAATTCGGGTATAACTCTAACAGCGCCCCCAGAATTTCAACTCGTTTGATGGAATCAATCCCTAAATCTGCCTCCACATCCATTGACAGTTCCAGCATCTCCACTGGATAGCCTGTCTTCTCACTGACAACGTTGAGCAGAATTTGGCTCAGGTCAGTGAAATCAAGGGACGGAAGTGAGGAAGTTGGTTCTTCTAGAGTAGGGAGAGCAACTGGAACTGGAGAAGAAGCTATGTGTATATCTTTACTCTCTGCATCTTCTACTTGCTGCGTCACCACATCACTCTCTTCACTTGTCTTGGCTTCGTCCAAAGCAACTTCTTGTGCTGTTTGTATGGGTGCAGACTCAACCGGAGAAATTCCTGGTACAAGCGTCCGCATGTATTCCACAATTTGACCAAGAGTGCGTAATTGTCCCAGTTCCTCTGGATTCGGCTTGGGCAAATTCGGGTATAACTCCAGCAGCCCTCCTAGAATTTCAACTCGTTTGATGGAATCAATCCCTAAATCTGCCTCAATATCCATCGAAACTTCCAACATCTCCACTGGGTAGCCTGTCTTATCGCTGACAACGTTGAGTAGAGTTTGGCTGAGGGTGGCTTCATCAATGGTTAATGGTACTGATGGTACATCTGGCGATGGAACGGCGGGAGTATCAGAGATAGTTACAGTAACTGACTTTGTGTCATGATTGCCATTTTTATAAGTACCATTGCCATTACTCTTACTATGGTGGACACTATGACTAGCGCCATTGATTAAAACAGGCTCAAAGCTAGTTACAAAATCGTTAGCGGGTGTACCAACTGCTGCGGTAGTTCCACCATTAGCTCGAAATGAAACAGCAGAACTATCCTGATAGCTGACAATGGATGTTGTCTGTGGCAGCGATTCTGTAAGCTCTTCAGTACTTATGCTAGCAAGTAGCTGGTCATAATGTTGCTGGAGTAATTGGAAAAAGTTTTTGGTTTGTTCTGTTTGATGGTTGAGATATTGCTCATGAACACGCAATGTTTCACCATGATGCTGGTGAAAGCGCATGATGCTGCGCTCAGAGTAGGAGATGATAATTTGTTTCGTGTCTGCATGTTGATGAGGGAATTTACTATTTCCCAGTAATAAATTCTGTTGCTGCATCAGCTGGAAAAAGATTTTAGTATATTCCATCTGATGCAACAAAGATTTTTCATGAACACGCAAAATATCACGTTGATGACGATTGAATTCTATGAGGGTGAACTCTAAACTATCTAAAACTAGTTGATAATTTTGGGGAGCCTCTAGACTTGTTGACTGTTCTGCCTGGCTGTGCATATTTGCAGGATGATTTTCTTTGATCTGTCTATCAAAAAATCCTTTCTTCGCGTACTTCGCGTCTTTGCGGTTCATTACTTCATCCCCAGATTGGGCAACACCCGCATGATTACCGTTTGTATGCTCTGGATTTACAGGTAAAGAGTCTGTCTGTTGGACAGGAAGAGTAAGGGGAGTATTTACCTCTGAGGAATTATCTTTTGTTTGTGGCAGACTAACTTGATGACCATCTTGCAAAGCTTTTACAAAAGCCTGTTTAGTTTTTTCTGACACGTAATTACTACCATTTAGTTGGACAGTCAACAGCTTGTTTTTGGGAACTTCTGGTACTTTCTGCTCAATTTGGTAAGGGTCAGGGTTTTGTAAAAGTAAACCAGCGACACGTAACAGCGTAACAGCTTCTCGCAGACAGCGATCGCTATCTTTTTGATAGCTGCCATTTAAAGCCACAGCTAAATGAGGTTGATCACCAAGGATATCTTTGACTAAGCTGGTGAGAATGCCTTTAGGGCCAAACTCTATGAAACAATAGCCACCTTGAGCGTAAATGTTTTCAATCTCTTGCTTAAAAAGTACCTGATTAATCAGGTGTTGTTTGAGGATTTTTTGAATGGCTTGTGGTTCATTGGGGTAACGCTCTCCTGTGACATTAGTGTAAACAGGGATTGTTGGCTCCTGTAAACTCACTTTCTCAATTGCTTGAGCAAAAGGTTTTTGAGCATGAGCTACCAGGGGTGTATGAAAAGCTGCGGAAACAGGTAGTAAGACAGTAGAATAAGCTTTCGCTTTTAGTTGTTCCTGCACTTGGGCGATTTCAGCTTTCGCTCCTGCCAACACAACTTGACGAGGGGAATTCAAGTTAGCGATAGTCACTAGGGGGAAATTCTTGATCACTTCTTCCACTCGAGAGATATCGCCTTTGACTGCCAGCATAGCTCCAGCATCAAACTCAGGATCATTTGGTGCAGCCATAGCCTGACCCCTAGCTTTTACTAGGAAAAAGTAATCTTCCTCACTCAGAACACCCGCAGCCCACAGAGCCGTTAATTCTCCAAAACTGTGTCCCAAGACAAAATCTGGCTTGAATCCTCCCTGTTGTAATATCTTGTAAAGACCAACGCTGAATGCCCCAATTGCTGGCTGTGCGTACTCTGTACGTTGCAATGCTGTAACCTGTGCCTGTTTTTGGGCTGTATCAAAAACTGGGGGAGGGAAAACTATTTCTGAAACAGGCTGTAAGTCATCTTTGTAGAAAAGCTGATCTATGTCGCCATAGGTCTGTCGCAAGCAAGGAAAGTTGATCACTAGTTCTCGACCCATTTCCAGGTATTGAGAACCTTGTCCAGAAAACAGGGCAACTACCTTGCCTGCTGTTGCCATACCAGCTTTGCGGTAGTAAATTCCTTGGGGATGATCCCACGATTCTGCTTGTGGCTTCTTGGTGAGTAGGTCAATACATATTTGCAATGCTTTATAAGCTTCAGTCAAAGACTCGGCTACAAATCCAACTCTGGCATTTGTGGCAGGAATTTCTAATGATGCACAAGCCGCAATCAGTTGTGCATAGTGCTGTTCTCTTTCTGGGGATTGCAACTGATGTAGAATTTCTTGACAGCGTGTTAGTAACTGCTCAGGTGTGGATGCAAATAACAGTACCGACTGGGGAGTATGATGTAAACGATAAGGGCGATCGTGTTCACTCGAATATTCTTCTAACACAACGTGATAATTCGTACCACCAAAACCAAAAGAACTTACTCCTGCACGTCTTGGTACTTCTGCTTGAGAACGAATCCAAGGTCTTGTTTCTGTATTCAAGTACAACGGTGAGTTTTCCAGACCTAGTTTTGGGTGCGGCTTAGTAACGTTAATGGTTGCTGGTAAGACTTTGTGGTGTAAAGCTAATGCTGTTTTGATCAAACTTGCTGCACCCGCAGCAGCTTTGGCATGTCCAATCTGTGATTTGACACTTCCAAGTGCAATATGTTGTTTTTTACAATTTTTTTCCCCGAAAACTTCTTTGAGAGCTGTGACTTCGGCTGGATCTCCAACCATGGTGCCTGTACCGTGTGCTTCAATCAAACCTACGCTAGTAGGTGAAAAACCTGCATCTTCATAAGCACGATGCAAAGCTTTGACTTGACCTTCTGGGCGAGGTGCATAGATGCTTTTGTAACGACCATCACTGGAGGTTCCAATACCTTTAATAACTGCATAGATTCGGTCATTATCCCGAATCGCATCTTCAAGGCGCTTCAACACCAACATCCCTATTCCTTCAGCCAGCATCATCCCATCTGATTGGGCATCAAAAGGTTTGGGATTTTGGCTTGGGGAAACAGCTGGTGTTTTGCTGAAACACATATAGGCAACAATTGAGTTGTCAGTGTCAACTCCACCAGTGAGCATCATGTCGGCTCGATGCTCAATTAGTTCACTAATTGACATCGCAAGTGCGCCTAAGGAACTGGCACAGGCAGCATCCACCACACAGTTCATTCCTCCCAAATCCAGGCGGTTGGCAATTCGTCCAGCCACTATGTTCGCTAGCATACCGGGAAAGGCATTCTCTTCCCATTGCACATATGCACTTTTGATTTTCTCGATAATTTTTTGCGTATCTTCATCAGATAAGCCACTACTTTTTAAGACTTTTTCCCAAACAGGATACTCCAATCTAGTAGCCAATGGCATTGACATCTGCCTTGCCAGTGCTACACCTAAAACTACCCCTGTGCGTTCTCGGTTAAATTGGCTTTTTTCACCATAACCAGCATCTTTCATTGCTGCTTTAGCAACAACCAAACCTAGCAACTGTGAAACATCTGTGACTTCCAAGACATTGGGAGGAAGTCCAAATTCCATAGGGTTAAATTCGATATCTGGGATAAATCCACCACGTTTGCAGTAAGTTTTGTCAGGGGTTTTGGGGTGAGGATCGTAGTATTCATTAATGTTCCAGCGTGATGGAGGAACATCGGTAATACAATCAACTTTGCGAATAATTTTTTCCCAGTATTCCTGTAAATTTTTAGATTCTGGGAAGATAGAAGCCATCCCAATAATAGCAACAGGATTCTGGTGCAGTTTTTTGTTAATTTTATTGATTTCAGTTGCATTTGCAGACATCATCTTTTTAACCTTTATAAGTTTGTCCAAAGTCTGTTCACAATTGCTAACTTCTTTTTGTAACTTTGCAAAGTCAACTTCAATTCTAGAAGGAGCCATGACTTAATCTTCATTATTTACTTGGGAAATGTAGGGAAATAACCAAGATTTATGTACTCTACAAAAAACAAGTTTGGAATTAATTGTTAGAAAAAAATCATTGATTGTTTGACAGAGCAGTTGAGAATTCTATCTTCAAGCTTGCTACATAAGTAGTTAAGCAGCTTGAGCTTGGATTACCTCATCTAAAGAAATTAATCCAACTCTGTGCATCTAAGTAATAACATCTATTACTCGTGCTGCTCATTGTAGACTAGTTGCTTTTTTGTAGCAACTTAAATGCAACAAACTTATTTCTATGATTTGAAATTATTAGCGAGTCTTTTTTGTAGGCAGTTGTAAATTAACGTAACTATATTAGCTGCGTTAATTTGACAATTGCCTACAAAATAGTATTGTTAATTAGCATCATTACTTTTCTTTCTAGATTCTGTCTGTTGTTCAGCAGCAGATAATAGCCGCCTTTCAAGTTCACTAATACTAATTCCCAGCTCAGAAGCTGTTTTGGTTTTCCATTCTTCCAGTTCAGCATCGTGTTGATTAAGCCATTCATGCACCGCGATACGTGCCATTTCAGCTTTACGAGCTGTCTGGCGGGCTGCATGAAAAATTAGCCGCTGGTGATCAAACCTTGTCAATGAGAGCATGAATCGCTGTAGTTTCATTCTCTTTAGGATGCGAACAACTTTAGCCACATCACCATTTCAAACTTTTTCTAACACTATCTCATCTACCAAGAGTTTATTTTCTAAAATTGCATATAAATTGTATGTCTTCTACGAGAGAAATCGTGTTGATGGAATGTTAGTCTGAAAATTAGGTGAAAAACAGAAGAAAGAAGAGAATTTTATTGTTGATTATGAACTTACCTTATGTTGTCTCTGATGACAAGATAAATCTCTGAGTTTTATGCAAGCTAGTAATACTATTTCTGAGATTGCAATCTATGCCTCTAACTCTCTTTCATGAGAAGAACAAGGGAGGATAATTGTATACAAGCTAATGTAGAAAGTGTGTTAGCATGAGCATCTACCAAAAAGTAGAGATTTAAAAGAATTTATTGTACTAACTAATCTATAGTTTCTAACATTTATCTACTGTTATTAATATCACATATAAATGATACAAGCTCTTCTACTTCATGATAGATGTTTGGAATATATTATTAATTCAATTTTACTAATCATATTGCCTTTCATGAAGTGCTTGTGAACATTAATGCTAATATTTTAGTCTCAATTATTTTTTCTCTTTAAAGACGTTGCATATGAGTTGCATTTGAGTATCTTAAAGACTATGGTTGGTGATTAAATTGAGTCAAGACAAAGTTCAATTCTTTGATAAAGTAGGAGGCAATAACATTGCAAACATCAATTACCTTAATAACTGTATTACATCATCTGCCATTAGATATGATTACGTCTTGTCACATTCAGTTTTTACTTGCTTAGAATTTCACGAAACTAAATGGAGTTGCTGGCATGAGACTATCTGAGCTAGATCCACTCATACCAATATCTGATTTAAGAGAAGAACTCCTCAGATTGCCAAAAGGCTACTGTTTTTATGAACAAGAACTTATAGAGTTTTTATCACGGCGACGATGGCCTGAAAACAATCGCCGTATTGATCGAACAACTTTTTGGCGGTGGAGAAACGACAATGGAATTGAGCATCAAAAAGTATTTAGTCGATTGGATCTTTTAAAACTCTGTCAAATTTGTGACCACTACCGCATCGATGGAACTCGTAGCGAATACTTAGACATTATGAAAAGGAAAAAAGAGGTATGCTAAACCCGTAAAGCAATACAATATTGCAGACACACATTCCTGATTGGCTCCCACTACTACAGAGTGATGGATACTTTTTCTATAATCCATCCTCTGATAGCAACAATCACATCCAAAATTCAAAAGCCAAACTTATCCGGTTTATTTTCCACTATCTATATAATCGATAATTCTTGAACTGGAACGGCAATTGATGTAGCGACGCTATTGACACCACCCGTACCTGAGCAATCGAAAAGCCCATGACTGTAGAGCAGAGCTATTGCCATTTGTCTGTCTACAAATTTCATACTAGGAAGGCATAGATTATGGTGCAAAAACAAAGGCAGCCAATTACGATACCTATAAATCGTTTGCCTATAATTCTGGCAATTGCTATGACTTTAGGTATTGGTGCAATTTCTCTCTACAGCTTTTCTAGATTTCGATCTAAATCCGTAGACAATACTTCAGCTAACCCAGTTAATTCTCCTACCATTAGTGCTGTTGCTGCTCTTGGACGTTTAGAGCCTCAAGGAGAAGTGATTAATTTGTCTGCTCCTAATTCCCAAGGTGGTGTTCAAGTTGCACAACTGTTGGTGCAGCAAGGAGAGAAGGTGCGGAAAGGACAAACAATTGCACTTCTTGATAGTTTCTATGTTCGTCTTGCAGCCTTAGAAAACACTAAAAAACAAGTTCTAGTTGCTCAAGCTAGTCTCAATCAAGTCAAAGTAGGAGCAAAAGCAGGAGATTTAGCTGCCCAAAAAGCGACTATTGCTCGTATAGAAGCTGAGTTACGTGGAGAAGTATCTGCACAACAAGCAACCATAGCTCGCCTAGAGGCAGAATTGCGTAATGCTGAAAGCGAAAATCGCCGATATCAGATGTTATACCAAGAGGGAGCCATTTCAGCATCCGATGCAGATGCTAAACGCTTGAGAGTGGATACTGTTCAACAACAACTGAATGAGGCAAAAGCTACGCAAAACCGTACAGTCGACACTCTGCAAAAACAGTTAACAGAAGCTAGAGCCAGGCTAGCAAGTATCGCTGAAGTCCGTCCTACCGATATACAAGCAGCGCAAGCTGAGGTTGAGAAGGCAAAAACAGCAGTAGCACAGGCTCAAGCGGATCTGAATTTAAGCATAGTGCGATCGCCTATAGATGGCCAAATCATAAAAATTTATACCTGGCCTGGAGAAATCATTGGCAATCAAGGAATTGCTCAGATAGGTCGCACAGATCAGATGTATGTGGTAGCCGAAGTCTATGAAACTG
The DNA here is from genome assembly GCF_001904645.1 of Fischerella major NIES-592. Lineage (NCBI taxonomy): Bacteria > Bacillati > Cyanobacteriota > Cyanophyceae > Nostocales > Hapalosiphonaceae > Fischerella > Fischerella major. The sequence goes on along the minus strand of NZ_MRCA01000011.1, from coordinate 33,249 downwards.
ATATTCAAAAAGTACGTTTAGGTCAGCCTGCAACTATTACTAGCAATGCTTTTGTGGGAGAAATACAAGGAACAGTAACAGATATAGGTTTACAAGTTACTCAACAAAATATCTTTACTAACAATCCAGCAGCAGATACAGATAATAAAGTAGTTGAGGTCAAGATCCGTATCAATAATCCAGCAGATAATCAACGAGTAGCAGCCCTTACTAACTTACAAGTAGAAGTACTCATAAACACTGAGCAATCTCACGAATAAATTCTAATCTCAGTTTTGAGGTTTAAAAGATGAGAAATAAAATACCTGTAGCCTGGCTACAACTAGCTCGACAAAAACTTCGCTTTCTAGTAGCTTTGGCTGGTATTGCATTTGTAGCTGTTTTGATGTTTATGCAAATTGGCTTCCAAGATGCTCTTTATGCCAGTGCTACGCAAGTACAAAAAAACTTAGAAGGAGATTTATTTTTAATCAGTTCCCAATATAAATCCTTGACTTCAAATCAAAGTTTTCCACGCATCCGCTTATATCAAGCATTAGGCTTTGATGATATAGAATCAGTCAACTCATTATACGTTCAATTTGCTAAACTCAAAAATCCAATAAATGGTCGGAAATTTCCGATTTATGTACTTGGTTTTGATCCCGCAAAATCGGTTTTTAAATTGCCCGAAGTTAATGAAAATCTAAATCTGCTCAAACGTCCTAACGTAGTTTTATTTGATCGTGGTTCACGTCCAGAATTTGGTCCAATTGCAGAAAAATTTTCCCAAAACGAACCCGTCAGTATTGAAATATTTGGATATAATTCATTAGTTGGTTATAGAGTAAAAGTTGCTGGCTTATTCAAGCTAGGGCCTTCCTTTGGAGTTGATGGCAATTTAATGATTAGTTACTCAACTTTCATCAAAGTATTCCAAGATCGTTCTCCCGAATATATAGATATAGGCTTACTTGCTCTCAAACCTGGTACTGATCCCCAAAAAGTTTTAGCAATGCTGTCAGATCACTTACCCGAAGATGTGAAAGTTTTGACACGTGAAGGTTTTATTGATTTTGAAAAAAATTATTGGAGTGTCAGAACACCAATTGGATTTATCTTTAATCTGATGGTAATTATGGGCTTTATTGTTGGTGTAGTTGTTGTTTATCAAATACTTTATAGTAATATATCTAGCCACTTAGCTGAATATGCAACCTTAAAAGCAATGGGATTTAAAAATAAATACTTGCTAGGTGTAGTTTTTAAACAAGCTTTCATTTTGGCAATACTAGGTTATATCCCGGGCATATTTATATCTATATTTCTATATGATTTAGCAAAAAATGCTACTAAATTACCAGTTATTATGAGCTATGACAAGGCATTAATAATATTGTTTGCGACATTATTAATGTGCTTAACTTCTGCATTTTTATCAACAAATAAATTGCGAGTAGTAGATCCAGCCGAAATTTTTTAATTTTATCATCAAATGAACTACAAAATCCATGTTTCAACAAGAAGTTGTTGTTTCCGTTAAAAATCTCAATCACTATTTTGGTCAAAAATCATTACGAAGCCAGATTTTATTTGACATTAATTTGGTGATAAAATCTGGAGAAATTTTGATTTTATCTGGCCCATCGGGTTCTGGAAAAACAACTTTACTAACTTTGATTGGTGGATTGCGCTCTGTCCAAGAAGGAAGCCTCAAATTTTTGGATTGGGAGTTACATGGGGCAAGTAATGAAACATTAGTGCAAGTACGCCGGAACATTGGCTATATTTTCCAAGCTCACAACTTACTGGATTTCTTAACAGCCCGACAGAATGTACAAATGTCACTTGAACTACACAGAAATATTTCTTACCGAAAGTCTCGCCTAAAATCAGAAGCAATGCTACATGCTGTTAAATTAGGACATCGAATTAATTACTATCCTACCGAACTTTCGGGAGGACAAAAGCAACGGGTAGCTATTGCTCGTGCTTTGGTGAGTCAGCCCAAATTAGTCTTAGCTGATGAACCTACTGCTGCCTTAGATAGTAAGTCTGGTAGAGAGGTTGTAGAAATAATGCACCAACTGGCTAAGGAACAACAATGTGCTATTTTGATGGTAACTCATGACAACAGAGTTTTAGATATAGCAGATAAAATAATTCACATAGAAGATGGTCGGTTAATCAAAGAAGAATTGTTTTAAGGTGATAAATCCCATACCTAAATTTATAAGTGTAGCTTTTTAAAAGTGGATAAAATTATCGACAGTTAACTCCTCTTAATCTCTGTGTCCTCAGCACCTCTGCTGTTAAATAAATAATTTATCAACAGCAGAGACCCAGAGAACGCAGAGAGGAAAAAAGAGATTTACGAGTTACTTTGAAAGGGCTGATTCAGAAATATCAAATATTCACTTTTTCACTAAAATATAGGCTGTAGCATATTCGGGTAACTGACTGATATACCTGCTAAAATCTTTATTTGTCTTAAAAATCCCTGCTAAAAAATCAAGCTGATAAAGATTTGGTAGAAATGCTCCACCTGTATCGGCAATTACTCCCATTTTGAGGCGTTTATTTTTACCTTGACCATACTCAATTACAATTACCCGACCTAAACCAATATTTAATACATCCCCAGCAAAAGTTACTCCTGGCTTAATGGAAATTTTTGCATCAATCTTATATCCATAGCCTTTAATGGCATTTACTTTTCTAAAATACCAATAGCGCTTTTGTGCTGTTGGTTTTACTCCTCGAACATAAGACATTCCATTATTTCTATCTACATTAAAAAATTCTCGAGAACCATCAGTAAAGTTAATCAAGATTGTTCCTTGCATCAAAGCTTCTTCCAAGCCTTGACGAGTCAAATAAGCAAGAGGTTCAACTTTACCGTATTCTCTTCCCCCAGGTTCATAAATACCTGATAAAACATCCTGTTTGGTATATCTAGTATAAAACTTGTCACCACTTAAGTTATCTTTTAAACTGTAAATTGGTATATTGTAATTCGCAGTTTTTTTCCTAGAGCCTGTATGAGTAAAAACGGCATACTTAGTAATTCTCAACCGTTTCTGCTTAGGATTTTGTGGTTTATAAGCAGACCATTTAATGACTCGAAAATTAGTATTGATAAAATTGTGATCTTGTAAACGAGTTGTGCGATGATTTGCAATATCCTCTTTTAAAACAGCAATCATAAAATCTAGAGTTTTCAGTGTATCTTGGACACTAACTCCCATAGTCCCTAGTAATCCCGTTCGGAGAATATCTGGGTCTTGATTAGCGTAGTCTTGGTAATATTTTCTAGTATTAGTAAGAACAAATAATAAATCTTTTTGGTTGAAACTCACCTTATTAGTTGGAAGTTTGGCAGAAGAGAGAATTTGATTACCATTAACGCTATATTTATATTTTTTAAATTCATCAATTACTTGATAGGGGGTAGATGCTGATATCAATCCTGAACTTGATGTAAAATTACTTTGTTTAACTGTATTCTCAGCTTGTAAATTTTTGGTAATTATGGAACTCGTTGGAACAGATGCAAGAGAAATTTGCTGTTGAGTATTCGACTGAGTATATAAGTAGGCACTACCGAAACCAACAGATAATATAGCAGCAGAACCGAGGAAAAGGCGGAATTTTGGGTTGAATAGAATACTCATAGGTAGAAGAATTTATTTTTTAATAAATTTTCGTGTTCTCAATTGTAGTTTCTCAGTAAATTAACATTAAAACCTAAAATATAAACAGTTATCTTGCGTCGATTACACATAATCTCAGATGAAAGACAAAATTAAGCCAGATTGGGCTGGTGAAGGACTGCTCTCTCAATTTGTGAATCTACTTATCCAAACCAAACCAATTTACAACCTGATGAAACATCAGGCAAGGCAAGTAATCATTAAAAAATCAATGCGATCGCCTGAATTAACATCACCAACTTTACAACATTTTACAACTGTACTTGAGCAGGCTGTTTCTGCATATCGGGGAGAAGCAAGCGATCGCCCTGCCGTCCCAACAGTGGTAAATGCCTTACTCCAAGCAGAAAAAGCTGCTAAGCAAAAAAAATTAACTTATCCCTTGACATCATTACTTGGTCAATGGCGACTATGTTTTACCACTGGAACTCGCAAACGTAAAAATAGGGGAGGAATTGAATTAGGTAGGGGTTTTTATGTACCAAAGTTTGGGGCGGCACACATTTGTTTTGCTGCTACAGATATAGCTGCTGACAAAGGGGAAATAAGTAATCAAGTAAAACTTGGCGGTCTGTTGTTAAAATTTACAGGGCCAGCCAGATATTTGGGAAAGAAAAACTTGTTGGCTTTTGATTTTACCCAAATGCAAATCAGCTTGTTTGGTCGTGTTGTCTACAAACAACAGATTCGAGGCGGTCAGAGTCAAACAGAAGATTTCTACAATCAATCTATTGCCAAACTACCCTTTTTTGTTTTCTTTCTTGTGACCGAAGATTTCATCGTAGCACGTGGGCGTGGAGGGGGGCTGGCGATTTGGATCAAAGAAGGTAGGAGACAAGAGGCAGGAAGCAGAAGTTAAACAGCTTTTAAAAGGAAACAGATAATGGTTTAAGAATTTTCAAGCTAGAACCCCAGGGGCGATCGCTTACAACGAGGAGATGAATTAAACGAACACAGATGAACACAGATGAACACAGATGGATTATGGGTTTGCTGTTAAGTTAATCTCCGATTCCTATGTTCTTCCCCTTCCCGTTTCACCTTTACCCTTTACCCTATTTTCAAGACAACTGGTTTGAGATATTCAGATAAAATATTCTCAGCCTTGGGGATTCGGGAGGATCGAGTCGTGGAGAAAACCACGATGAACACGCAAAATATGCAGACACAACAGGATGGCATCTCTTTAAAAGATTGGTCTTGGCCTTTCTGGCCTATTTTACCACTCTATCCATTTGGCAGACGACGCACACTCCGGCAAGAAGTAGTAAAAGATACAATCTGGACATTTGACCAGATACAAGGGATTTTCTATGTTGTCGTGCCTATTCGCATGACTGTTGTGAAGTTAGAAGCAGGTGGACTCCTCGTTTACGCACCGATCGCACCAACCCCAGAATGTATCCGCCTCGTTGAAGAATTAGTGACAGAACACGGGGATGTTAAATATATTATTCTGCCTACCATTTCTGGCTTAGAACATAAAGTCTTTGTGGGCCCTTTTGCCAGACGTTTTCCCCAAGCAGAAGTCTTTGTAGCCCCGAAGCAGTGGAGTTTTCCTCTCAACCTGCCCCTGAGTTGGCTGGGTTTACCAGGAGGACGTACTCATGTACTTCCACCCAATAGCAGTGATACACCCTTTGCCGATGAGTTTGACTACGCAATTCTTGGACCGATTGAATTGGGGGTAGGACGATTTGCCGAAGTTGCATTTTTCCATAAGCGATCGCGTACATTGCTAGTCACGGATATAGTTCTGTCTATCCCCGCAGATCCACCCCCAATAGTTCAACTTGACCCCTATCCTCTACTGTTTCATGCCAGAGACAACGCCTTCCACATTGTTTTTGACACTGAGGCTAACCGTCGTAAAGGGTGGCAGCGAATTGTCTTATTTGTTTTTTACTTCCAACCGAGTGCGCTGGAAGTAATTAGTACGAGGCAAGTCTTGCGTCATGCTTTGGGGGCGCCAGATCGTTCTCAGAAAGCCTATTTCGGTTTATTTCCCTTTAAGTGGAATGACTGGCAACAGTCTTTTGATGCCCTAAGCGGGGACGGACGCTTATTTGTTGCACCCATCCTGCAAACTTTAATTCTGAACCGAGACCCAGAAAAAACTATCAAATGGGCTAATCAAGTAGCGAGTTGGGATTTTCAACGGATTATTCCTTGTCACCTCAACTCACCGATTGAAGCAACACCAACTCAGTTCCGACAAGCTTTTCTATTTTTGGAAAGAACAGAAAATTCCCTTCATTCTTTACCTAAAGAGGACTTGAAATTTTTAAATGAACTTTCACAAGGATTAAGCAAGTGGGGTATCACGCCACCAGCTAAAGAAAGGGTGTGAGGGGTGGGGTGATGGGGTGGTGGGGATAATACCCCAATTACCTATTAGCAACACGAGTGGATAAAATAAGAGTGCGACTACAAATTAGCAATATCTTCTACCCAGAGAAGATTATCGGCAAAAAAGCTTATTTTGAGCGCGTTATAAAATTTGCGGTCAGCTGTGACAAGCTGGCATTCTTCCATAAAAGCAAGAGCTAGATAAAAACATTCATCTACAGTTTGTGCTAAAGTGTTAGCCATTTCCACAGCAGTTTCTAACAACAATGTTGAAGGATAAGTCTGCAACATTACTGTTTTGAAGTTATATATAATTCTGCGACTCGTTTCTGGGGTAATTTCTCCTAACTGAACTTTTTGCCACAATATATTACCAAACTCAGGTAGCAGTAAATCTGGGGCTATTAACTCATAATTTCCGTCCAAAAGACGAGCTGCTTTTTCGCTGTTAATCTCTGGGATGAACCATTTGACAGCGACAGTGGCATCAATCACGTACCGATTCACTTTTCTCTCTCCTTTCTAAGGAGTTCTGCACTGTCGGTATGGATGCTACCAACTAACTTTAGCCGCATTTGGAAAGCAGCCTCTCTGGCCTTTGCCATATTGACTGGCTTGCTTGAAGTTGCCTGGCTTTGTACTGCCATCTCCAAGATGTGTTTGATTTCTGCTTGCAAAGAGTGACCATGCTGTTGAGCAAGGATTTCTAGCTTTTCTAGGATGATGGGGTCTAGGTCTTCAACCAAGACTTGAGCCATAGTTGACTTCTTGTAGTTTGTTATATTGAATAGCTTTTTGAGATTATAGCTTGCTGGGGCGATCGCACCTTTAAGCCACAGTCCAAAAATACTAAGCCTCTGGTTCAACCCCAAGCGATCGCAATTGTTCAGCCAAACGTTCCTCACTACCATCCCCACAGACAAACTCCAAAGCAATCAAGGGGGCAATATATTCTCGCCATAGTACATAAGACCTCCGTGTTTGACCATTGAGCAAGGGCGTTACATTCCCTACATAAAACCAATCCGGTGCTTCTGCTAGTTTAGCAATAGAGGAATAAAAAGAGCGATCGCACTCTCTTCAATCAACAAAAAAATGCGAACGCTCACCTAGTGTTTTACCACATTAATTGTGAAGGATTATAGATACCCGATTTTTTCAATAAGTCGGGGATCTGAACTGAGAAACCATTATTTTAGAGTGATACCATTTGATTAACTGGTGTCACTCCAGCCATCTCTAAAATTTGCGGAATCAAATCTTCGCGTTTCACTGCCATCATATGGACACCTTGACACAATTGCTGTGCAATTTGTACCTGTTCCGCTGCAATTTTCATCCCTTCTTCTAAAGGATCTTTTGCTTGCGCCAATCTATCAATAATATGTTGGGGAATATTTACACCGGGAACACACCTATTAATAAATAGGGCATTTTTTGCCGATTTCAACAAGAAAATTCCGGCTAAAATTGGCTTACCACAATCAGCAGCGATTTTATCCATGAACTTTTCTAGGATTTCAAAATCGGTAATTAATTGACTTTGAAAAAACTGGGCTCCTGCTTCTAATTTGCGTTCAAATCGTTTTTGCAAACCTGACCAACTTGGACATTGCGGATCAACTGCTGCACCAGGAAATAAATCTAGTGCCCCATCATTTAAAGGTTTATCGTTGTAATCAACGCCATGATTCAGCTTTTGTATGACTTGCAGCAGTCGCACAGATTCTAAGTCAAAAACACCCTTGCAGTCAGCATGATCACCTGCTTTCACAGGATCACCAGTCAAGGCTAAGATATTTCTGATGCCGAGCGCATGAGCGCCCATTAAATCAGCTTGTAAACCAATGCGGTTGCGATCGCGACAAGCAATCTGACAAATTGGTTCAATGCCATGTTGTAATAAAATTGCCGATGCCACCACCGGACACATCCGTAAAACTGCCCGGCTGCCATCGGTAATATTGACAGCATGAACCCTCCCCTTAAGGGTCGCCGCCATTTTGAGCATGTGTTCTGGATTACCGCCTTTTGGTGGTGCTACCTCGGCGGTAATCAGGAATTGACCAGCTTTTGCTGCTGTCCGAAAAGAAGTTAAAGAAGTTGGATTTTGAGTATCCAGCATAAAAATGAGCATTTCTGTCTTTGGGTACAGCTATAACACAACTCACCCTACCCAGAAAACCTCATAATGGTGTGGAGTATCCCATTGCCGCTTTAACTTTTGCTAAAGTTTGGTTAGCAACAGCCTCTGCTTTATGTTTTCCATGGCGTAAAACAGACTCTAAATAGCCCCTGTCGTCCATTATTGCCTGATATTTCTCTTGGATAGGTTTAAGGGCATTGATGACTGTTTCTGTCAGCAAAGGCTTAAATTGTCCCCAGCCCATATCTTGACACTCAGTAGTGACTTCTTCCTTAGTTTTGCCAGACAGCAGCATATACAGAGTCAACAAATTATTACTCTCTGGTCGCTCCGGATTATCAAACTCTAAGCCGCGAGTCGGATCAGTTTTACATTTCTTAATTTTTTTGGCAATTTCATCCGCTGAATCTAGCAAATTGATCCGGCTTAATTCCGAAGGATCAGACTTGGACATTTTCTTTGTCCCATCCGTCAAACTCATGACCCTAGCCCCTTCCTTACGAATCAAAGGTTCTGGTAACTTCAATACTGGTTGATCTGGCTTGGCGAATAAGTAATTAAACCTATTAACAATATCCCGTGTTAGTTCTAAATGCTGCTTTTGGTCTTCCCCTACTGGCACCTTATCCGGTTCGTAGAGCAAAATATCAGAAGCCATCAGCACAGGATAGTCTAACAAACCAACACCCACGTTTTCACCCTGCTTGACAGCCTTTTCTTTGAACTGGATCATATCTGTCAGCCAGTTGAGGGGTGTAATGCAGTTGAGTAACCAAGTAAGTTCAGTGTGGGCAGGGACGTGAGATTGTACAAAAATCGTGGAATGGGTTAAATCAAGACCACAAGCTAGATATAAAGCAGCCAAGGTATAAGTATTTTTAGCTAGTTCTGCCGGGTTGTGTGGTAAAGTAACAGCATGTAAATCAGCTATAAACAGGAAATTATCATACTGGCTTTGTCCTTCTACCCAATTCCGAATCGCACCTAAGTAATTTCCTAAATGTAAGTTACCAGTTGGTTGAACACCAGAAAGAACTCTTTGCCTGACAGACATAACGTAGGATTAATAGTTTTAACTTTTTTCAAAGATACTTAAAAATGGGCAAAAAGGGGACTGGGGAATCAAAGGAAAGCCGATACCCGACCCCAATTTCTTGCGTGATCGCTACTGCAACAAAGTCAGCACTTGTGGAATCAACAGGCGGATATGCCAGAGACAAAACATTTGAGTTTGATAATATGCTTCCTTTGTCCCTGTAGGGTAGCCCTCATTGGTGCCAGTTAAGCATCTGTTGGTTGCCCTAGCTGTCGAAGTATAGCAAACAAACTATCGTATACTTCATTCAATCTTGGATATTGCAAGCCTCTACCTTTGCGAAATTCCAAAATTGCTTGACGTGGAAAGTTCGATAATACCTTCTGGTCTAATTCCGTAGATTTGGAGATCAGTAACCGTCATCTTGCTGCTTTTTGTTAATTCAACTTGGTGTCTTAGTGTCTTGGTGGTTAAATAAAATTTATTTTTTCACCACAAAGACGCCAAGGCACAAAGAAAACTTATTGTTTAGGATCGCACCACCAAAGGGCTAGTATAATTACTTGATAAAAATAGACAAAATTTAAAATCTTTTCAGAAAAACTAGCAGTAACCTTAGAAGTAATTGATTATTTTTTCATCGGGTATTTGCTGATGAAAGCTTTACTACAGTGGCTCGTATTGCCTAATTCCTTGTAGTTTTACCAAAAAAAACTTTGATTTGGCAGATTGTAAAATTGCTGAAAACCTGACGACTGGAAATTTGCTTTTTACTCTCAATATCTGTCTGGAGACAGACGACTAGATGTGATTTTTCTGCATATCTGCAATGGAGATGCAGAAATCAGGATTCATAGCAAAGCTTCAGAATAAGAGAATTACAACTATGAAAGCATTGTTACTTTATCCCCGCTTTCCTAAAACTTTTTGGTCTTACGATGAATTCATGAAAATCGCAGGATTAAAGGCATCTATCCCACCACTGGGTATTATTACTGTCGCTGCTATGCTACCAGCAGAATGGGAAATTCGGTTTTATGACCGCAATGTTAGCTCAGAAACGGATGCAGATTGGCAATGGTGTGATATTGTAATTCTTTCTGCGATGATTGCCCAAAAAGAAGATTTTCTAGCCCAGATTCAGAAAGCGGCACAACTAGGGAAAAAAGTAGCAGTAGGTGGTCCTTATCCAACTTCAATACCAGAAGCTGCCCTCAATGCAGGAGCCAACTACCTAATTTTAGACGAAGGGGAGATTACAGTTCCGCAATTTTTAGAAGCGATCGCCCAAAATCAAGAGCAAGGTATTTTCCGCGCCAGTGAAAAACCAGATGTGACTCAAAGTCCTATGCCTCGCTTTGATTTACTCCAGCGGGATAAATATTTTATGATGGCAGTTCAGTTTTCCCGGGGTTGCCCTTTTAACTGCGAATTCTGTGACATTATCAATCTCTATGGTCGCAAACCCCGTACTAAAGAACCAAGTCAAACTCTAGCAGAACTGCAAACTCTCTATGATTTAGGTTGGCGTGGTTCAATCTTCATGGTGGATGATAACTTTATTGGCAATCAGCGTAATGTTAAACGCCTGCTACGAGAGTTAATTCCTTGGATGAAGGAGCGCAATTATCCCTTTACTTTTTGGACTGAAGCTTCTGTAAATCTCGCAGAAGATGCAGAGTTATTGGATTTAATGGCTCAGGCTGGATTCTACGCAGTTTTTCTTGGTATAGAAACCCCCGATCAAGACAGTCTGCAAGTAACTCGTAAGTATCAGAATACCCGCAATCCTTTAGTAGAAGCCTGTCAGAAAATCCATCAAGCTGGATTACTTATTTATGCAGGATTTATCATTGGCTTCGATGGCGAACGCAGTGGTGCGGGTGAGCGGATTCAAGCCTTTGTAGAACAAACTAGCATTGCTCAACCCATGCTAGGAATTTTACAAGCTGTCCCCAACACAGCGCTGTGGCAAAGACTAAAACAGGAGCAACGATTATTAGAAGGTTTCGGTGGTGAAGAGGTGGGAGATCAAAATGCCTTAATGAACTTTGTCCCAACTCGTCCAATGGCTGAAGTTGCCAGAGAATATGTAGAGGCAATGTGGACAATGTACGAACCCAAAAACTATCTGCGACGTTGTTTTGAACAATGCCTCAAAATCAAACCTAATCCCTACCTCCAGCAAACAGTATATTTTCCTCCCGGAAAAGGGATTAGATTAGTTATCCAGTTACTGTGGCGTCAAGGTTGGCAACGCCGGGAAATTCGTCTTCAGTTTTGGCAACAGCTGTGGGCAATTATACGTAGTAAGCCTAAATTCCTGAATATGTATTTGGGTTTATGTGCGGCTGGGGAACATTTTTGGCAATATCGGATTTTAGCTAGAGAGCGCATTACTCAGCAGTTAGGATTTGATCCACTGACTATGCCTAATGCTGTGGAACAAGATTTAGTCACAGTTTAAGAGCTTTAATGGTATGCAATTACAGGGGGTCAGAATCCCCCTGTAATTAACCTTCTGACCTCTGACTTCTTCAATCTAAACATGTTCTACTGGATAAAGCCCATGTTAAGTAGTTCCTGGGGAGTTGCCAGCACATCAATTGCCACAAAGAAAATCTTACCTTGCGGATTGAGCAAGAACCGCCATGCTAGATTTATGCCAACACTGTCACCAAACCAGGGAGTTTGCACTTTACCCGTCACTTTAACCTGGGTGAATCCTCCTTCTGCTGGCTCAGATATCCCCCGCTCTGGTATGAGCTTGAGTCCATAGCATTCTTCGCGCATATAGGCGAGGATGTTCTCCTGACCGACAATTGGGTCTTGGAAAGGGGGTTGCAAGGCACCATTTTCAGCAAATAAAGCCACAGCCCCTTGGAAGTCAAAGGCGTTCATATTCTCCATGTAGCTGAGGACTGTCAAGTTGTCGATGCCCTCAATGCTAACTTTAGCTCGGGGTGCGATATCTTTAGGTGGAAGCACAGGTTCTTTAACTTTTTGGGCGCTAACTGTTGGAGCATACCCCATGTTGACGACTATATTTTGTAATACGGTGAGTTGCTGACCCCCTTCAAGTTGACGGATGGTTTGGAGGACATCTGATGCCTGTGCAGACAGTTTATAACCTTCTGGAATCGGAGCAACGATTCCTTGTTTCATCCACTCGCCTAACTGATACCAGAAGCCCAACTTGACATTAGTGCCGAAAGATGAATATGTACGGCAGATAGGAGTGTCAGCATGGTTAATTAGATCGCACATCACTTGCGTTTGCTCTCTAGCAGACATCTGCTTGATTTGAGTCAAGGTTTTTTCTGCGAAGACCATATTGGCTGCTCCCATAGCAGCAGGAGTGATTGTAACTCCCATCTCGGTATAGGCAAACCAAAGTAAAGCCAACTGATCCTCAGCACTGAGCTGATTGAATGATTCAACTATAGCTGGAATTGCATTAACAACTTCAGTTTCAGGAAAAATAGAGCGTGCAGATTCGATAGTAAACGACATTTTTCAAAATCTCCAGAACGAAATTACATCAATTGATTCAAATAAACCTGTTGATTCTTGTTACAGCAACTGCTGACTTACAGAATACTCCAGAAGTGAAGGAAGCCTTGACCGGAAAACATTTCAATCAGGACGGCAGATATAAAGCCAATCATGGCTAAACGACCGTTCCAGAGTTCAGTTTGGGGTGTGAATCCCCAAAGCCAAGAATTGCGCTTATGGTTTTCGTTGATTGGCGAGGTGATGTTTGTCTGGGTCATAACAGTTTCCTGGGAGTTAATTTTGGTAATGACTCTGCTTCTCGTCTCCATGCTCGTTTAAAAAGGTCGCAGACAGAAAGTCCAGAAGATACTTGCAATAGCGATCGCGATCAAGCTAAGGTTGAAAAAACGACCTATTGTGGAGCTTAAGCCCAGTGCCTTATCTTCTTTACCTCCAGTGAAAAACAGTGACCAAGCTTGAGTTGCGTTGATTTTCTCAAAGTGATTGAAACTGGATCTGAAGACAACGGGATTGAGCAGAGAGGGATTAGTTAAGCCAACATTAGTTCTCATTAGTTTCATCCTTATATTTTGCAAAAGTGTTGAGGATATCTAGTGAAGCTCAATTTGTTAGAAGCCTGTGTATGCTTAGTCAGGACTACTAGAACCAGGAACGAAACAAAACCAATCATGGCTAACGTCTCCGTTCATTTTTCTGCATACTGAGTTAAAGCCAAACTGAAGCTGATCCATCACGTTATTGTTAGGTTCGATGGCGTAGTTGTTCAGCCTACCGAATTCTTCAGCCACTAAATCGCTTTTTATAAGTTCTGCTTTTTGTTTTTGGGGTATCACATAAATTAAATTTAACAAATTTATTACAATTTTGCAACGTTTATTGCAAAATAAAATAGGTAATAATATGAGGAGTCCTCGTTATTGTCCCTGTCTATTTGCTGGAAAAGTTAACCAATTGGGTATTACTAAAAGAATATTGACCGCTATCGAAAATATAATTTTAGTTAGTTGTGATCCTTTGATAGCAAAGTATCCAGTTAAAATAACCTGGTGATAAAACCGATGAAATTTTTAGGCATTGACTTAGGCTGGAAATCGCAACCAAGTGGACTATGCTGCATAGAATGGGCAGATCAGCAACTACAAATCCTCGATTTAGATCGCAAAGAAGCAATTGCAGACATCCTCAACTGGGTAGATACTTGCGTTCCACCAGGTGAAAGTGCCGTCATCGCCGTCGACGCCCCGACTCTCATCCCCAACGCCACCGGTAGCCGCCTCCCCGACAAACTCACCCATAAACACTTCGGTAAATACCACGCTGGTTGCTACCCCGCCAATTTGAATCTTCCCTTCGCCCAACGCACCATTAACTTTGGCTTAGAGCTAGAATCTCGTGGCTTCGCCCACGCCCCCACCATCGAACCGCAAAAACCCGGCAGATATCAAATCGAAGTCTTTCCCCACCCCGCCATAGTCCATCTCTTCAACCTAGAACGCATCCTCAAGTATAAAAAAGGACGCCTGAGCGATCGCCGCCAAGAACTGATCAAACTCTACAATCACATTACACAAACCCTACCTACCTTAGAACCTTCTTCGTGTACTTCGCGCCTTCGCGGTTCACTTCTCCCCCAAATCCCCACCAAAGGCGCAGCACTCAAAGCAGCCGAAGACAAACTAGATAGCTTAATCTGCGCTTACGTAGCAGCATATTGGTGGTATTGGGGAGAACAACGTAACCTAGTACTAGGTGATCTCACCACAGGTTACATAGTTGTTCCCCAAAGGATAGGAGATCGGGGAGAGGGGGAGGAATTTTCTCCCTTATCCTCCTTCTCTCGTCCTAGTCACTACTTACTGTGCCCATAAAATTAACCTTGGCTCATAAGGACTAGAAAGGTACTTATGTTTAGGTAGTACACGCAAAGATAATCCTTGCAAACCAGAAGTAGTATACAAAACATCAGCCTTGTAAATACTTAAACCTTGGTCATCTTCTCCTTGGTATTCCATTACTAGTGGTACACCGTTGACAATCTCACCACTGGCATCTACTGCACCTTGATACAGTTCTACCTGTACATCGTTATTTGTGAGAGTTGCCAAATCAACCTTGGCTTTAACAGTAACAGTTTGGTTAACCTCAATATCAGGGCCGACAGAGACATCAATATCTTTGATGGTGATATTGTACCAATGTTCACCGAGATTTAATTTCCAAGCAGCCAGTTCTTTGGCAGGAGCGTAATTATCACCAGTCAGGATATGGTAGCGATCGCTTGCAGGGAAATATGCTCTTTGTGCATACTCTCGCACCATTCGTGCAGTGTTAAATAAGGGACAATTTAATCGGATAGCATCTTTCATTTTGGCTACCCAGCGTCTGGGCAAACCGTCCGCATCGCGATGATAAAATAACGCTACGACTTCTTTTTCTAAGATGTCATACAGAGCGTTTGCTTCTACTTCATCCTGATAATTGGGATCATCGTAAATTTCCCCGTGGCCAATTGCCCAACCAGTGCGGACATAATCCGCTTCATCCCACCAACCATCAAGTACACTTAAATTTGGCAATCCATTCATCGCTGCTTTCATGCCACTAGTACCAGAGGCTTCTCGGGGGCGACGGGGTGTGTTTAACCAGACATCACAACCTGCCACCATCAACCGGGCAATATATATATCATAATTTGGAACAAACACAATCT
Source organism: Fischerella major NIES-592 (assembly GCF_001904645.1). NCBI lineage: Bacteria > Bacillati > Cyanobacteriota > Cyanophyceae > Nostocales > Hapalosiphonaceae > Fischerella > Fischerella major. Next base: position 17,800 of record NZ_MRCA01000011.1, on the reverse strand, counting down.
GTTTTTCCAAATTATTTTCGCGGATGAAATGATTAATTTCGCGGATAAGTTCTTTGCCAGGAATATCTTTAGGGTGTGCCTTACCAGCAATGACAAATTGTACCTTGCGGTCTTTGTTACCTAATAAAATCCGCTTGATGCGTTCTATATCACGCATCCATAAAGTAGCACGTTTGTAGGTGGCAAAGCGACGGGCAAAGCCAATCGTTAAAACGTAAGGATCGAGGACTTCTTGGGCTTGGGCAATTTCGCTAGGAGATGCACCGCGATCGCGTAAATGTTTGACTAAGCGCTCCCGCACATACAAAATCATATCCAAGCGACAGCGTTCGTGGTTTCGCCACAACTCTTCATCGGGGATAGCGTTCATCCGGTCCCACAGGGGATGATCCACTGGTGCTGATGACCAATTTGGACCTAAATAGCGATCGTATAACTCTTGAGTTGATTTAGCTACACAACTACGGGCATGAACACCGTTAGTAATAGCAGTAATTGGCACTTCTTGGATTGGTACACCAGTCCACAAACCCTTGAACATCTGTCTTGACACCGTACCGTGCAGCTGCGCCACACCATTAGAAAATGTTGCCATCTTCAGCGCTAGCACTGCCATACTAAAAGGCGAAGATAAATCACCCGTACTCTCTCGTCCCAACGCTAAAAATTCGTCTTTACTTAAACCAAAAATTTCTGCATAGTGTCCCAAATAGTGCAAAACTTTATCTGGTGGGAACAAGTCGATTCCAGCTGGTACTGGTGTATGGGTGGTAAATATATTTGTAGAAGCTACCACCTGCCTCGCTTCAATATAACTCAGCCCTTGTTCTTGAATTAAAATCCGGATACGTTCTAGGGCAGAAAACGCTGCATGTCCTTCATTCATGTGGTAAGCGGTGACGTTATACCCCAACGCTTTCAGCATCCTAACGCCACCAATACCCAACATTATTTCCTGGTGGATACGCATATCAATATCACCACCATACAGTTGATCTGTAATGTCGTGATCATAAGGATTGTTGGGTTCAATATTGGTGTCCAGCATGTACAATGGCACTCTTCCCACTTGCACACGCCAAACCCTAGCATAGACTGTGCGCCCTGGATAATCCACTGTAATTCGCAGTTCTGAACCATCCGGGTTGCGTTCTAGATGCAAAGGCATATTATAAAAGTCGTTAATCGGGTAACGCTCTTGTTGCCAGCCATCAGCATTTAAATACTGGGCAAAATAGCCTTGCTGGTACAGCAAACCCACACCAACCAGGGGAAGTCCTAAATCACTGGCAGATTTCAAATGATCTCCAGCCAGTACACCCAACCCCCCTGAATAGATAGGCAAACAGTCCACAAGTCCAAACTCAGCAGAAAAATAGGCGTAGCATTCCGGGGATCGGGTATTAGGGATCGGCGATTGGGAATTAGGGAAAGACGAAGGAGAAGAATTACTTCCTTGTCCCCAGTTCTTTGTTCCCGATCCCTTGTCCCTCGTTTTCTCATACCAAGTGCGTTCTTTGAGATAATCTTCTATCTGCAAAGCTGCACGATCCATTTGTGCCAAAAAGCCTTCATCTTCCACTACTTCTAACAACCGTGCTTGGCTGATGGTTCCTAGCATCAAGACAGGGTTATGACGGCTAGATTCCCATAAATCAGGATCTAAACGGCGAAATAAATCTTTAGTTTCAACGTTCCAATCCCAAAGTAAGTTGTATGCCAGCTTGCGTAGTGGTTCGAGTCGCGCAGGCAAAGAAGGTGAGACATTGAATGTACGAATTGGCTGCATAGGCTTAGCAGAACTCCACGTCTAGCTATCGCTATTGTTGTCTGTATTTTGCTAATGTTGCCAATTTTTTATACTGTGTTCGCAAATCGTCCTAAATATTGTTAAGTTTTGAAAAAAATTAAGCAACTGATGCTTCCATAACTGATACCAAGTTGTGTTTAAAAACCCTAGCCCCTCTGGTGAACTCTTTTTGCTCGATAAATGTTACCCGTTGGGGGTACTGCTGTGTTTGATCATTGCAAGTTATGATTTGGGATAATGATGTAAAAACAAGTAAACAATTGTAATTAATAATACGATTAACTAATTTCAATACTCAGGTTACTAATAAAAAAACAGAGTAAAATCTGAAACCGTTATTGGAATAGTGATCGCTCTTTGCTATTCCAAAACTAGATATAAGACTTGATTGCTGATCACTAAACGTAAGCAACACAAAAAACTTAGTCATTTTCATCACAAGGACAAGATTTATGGGTTTGAAAGATTACGGTGTATTAAAGTGTCATGCGATCGCTGGCAAGATGGAACTAGACGATGATACTCCACACTATCAAGTACATGCCAAAGACGGTAAGTTTAACTATCGCTTAGCAATCAACGTTCGGTCTGTTCAGCAACCCTATGATTTGTTGTACTTAATCGATAGCAATTTTGAACACTACATTACTGAAAAGCTGAAAAAATTAGACTTTGGGTTCAACAAAATTGAAGTTTCTCAAAGACAAGCTGGAGGAATTGCCCTGGATTACATCCGGGGCAATTTGTTTAAAGTCAATAAGATGAAAGCTTTGCCCTATACTGTTCCTGGAGAAAATAACGACCTCAATGAGTTTATTGACTCATATATTCAAAGGGCAATTGAAACGAAAGCTGATATCTACGTTTTTGGTGAACCCTGGGGACCAGAAGATAAGCCTGATAAAATATTTGGTTTCCAACCAGGTAGAGGCGTTCATGACATACACATGAATCAAGGCAGCAGTGGTAGATTTACCAAGGATAATGGGGTTTATCAAGATGGAGCGTTATTAATTCACTATAAATCTAGTTCCCAAGAGTATTGGGTTGCTGCCTTTTTTGCATTCCAATCTCAGTCTTTCCATACGGATGACAAAACAGGTAATCCCATCGATCAAAATGTGGGAGCTGAACCAGAAATACCGGATACTCCAGTAGTCAAGCCACAGGTAAAAATTATTGCTGCCCTACTTAATCCTAGTGGAGAAGATTTCGGCAAAGAATCAATCACTTTAATTAACCCTTCACCGAAAAAAGTAGATTTAACAGGTTGGGCGATCGTTAACCAACTCAAACAAAAAGCCAGTTTAGATGGATTCAAAATTGAACCTGGTGGAGTTGTAAAAGTGCCTTTGAGTGGAAAAGATGTTCAGTTTTCCAACAAAGGTGGAACCATATCTCTTCTCAATCAAGAAGGTATTAAAGTGGATGGTGTTTCCTACACCAAGAAAGATACTCAAGAGGAAGGGTGGACGACAGTATTTTAATGTTGATTGTTGATTGTTGGTTGGAACAAACACCCAACAACTAACAACTAACAACTAACTAATTACTAACTTGCAATACTACCAACGTCATATCATCGGTGTTCTGTTTTTCAGCACCGATGAATTGTTGCACTCGCTCAAATAAGTAATCTAGTATTTCTTCTGGGCCATTACAATATCTACAAGCAAGGCTGAATTCACGAACGAGGTTTTCTTCGTCGAAGCGATCGCCACTGGCAGCTGCGGCATCGGTCAAGCCATCTGTATAGTAAATAATTGTATCTCCTGGCTCTAACCGTGCTTGACCATTTTCGTATTGGCTATTAGCATCCAAACCAATTAACATGCCCAGAGTATCCAAACGCGTCACTGTTTTCGTACTGGCGTGCCACCACATGGGAGGGTTATGTGCTGCGTTACTGTAGGATAACAGTTTGGTTTTCGGGTCATATTCTGAATAAAACAAGGTGACGAAGCGGTTAGAATTTTCTAAATCCGCATACATGACTCGATTTAAGTTTTGCAAAATCTGTGCTGGGGTGTTACTATGCAGCACCTCACCCCGTAGCATTCCCCGCATCATAGTCATAATCAGACCTGCGGGGACTCCTTTTCCCATCACATCACCAATTACCAAAGCCCAACGACTAGATTCCGCAGTTTCTCTGGCATTGGGCGGCAAAATTAAGTTGTGATTGGTAGGAACAAAGTCGTAGTAATCTCCACCTACACGATTTGCTGGTTTACAGCGTGCAGCCAGAACTACTCCCGGAATACTGGGGCATTGACGTGGTAATAATCGCCGTTGAATCTCGGCACCAATTTCTAATTCTTGGTCTAAGCGTTCTTTTTTCCTTAGTTCTACAGCCAATTCATCGTTTTCAATTGCGACTGCCGTTTGATCTGCGACTAATCTAACTAACTTTTGTCTGGTTTCTGTCCATCCATAGTCAGGATCGCGGCTTAAAACATAAAGCCATCCCCTTTCTAAATGCTTGACTAGAATTGCCGTACCAAAGATTTGTACATCCGGTCCCAAATGGTAATGCATCTGGGCGTCTAAAATACTGGTGGTAGTTGCTAGCCCAGATACATTTTGCTGATGTGTAATTTGACTACTTACTGTCTCTAATGCTTTACGGATATTTTTTCTTTGGCGACTGTCCTGCCAGTGTAGCTGTTCTAGCCTAACTTGACCATTTGGTTTGTAGAGAAACAGGGCGCTACCATCTGCGTCTGTTACTCTTGTTGCCATTAGCGGGATTAACTCCAAAAACTGGTTTAAGTTATTGAAGCTTCTCAGGGCAAATCCTAAAGAACTTAGCAAATCTTGGATTTTGTTTTGCTCCCGGTGCAGCCTTGCCACGAGTTCTTTCAGCGCCACAACTGGAGTAACATCTGTTGTGGCACTACTATTACTGTCGGTAGGTTCAGAAGGCAGTTTAGGCACAGGCACAGGTATTATTTAACTTCAGTAAGCAGGTTTGAGATTACTAATAAATAAACTAGCTTCAGGATCGCTAAACCATATTTAGATAAGATTTGTCAGTTTAGCAAGAGTAGAAAGACGTAAGTGTAAATTTTAGAAGTATTTCATTTTCTATTTGATTTCTTTATCAATTCTAAGTATTTTAAGGAGTATTGCTTAGTTTAAAACCGATCTATCAATAGCAACCATTTTTACTAAGTGTTAGAAGGTAATAAATTTTTCCATAACTTTATGAATAAGTCATATACCCTAAGATATAAAAACAAATTAAGAAGTAGATATAAATTTTTAGATATCACAATTAGCACTGAGGGGTGAAGTAAATAGGGAGTCTTAACCATATTGACATGATGAATTTAATATGATCTCTAAGTTCTTATATACACAAATATTAAGTTTTAAAGAAGACTTACGGAAAAATAATAACTCAAGATTTTTCACCTCTACATTAAAAATGGTGTTTTTACGCAGTTATTAGATTGACACTCTTTAAACTACCTCGAGAGAATATTGTTTGGCAAGCCAACAACAAGCGATGATGAAAGCACAATTAACTGCCTTTTCCATCGACTCAGATCAATTAACCATTTTGCAGGAACATTTTACAGCCCTTTTGAGAGTTGTTCAAAGAAAGTATTAAGTTGCAATTCTAGCAGAGGTTTTTCAGCCGTTATCAAAAAGTTGTCAGTAGGTAATGGGTAATGGGTAATTGGTGAGACTACTTGCCGTCTTGGCTTATGCCGAGATGGCAAAGTAGCGAACCCGAAGGGTAATGGTTATTTCGGGACTTACGCATTGACAAAATAGGCATAAAATGCATGGAATGAATCAGAAAGAAATAGGCGATCGCTAACCACCTGCCTGCGTTGAAAGACAGATAATAGTAAGGTTGTCTGCATCAGAAATGTTGAATGTCGATATTTCTGCCCATTACCCATTACCCATTACCTATTACCAAAGCGGCGGGGCGGCTTTCCTCCCCACCCACGAGGAGATAGGGTTTCCCGCCGCTTTCAATAAATTTATTTTTTCCCATTCCCACTTTCCCCTTTACTGGGGGTTGTTTGATTCAAATTGGATCTGTGAAAGTGGTTGCGATCGCAAAATCCGGGATCAATGTAAAATCTATTTTCCCATGTTGAAATTGGGCAAACTATACACAATCGCATCACCTTCGTTGTCACTATGCAAACTCCAAATATTAACTCCTCTACTCTCCAAGATGTGTCACGCAGGGAATTGCGGGATCTAGTGCGAGCGCAATTACAAAGTTTGTTGGAAGTAGGAGACTTACGTGGAGCTAAAGCTATTTTAGTCCCCGTGCAGCCTGTAGATATTGCTGAGGCTATAGAAGGATTACCAGAAGCAATGCACGCGATCGCTTTTCGCTTACTTTCCAAAGATGAGGCGATCGAAGTTTACGAATATCTTGACTACAGTGTACAAGAACGATTAATAGAAGAACTCAGAAGTCAGGAAGTCCGCGAGATTGTCGAGCAAATGTCACCGGATGACCGAGCCAAGTTATTCGATGAGTTACCAGCAAAAATTGTCAAGCGTCTGTTAGAACAACTGAGTCCAGCCGAACGGGAATCTACAGCGCAACTGTTGGGTTACGAAGCTGGTACTGCTGGACGAATTATGACCCCGGAGTTGATCTCTGTGAAAGAAAATTTTACCGCCGCAGAAACTCTAGAGCGGATTCGCAGCTTAGCCAATGCTAGCGAGATGATTTACTATCTTTACGTCACCGATGCAGCTAGGCGCTTGACGGGAATTTTATCGCTGCGCGAGTTGGTGACAGCTCAACCACAGCAGATAATAGGCGAGATCATGACTCGCGATGTCCTGTCTGTCCATACAGATACGGATCAACAAGAAGTAGCCAGATTGATCCAAAGATATGACTTTTTAGCTGTACCTGTGGTAGACCGAGAAGATCGGCTTGTGGGTATTGTTACCGTTGATGATGTGATTGATATTTTACAAGAGGAAAACACCAGAGATATCTATACTGTGGGTGGTGGTGTGCAATCTGACGGTGACAGCTATTTCCAGGCTAATTTGCTGACAGTGGCTCGTAAGCGGGTACTTTGGTTGTTTGTTTTGCTGATCACCAACACGATCACCGGCACAATTATTAAGTCCCAAGAAGATATTTTGGCAAAAGTGGTCGTGTTAGCGGCGTTTATTCCCCTGTTGACGGGTACAGGTGGTAATGTCGGCGCTCAATCTTCCACAGTCGTTATTCGCGGGATGCATACCGAAGAAATTCGCGCCCTGGGAGGTCCGTTGCAAGTGGTTGTCCGCGAAGGGTTGGCGGGTGCGTTGCTGGGAATCATGCTAGGTGCGATCGCCACTATCTGGGCTTTCTTTCTGCAAAAGAATTTACCAGTAGCGATCGCAGTTGGTAGCAGTCTTGTAGCAATTTCGGTTTTGGCTTCTGTTTCCGGTTCCGCACTACCGTTTTTGTTTCGCCTATTTCGTTTAGATCCGGCGTTGATGTCAGCACCATTTATAACTACAGCAGTGGATGTCTTAGGTGTATTAATTTACTTCAATCTAGCAAGAGTGATCTTAAATGTATGAGTTGCAAACAGGATGTTTTAGGTCAAATGTTAAGCCAGCTAACAGTTATCAAAATTATAAAATCAATAACTGATAACTGATAACTGTTAAAGTTGTGAATCGCTATCAGGCGCTACAATTTCACCTTCACCCAAATTCAGCATCATGTCTTGATCAATAATCAGATGAGTAAGTTCTTTAGCTTGCAAATTCATTTCTTCACAAGCTTTTCTTAATTCTTGGGCAAAGGTATTCAAATCATCACCATAGCCACACTGATAAGCAGCAGTTTCAATTCCCTGCTTGGCATTTGCTCTAGCACAATCTACTAATTCCGTACCATGTAAACGTGTTTTAGATGACATAATAGACAGTTTTTATTGATTTCAACCTTTTTTGTTATATTATCAATTGTTCAAGGCTAGCTCATCTCTCAAATGAAAGGTAAATGAATTTGTTGATTGTTGGTTGTTGATTGTTTTCATCCAAACAACAAACAACTGTCTGTTGGATAGCCTGCTGACAAAAGGTTTCATCACCAATATCGCCAGAAATAGTAACTGCCTTTTGTCCTTGTGCTTCCACCAAATGTTTAGTTTCTTTAGCATCATCATGTTCATTTAGATAAGCGATCGCTACATCTGCACCTTCTTTTGCAAAAGCGATCGCTACAGCACGCCCAATACCACTGTCTCCGTCTGTAATTAGTGCCACTTTATTTTTTAATTTGCCACTTCCCTGATACTGGGAATCATCTGCTTTCAATATTGAGAAGTAAATTTATGCAGGCAAAATTATTTCTTATATGTATAACTTAAGCAATAAACTTAACTCTTGTTTTTTAGGTCTGATTAATGGATGATTCACTATATATTGATCCCAATAACCAATATCTAATTTTCACGGAAATTTTAGGTGCAACATCGTAAAATTTCAGCAATCAACCAAACGATTTCAAAGAAGTGTTGCATACAATCGCAATCAATTATTCCTTAGGATATATCTGAAATTAAGCAATCCCTCTGAAGGAGCAAAGCAGGGGTAAAATTATGCAAATATTTAACATTACTAATTTAGAGCAAACTGACTCATTTGAATTTCTTCAGTTAACTTTACGCGATCGCTGGCAAAGTATTGAAGGCCCTACCGAAAGCAGTGATGTAGATATATTAGTTGTTCCCTCTCTTAGCATCGATCAGCGAGAACTTAGAAAAGTCGAAGGTTACGAACACTACGAAGAGCGATTATTGTTCTCACTTATTCGTTTGTGGAATCCCCGCAATCGTCTCATCTACGTGACATCTGTGCCTTTGCACCCTAGTATTATCGACTATTATTTACAGCTGTTGCCGGGAATCCCATTTTCCCATGCCCGCAATCGCTTGCTATTACTATCCACCTATGATTCTTCCTTAAAACCCCTCAGTCAAAAAATTTTAGAACGTCCCCGCTTGCTCCATCGCATTCGTCAAGCCTTAAGGCTAGACAAATCATTTATGATATGCTACAATTCCACACCATTAGAAGCAGAGTTATCTGTAAAATTGGGTGTACCACTGTATGCTGCTGCACCACAATTACAGGCCTGGGGAACAAAAAGTGGTAGCCGTCAAATATTTGCAGAAACCGGAGTGCCACATCCAGATGGCAGTGATTTAGTTAAGAGTGTTGCCGATTTGGAAGAAGCAGCCGTGCAGTTGTGGGAACGCCAGCCAAACTTAAAAAGAATGGTGGTCAAGCTGAACGAAGGCATATCGGGAGAAGGAAATGCCCTATTAGACTTAAGACCAATTGCGCATATTGCACCTCCTGGTGGTTCCCATGGCGAACGCTTAGCAGCGATTAGCGATCGCCTACCCCATATCCGTTTTCAAGCTAGCCAAGAAACATGGGAAAACTTTTCGGGACGGATTGGTGAGTTAGGGGCAATTGTAGAAGCGTTTGTCGAGGGTGAAGTCAAGCGATCGCCCAGTGTCCAAGGACGGATCACACCTCTTGGCGAAGTAGAAATTCTTTCTACCCATGACCAAATTCTTGGCGGTCCTGACGGACAAGTTTACCTTGGTTGTCGATTTCCTGCGGATGAAACTTATCGTCTACAGCTACAACTGTTAGGAACCAAAATTGGGATGAAACTTGCAGAAAAAGGCGCACTCGAACGGTTTGGCGTCGATTTTATCGCTGTTGACCAAGGCAATGGACAATGGGATATGCAAGCAATAGAAATTAACCTACGTAAAGGCGGAACCACCCACCCCTTTATGACCTTAAAACTATTAACTAACGGTCGTTACGACTTTTCCACAGGCTTGTTTTACTCCCAGCAAGGACGTCCTAAATACTACATCGCCACCGACAACCTCCAAAAAGACCGTTATCAAGGACTCTTACCCAACGACTTAATGGACATCATCGCCCATCACAGGCTGCACTTTGACACTGGCACAGAAACAGGCACAGTTTTTCATCTGATGGGTTGTCTTTCCCAATTTGGCAAGCTAGGTTTAACTAGCATTGGCGATTCTCCTCAACAAGCAGAAGAAATTTATAACAAGGTCGTTAAAGTCTTGGACGAGGAAACCAACAGCAACAATCAAGACTTTTGTTCCGTCTTAGAACATACTTTTCCCATAGCCTGGGATGGGTTTAGTTGTTAGGGACCGGAGGTGGGGACTGGGGAGGTGGGGAGTGTGAGGAGTGTGGGGAGTGTGGGGAGTGTGGAGAGTGTGGGGAGTGTGAGGAGTGTGAGGAGTGTGGGGAGTGTGGGGAGATGGGGAGTGTGAGGAGTGTGAGGAGTGTGAGGANGTGTGAGGAGTGTGAGGAGTGTGGGGAGTGTGGGGAGTGTGGGGAGTGTGGGGAGATGGGGAGTGTGGGGAGGTGGAGAGATGGGGAGAATAATATAGTCACTAATTCCCCTTTGTCCTCCTTGTCCCCAATCCCCGATCCCCAATTCAATCCCTTTTCCTCTATCCCCATTACACCGGCTCCTGATTATAATCAACATCAGCCATTGTCTTTGAGCGGTTGTGTTCAACACTAGTGAAATTCACTGCATCAATCCAGACTGTCAGCGTCCCTATCCCCAGCTTTGGGGACACAAATTTTGTAGTTGCTGTGGTGCGCCCCTACAGCTGATAGACCGTTATGTCCCGACAGCGCGTTTGGGATCGGGAGGTTTTGCCCAAATTTACACAGTTTGGGATCAAAAGACACAAACAGAAAAAGTGCTGAAAGTGTTGGTGGAAGAATCACCGAAAGCACGAGAATTGTTTGCCCAAGAAGCAGCGGTTTTAAGCAAGTTGCGACATCCAGGTGTTCCCAGGGTTGATCCAGATGGTTATTTTCAACGCATTTGGGTTCATGGTAAGGGACAACAGACTTTGCCTTGTTTGGTGATGGAAAAAATTCATGGTCAGACTTTGGAGGAAATACTATACAAGCAATATCCTCAAGGATGTCCACCAGAGTTGGTGTTGAACTGGTTAAGTCAAGCTGTGGAAATTTTACACCACTTGCATCAACGCAATATTATTCATCGTGACATCAAGCCTTCTAATTTGATGCTGCGTACTCCCCCTTCTCAACGGGGGGAATGGGAGAGTCAGCTGGTACTGATTGATTTTGGTGGAGCAAAACAATTTGGTGCAGCCAATATTGGTTCTCAACCACGATCTACAAAGTTGTTTTCTTCTGGTTACAGTCCACCGGAACAAGTGCTGGGTGGTCATGTTGAACCTAGTGCTGATTTTTATGCTTTGGCGCGGACAATGATTGAGTTGTTGACGGGTAAGCATCCGGTGGACTTAGAAGATCCCTTAACAGGCGAGTTGCACTGGCGATCGCAACGTAATGTTGACCCGCAATTAGCAGATTTGCTAGATGAAATGATGCAGGAAGAAGCGCGATCGCGTCCAGCAAATACGGCGATTCTTCAAAGACGTTTGACACAGATTGTTCAGGCACTACCAAATCGTGTTGGAACAAATACTGGTAGTGTAACTGTAGCGATCGCCAACACTAAATCATCTCCGATTCTGGGATTTTTATCTGATTTTAGAAAACAAATTCAAAACTCTGTTGTTAATTTTGCTCAAAGCATTGTTCAAATTATTCTTTTCGTATTCGGTGCGATCGCTCAAGTTTTCCGAGCCTGTCTGGATACAATTTGGACAATGATTCTCACCAGTATTGGCGCTGCTGCGGGTACTTTTTCTGGTTATGTTTTAGCCTATCGCACAGAATGGGGAAAAGAATTTGGCGAATTGTTGTCTAGTCAGTTATCGCTGTTGCTAGGGAACAGTCAGTCTATATCGGGATCAGAGATCCTGTTGTTTGCTGGTGCTGGGTTTGGTACTGCATGGGGAATAGTGACAGCCGGAGGCTATGGTCAGCGACGACGGTTTTTAGTGGCATCACTGATGGGAATTTTTGGTTATGGATTTGGCTGGTTCATTCTGCAATTAATTACACCAAAAGAAGATGGTGAAGGATTAGTAGCATTGATTTTAGCCGCAGTTTCATTGCTTACTCTAGGCTTAGGTCTGCGTAGCCATCATCTAGTTCATGCTGTGGTTACTGCTTTCGGCACAGCGCTACCGTTTGCATTTTTGCTTTATGTGGGGCTACCACCGACCATATTCAACGATTTTTTTAGCGCTACCCATCATTGGCCTGAATTATTGTGGAAAATAGGTTTTTTTGGTTTTGTAGGCGTTGTGGTTAGTTTTTGGTTGGGAGTGAGTCATTACCTAGTTGTGCCTGGATTGCGCTTGTTGGGCTGGCGTTATTGACAAGCGATTAGGGATCGGAGAAGGGAGACAAGGAGGACAACGGGGAATTAGTTACTATATTATTCTCCCCATTGCCCCCCAACTCCACAAAGTGGGGATCCCTAGCCCCCATCACCCCAGTCCTCTATCCCTGTAAATTTTCATACCAAAAATAAGAATTCCCCCTTGCCTATTGTTTAATTCAGCTTGGGGGAATGTAATATTTTCGTTGCCTATAGAGTTTCAGTATAAAGTTTGATATTTTCATTCTATGAACTTTGTCTGGTTTTGACCAGGGAAATTGTGAGATTTTACAGTACTTTTACAGTTCCTTGATATCTGCTTTATACCGATAAATTTTTGCATCAGTCATATAATGATAACAATACATCACCTAAGTGAATTCTCAACTTTATAAATACTGTAAAAAACATGAAATGCCAGATTATTGCCACAGCGACTTTGTTAACTTTTATAGGATTAACAAACCAGGCTTTTGCTTTTAATCAACTAGATTTAGACCAGTTAAAAGCAACAGGTTCTTGTCCTCGGTGTGATTTAAGTGGTGCTGACTTAAGTAGATTGAATTTGACTGGAGCAAATTTACGCGGGGCTAACTTAAAAACAGCTATTTTAACTGGTGCTAATCTCACAAATGCCGATCTCACAAGTGCTAATCTGGAAAGTGCTACATTAACCGGAGCGAATCTCACAGGGACTTCCTTTACAGGAGCGTACCTAAAAGCAGCATCCTTGGACAATACAAATCTGAGTTTTACTGGTTTTATTGGTGCGAATCTAGAAGGTGCGAACCTTAAAGGTGCTAGAGAACAATTGACTAATTATCGAGGCGCAAACTTCCGAGTCACCACTCTACCTAATGGTGTGATCACTTCTAATAAGCCTTATTGGTGGTCTTTACAGCGTTTCTCAGCGGGGCAGTGTAATAAATTTAACAATAACAATATCAATGGCTCGACCTGCTTTGCAGAGTGACACTGATAACTGGCTTGAAAGTGGTTGTAGGGGTGTAGGAAGAATCATATTTTCATATGCTCATTGTGGGCAAATCACCTATGAATAGCTGTCTTGAAAAGCACCTAGCCCTACAATTAGGAATTGCGGCTATACAAACAAACACGCGTCCGCCTACGTGGATCAACTCAAAATCAAGGAGTTTAACCCACGAAGGTAGGTTTTGTGTGTGTAGCTGCGACTTTTAGTCGCCTAGCTCCGAAATGCTTTTCACAAAATCTAAAATTGGCATAGTCAAGAGCTAAATACCGAGAACGAGCTAAATTACTCTTGACTGTGCAGTACTTTCAATGTAAAAGTATTTGTCAATTATTTTACAATAACTTGGCTCAGTAACACTTATTGGTGTGGGCTAAAAGTTATTGGTCGGTTAACACTTCTTTATCATTAAACTAAAGACTCTAAAATAATTGAAAAATGCTTAGCCGTATTAAAGATTTAGCAACAACCATAGCTCCGCGCCTAATAGAAATTCGTCGTCACATCCACTCTCATCCAGAACTAAGTGGTCAAGAGTACCAAACAGCCGCGTTTGTTGCTGGAGTTTTATCTTCCAGTGGACTGCATGTACAAGAAGGAGTAGGTAAAACAGGTGTAATTGGAGAATTACAAGGTACAGGCGAGGATAAACGGATCTTGGCAATTCGTACTGATATGGATGCTTTGCCCATACAGGAACGTAGTGGTTTAGAATTCGCCTCCCGTATAGAAGGTATTATGCACGCTTGTGGTCATGATGTTCACACCACAGTTGGTTTAGGAACTGCCATGATCTTGGCTCAAATGGCCGAGGAGATTTCTGGGAAGGTACGATTTTTATTTCAGCCAGCCGAAGAAATTGCCCAGGGGGCAAGCTGGATGGTAGCAGATGGGGCAATGGATCAAGTTAGTGGTATATTGGGTATTCATGTTTTCCCTTCTATCCCCGCAGGTTCAATTGGTGTACGTTATGGTGCGTTGACGGCGGCGGCTGATGATTTAGAGATTATTATTATGGGCGAATCAGGTCATGGCGCTCGTCCCCACGAAGCAATAGATGCTATTTGGATAGCTTCGCAAGTTATCACCACACTACAGCAAGCAATTAGCCGCACCCAGAATCCTTTGCGTCCGGTAGTATTGAGCATAGGAAAAATAAACGGTGGTAGAGCGCCGAATATAATAGCTGATAAAGTCCAATTGTTAGGAACAGTACGATCACTCCATCCTGAAACCCGTGCTAACTTACCCAACTGGATTGAAAGAATAGTTGCTAGTGTTTGTAATTCCTACGGTGCAAAATATCAAGTCAACTATCGCCAGGGTATTCCTAGTGTCCAAAATGACTACTTCCTGACACAGTTATTGCAATCATCCGCAGAAGAAGCTTGGGGAAGCGATCGCGTGCAAGTTTTATCCGAACCGTCTCTGGGTGCAGAAGATTTTTCTGTATATTTAGAACGCTCTCCTGGTAGTATGTTTCGTTTAGGTGTAGGTTTTAAAGATAGGGTTATTAACTACCCACTACACCATCCCCAATTTGAAATCGATGAATCAGCGATCGTCACTGGGGTTGTGACGATGGCATATACAGCTTATCGATATTGGCAACAGGTTTCATAGCCTCTAAATCCTTGAAAATTTAGCCTTTTCCTTGAGAATCAACAAATAAATTGTGTAGCAAATTTGCAGTACTCAAAAATCCGGCAACTCGGCATCTACCAACTTTGGATGACTAATAATATAGATAATTTGTATATTTTATTTAATTGGGAGTTTGTTGTTTACCATCTCTGATTTTTCATGATTTTGATGCCATTTCCATGAGTATATTTTGGGTATGACGTTCTGGTTCATTTTTGCCAGGATGTCGCTGGACATAAGAACCATCTGATTTTAGTTCCCAAGCTTGGCGATTGTCTGCCAGCATGATTTCCAGAATGTTTTGCAAGTTTTGTAAAATCTTTGGATCTTCCACTGGTGTCACGGCTTCCACCCTTCGATCTAGGTTGCGAGGCATCCAATCAGCACTACCGATATATATTTCATCCTGTCCATTGTTGTGGAAGTGAAAAATTCGCGAATGTTCTAAAAAGCGACCGATAATACTAATGACGCGGATATTTGCGCTGACATCGGGAACACCGGGACGTAAGCAGCATATACCCCGAATAATCAAGTCAATTTCTACACCAGCTTGTGATGCTTCGTACAAGGTAGCAATGATTTGGGGGTCTACCAAGGAGTTCATTTTGGCGATGATCCGACCCTTTTTTCCGTTTTGGCTATGTTCGATTTCACGGCGAATCAGGGCAATCATGCGATCGCGCATAGTTACGGGGGACACTAGTAGCTTGCGGTAATAATTCTGACAAGAATAGCCAGTTAGGTAATTGAATAAATCTGTTAAATCTGCGCCTAATTCTTCTCGGCAACTCAGCAGTCCTAAATCAGTGTATAATTTGGCTGTTTTGGGATTGTAGTTACCAGTACCGATGTGGACGTAACGGCAAATCCTCTCTCCTTCCTGACGTACTACCAGCACTATTTTGGTGTGAGTCTTCAATCCTACCAATCCATAAACGACATGTACACCGGATTTTTCTAGTTTCTGGGCCCAATTAATATTATTTTCTTCGTCAAAACGGGCTTTTAATTCTACAAGGGCAGCAACTTGTTTACCACTTTCTGCCGCAGAAATCAACGAACTCACAATTTCAGAATCCCCAGAAGTGCGATAAAGTGTCATTTTGATCGCCAGTACCTGAGGATCACGGGCAGCTTGGGCGATAAATTGTTCTACAGAAGCACTAAAGGATTCGTAGGGATGATGTACTAGCAAATCATTTTGCTGAATAACAGAGAAAATATTTTCTGCTTCGTCTAATTGACTAATATTACTTGGTTGATGAAAATGACGCAGACGAGATGGAATTACAGGTATCCAAGGTTTGTCTTTAAGTTCAGGCAATGGCAAAGCCATGAAAGACATTAAATCCTTTAAATTGATTAAACCATCTATTTCATAGATATCACTTGCAGACAGTTCCATTTCTTGCATCAGCATCTTTCGCACAGATTTGGGCATTGATGGTTGAATTTCCAACCGCACTACAGAACCACGAAAGTGTCGCCCGCGTAATTCTTGTTGAATTGCTAGTAGCAAATCATCTGCTTCTTCTTCTACTACTGAGATGTCAGCCTTACGAGTCAATCGAAACAGGTGATATTCTTTAATGATCATGCCTGGAAACAAGGCATCTAAATTATGAGCTACTACCTGTTCAATTGGTATACCAGTCCAATGGTTTAATTTGCCGTTTTGTGTTTCTAATTCTTTGGGTAAGGCAATAAATCGAGGCAGAATATTGGGGACTTTAACTCTAGCAAACTTTTCTTCTCCTGTAACTGGATCTTTGACAACTACCGCCCAGTTGAGACTGAGATTTGCCATCAAAGGGAAGGGATGACTCGGATCTACAGCTAGAGGTGTAAGAACCGGAAAAATTCGTTGTTTAAATAATTCTTCTAGGTAAAAACGCTGTTCTCTAGTGATGTCCGGATAATTGAGAAGATGGATACCGTGAGATGCCATTTCTTTGCGTAGCACCTTCTCAAACAGATGATGTTGTTCTACCACCATTGGACGCAAAAGTTGAGCGATCGCTTCTAATTGTTCCTGTGGCGTGCGTCCATCTGGAGTTCGTTGGCTTAGGAGTGCTTGCACTTGATCTTTAAGTATTGCCACACGAACCATGAAAAATTCATCTAAATTAGAACTAAAGATAGCCGTAAATTTAAGCCTTTCGAGTAAAGGAGTGCGGTGATCTAACGCCTCATGCAAAACTCGACGATTGAACTCTAACCAACTTAATTCACGATTAAAGTAATACTGTGAGTCGTTGAAGTTTATAGCTTTGGCTATCTCTTTAGATTTGGTCATGTTAGTTTTATTACTTCTGAATATTTTTTCGACTTAACCTAATATCCTTAAGTAATTTAGATAATTTTTGATTTAATTTTTTGTGTAACTATATCAGTCTCTTAATTTTAGATTAATTAAACTTAAAAGCAAAATTAAGTAAATTTTAAATATAAATTAAGTATCAATTAATTCTCCAGCTACCAACCTCAAATCTCCAACAACTCTTGCAAAGTCGGAGATTTTATCTTTCATAAATAATTTAGGAGGACTTACGCAAAAAACCTCTAAAAGCCTCTTTCCTTTGCGTTCTTTGTGTCCTTTGCGGTTCGTTTTACCGTAACCACTGCGTAAGTCCTATTTAGTAGTTCACTACATTTTCAACACAAAAAATAATGTTGATTTTGTTTTATTACTAACTAGAGCAAAAAGTGCGATCCCATAAGGGAACATCAGCAAAAATTGCTAACTGAGATCTTGCACCTAATTTTTCGTCTGCCAAGAAATCAATTTTACGAGTATTGAACTCAAGTAATATAAGTAATATCAAGTAATGCTTCGGTGTTGGTCATTGGTTTTTACCATTACCGATTACCAGGTTATAAACTCAAAAGCGCCCCCTTTAGAGAGCGCCTCTGAGTTTATTTAGTTTGACGCGGTTGTTGCGTCATGAATTAACAATTAGCCGTTGATCGCAGGAGCAGTCAATGCAACAGGAGCAACATCGCCACTAGCTAAGTC
>NZ_MRCA01000010.1:0-178155 GCF_001904645.1 Fischerella major NIES-592 | reverse complement strand
TGCCTACAGACGTAGCAATGCCTACAGACGTAGCAATGCTACGTCTCTACAAAATGTAGTAGACAAACACCATTCATGACCAAATTCAGCAATCTCCTTTAAACTACTTACTCCCCCCATCACCCCACCTCCCCACCTCCAAATAACCTTTCTGTTGATAAATAAACTGCGATCGCACCTTAAAATGGGAACAACAAACGAACGGCGAGGACAACGCCTTGTGGTAGAAAATTTGCTCAAGGCGCGTTTTGGTGAACTCAATGATCAGCTTTAGCTATTTCTCCTCCAACACTAACGTAGACTCCGCCACCCGTCCAAACTCCTCTGGCGCATATTGCAGGTGCGCTTCCGCACCAGGATAGCTGAAAGTAACGGGTATCACAGAAAGCACTAAGTAATGCAAACTATAAACCCCAGGTTCCAAGTGATCTGCATAAGCAACAATGCGATCGCGATTAGCATATGCGTCTAGGTAACTGGACTTTGGAAGTTAAAAATGGCGATATGACTGACAGGGTAACTTTTCAAGTGGAGTTAGCTAAGACAACACCCATGCGTCGAGGCTTTTCTGTCGTTAATTCTCAGAGGTCGAGCGATCGCTAGTAATCTATAATCTTTTATACCAGAAAAACGTTATTTTCCTCACAAACTCAAGTTTATTTAATCGTTTTTCCGGAAACAGACATTCAGATAGGGATTATATATGTTGAGGATGTAAGTTCATCCACATCTGTAGGTATAATCCTGTTGTTAGACAGAGTAATATCATAAATTCGCCTCAATATTCATAGCTAAGGCAGATGCAGTAACTTAGCAGAGTATTTACTATTGATTTTGAGATTTATTTAGTGAAAATTACCGTTTTATCTTTATCTAAAAAACTAAGGTGAGTACAATGACAACTACACAAACTAACTTAAACACACAAGCACCCAAATCCACAAAGAAAAAACAGTTTTTTCGGAACGTGGATATTGGCACTCCTTTAAAACCAGTACGCCAACGCCAGAAAAAGCAGGAATATGAAGCACTCAGCGACTGGTCACATGCTAGTTAAGATGTTGGTAAATGGTTGTTGACCGTTGGTGGTTGGAACGAACAACAAACAATATCTCAAACAATATCTAATTAATATGCAGGTGTTGCAGTGGTGGCTAACCACAAACTTAACACCAAAATGAGCAGGCCAACTTTAACAATCAAGTAAATGATGTTATCAGGTATGGGAATATCGTACATCACTTTCACCCCCCTTTCCTGCACACAACTCTCAAGAGTTCGTAGTGAGGACTAAATTCTTCCTATGAACTCTTGAAAACTTGTATATTTATATTCTCTACTCAAATTGAATTGAGCAAGATATGAAGTAATACTTAGTAAATATTTTTAACAGATTTACACATAATCAAGCAAACTAATGCTCACTAGCTATATAACTTAATGAATATTTTTATCCATACAATAATTAATCAACTTTATACCCCGGCGTTCTACTGTTTGTTGATTGAGAATTACGCCTGATGTGAATTGAATATGCAGACGCAATATTCCTTGCGCCTGCTAAAAAACGTTTTTTTAGAAATCGACCACCGATACACACCGATAAACACAGATAACACAGATGGATCTTTCATGGGTGGTTGGGTGGTCATTGGTTTGTTGAGTATTTCCCATGATCTATTAGCGCCTTTGTTAATTCACATTAGACGTGAATTTGAAATCCTCTACTCTCAAGGTAACTGGGTATTAACGCTTACAGAAAAGGAACAGCAACGAACACAAAGGGTGATAGCACAGGTGCATAGACGCGAAGCGGCTTGTCGTTAGACATCGCTCGGCGTAGAACCTGATTTATACTTGTTATTTGCAACTCAATAAAATGGATATTACCTGATTTCTGAGTAACTCTCATACCTATCAGAGTTGGTATAAGGTTCCACATTCGGATCAGCATAAGGTTCAGGATTGGGATCTACATAGGGTTCCACATTCGGATCAGCATAAGGTTCACTATCAGGGTTTGTATAGGGATCTATATTAGGATCTTCGTAAGGTTCTATATTGTAATTGCGACCTGAGATATTCATATGCTTAAATCTGAGTCTATGCCGTCTTTGAGTATGAAACTATGAGTTTAATCACACTAAAATTCAAAAAATTACGTAAAGCTTCTACTAACACACTATTATTTGACAGTGAGGGTTAATTGGCATCTATCAATAGGCTGTTTTTTCACTTTTTGAAGAAGGTAGATCTAGTAATCCCCACTGCTTTTTTTAATAAAAATATTATGATGTTTGGGCGATGTTTGGGCGATCGCCACAACAAATTTGCATTCTACTTTGCTCAGGCGATCGCTTGATATGCAAGCAAGTATGAGATACGGCAGTTATTCTGCTACATCAACCCAGATACTTCCATCCTCCACACGCACAGGATAAACTGGGAGTGTTTTCTCTTGTGATACTATACTCATTGCCTTACTAACAACAGGGGGCCATGTAATCCAGTCTTTGACTTCACCAGTGCAGAGATCAAAAGCACTACGATGCCAAGGACAAACTATTGCCCCATCTACAATTTTGCCCTTTTTCAGAGACAACTTTAGATGAGGACAAGCATTATCTACTGCATAAACTTGACCTTCATGATTCAGCAACAGGATTTTCCGGCTACCAACTTTTACTACTTCTCGCGCACCAGGAGAAAGTGCGTCAGCTGCTAGAACTTTCGTCCAACTCATAGATTCTCCTCTCTTTAGCATTCTGCTTTTATAGTTTCCCGCAATTGTGGCCAAAAGTAGTTAGTTGTTGGTGGTTGGTTGTTGTTTGTTGTTTGTTAGTGGTTAGTGGTTATTGTACCAGACCTGCCATGGCACGTCTGTACAGTGAGTGGTTAGTAGGTAGTCACACTCCCCACACTCCCCACGAACCGTCAGGCAAACATAATATAAAATTTTGTTGGTATAACTTAGACCTTAACAAATGGCACAGGGAAAAATATTACTGCCAGCTGGCACATTCTGGACAAGAATCAAACAGCAGACTGAACATGCTCTTGCTACCAATGCTATGGTTTCAATACCGACAGAATCGGAATTTATCGAGCAAAACGGTGTTTGCTTTTTGGTGCGGATTGTGTCTAACCTCGCTCGTAAGGATGAACTTAAGCAGAAACAAGAAAAACAAAACAATTCCTCTGCCAAAGATTTTAATCCTTTTCTTCCCTACGAACAGGATCTATTTGTTGCAGATATTTCTGATACCCACGTGTGTATTTTAAATAAATACAACGTTGCTAAATATCACTTGCTATTGATTACCCGTGCCTTTGAAGAACAAGAAAGTTTACTGACTTTAGCAGATTTTGCCGCTATGTGGGCGTGTATGGATCAATTTGATGGGTTAGCATTCTACAATGCTGGCAAGATCGCTGGTGCTAGTCAACGACACAAACACTTGCAACTTGTGCCATTACCACTGACACCTACAGCAGGATTGCAGCTACCAATTGCACCTCTACTCAAATTTGCACAATTTCATAACTTGATCGCAACTATACCAGGATTTGATTTTGTACATGCTTTTGCACTGCTAAATTCTCTCTGGCAGCAACCGCCATTCACCGCTGCTAAGGCAACATTAGAGTGTTATCATTCTCTACTACAGGCAGTAGGTTTAAAAGATGAACAATCCCCAGCTTACAATCTTTTGGTAACACGAGAATGGATGCTGCTCGTACCGCGATCGCAAGAATGTTTTGCATGTATACCAGTCAACTCACTAGGATTTGCTGGGACTTTTTTTGTGCGAAACGAGCAACAAATGCAGACTCTCAAACAACACGGACCGATGAATGTGCTGAAAAATGTCGCTGTACCGATTAACTAGCGATCGCCTATGATGAAAAAGTTGGCCAATTCAGCTTTTCTCATACTTACTGACAGCAACTTCAATCGCCTTTTCAATGTCATGGTAATTCTCCTGTGGGTGCGATCGCTTCACTTCTAACCGAGGGACACAAAGCTTTGTGTTCCTTTGTTAGTTATTTGGTAGTACATAGGTATACAGATAGGAACATGACAAGAAAAATGCTATAAGTCAAAATAATAATAAGCTTTAATCAGGAGGCAGTGCCATGTCTGGTTTAATGCAAATCATTAGAAACTTCTTTATTCGCCTAGAAGGTCTTTTATATCAGTTCTTTAGTTTGATTAGAAACATCTTTTCTCAAATATTTGGTTTTTTGGCTAGGATATTCGGGTTCTCCAATCCTGGCTATTTCTTAGAAAGCGACGACGCCAACACCATCAAATCATCTCAGAGCCAGCAAGTTAGTGAACCTAAATCAAAGATTACGCCAGAACCTACAATCACAGCTCGTCGCCGTCCCGACCCCAATATGGATTATTTTCGTAAAATGGCCCAAGAGGTAAATAAAGCCCCTCAAAGATGAGTGTAAAGGTGTGGAGATATAGAAGAAAATCAAATTCACGCTTACATCCTCATTCCCTCACATCCCTAGTAATCAAGTAACCTCCACGAAGGGAATGAATAGAAACAGCAAAGAATATCAGCAACAAAAGCAAAAACGAGCAGAGGTGATGTGGAAAGCCTTAGAACGAATTATTCCCGATATGCGATCGCGTTGTGATGTTACTCTTGTGGGTACACCCCTCACCCACGAACAGTTTTTACGCCGTCACCGAGGTTCCTATGGGCCAGCAATCCCAGCCGGAAAAGGTTTCTTTCCTGGTTCCACTACACCCCTAAAAGGATTGCTATGTTGTGGAGATTTGACATTTCCTGGTATTGGTCTACCAGCAGTTGCCGCTAGCGGTATGATTACTGCCAATACACTTGCACCTGTTAGTAAGCATTTACAAATGCTTCAGGATATTGGTTATATTATGTCCGCTTGAATACTTGTATTATTCGTTGAGATCGGTAATCGGTAATGGGTAATTGGTTATTGGTTATTTTTTAACCATACCCAATGCCCAAGCTTTATATCGTAAGCAATTAGCCGGCTTTGATATTATTAGTGTTTTTTTATTTTTAAATAAAAAGCCGTAGGGGCATACGGCTATACACCCCTACAAAACATAGTGATCCAAAGTGATGAAATTAGTTGCAGTTATTAACTATTTTGCTACTAGCAAAATAGACCTCTAACTACTTAGCTGCTTTCTCTTGGATTCTTTGCTTAGCAGCTTTGAATTGGGTAGCTAATTGCTCACTTTCATCGCTACTCAAGTTATTGCGAATAGCAGCAAACATTGTGCTTTCTTCTTGACGAATGTGGTCGCCGACAACATCCATGATCTGTCTAATTTTATCTTTGAATTGAGAAGAAGAGGGATCAATAGCTTTAATTTCCTCTAATCTCCGCTTCATATCGGCTTGTTCGTCATACAATTCTTGAGTGTCACTTGCACCGTAGAAAGAACGTACTCTTGGGTAGACCACTTCTTCTTCAGCTACAGCATGAGCGCTCAAGTCTTTGTAAATTTGACCGAAGTATTCTTGGATTTTTTGAGGATTATTACTTGCCAATAATTCAGTGAACAAGGTGTTAACTTTGTTGTGATCCAAGCGAATAACATCTTGGATGTTCATATCGCTTTTATCACTACTTTGGGTAACAGCACTACCCACAACACCGCTTAATGCTGCCATAGCATCTTGTACGCGTCCCCAAATACCTTGGTCTGCGTCTTGTCCAGTGAGTTCACGAACACCTAAGATTTCCAAGATACCTTTGAGTTGTTCTTGGTGAGCGCGGTTCTCAAAGTTAACAGTATTTAAAGGCCCAATCGCCATCATCACATCCGCACCAACTTTTTGTGCTGCTTTGTGAATTGTCAAGCCGGACATTACTTGTTGATGCTTTAATAATTCATGCTGAAATACTTTTTCATACAAGCTTAATTCAGAGCCTTGCATCAATTGCCGAACCTTATTAATCATTTCTGTAACTGTTTTTTCTGGCTCGGCTTGAATGCCATATTGCACATTAACTGTTTCCAGAACGCCCTTATTTTTGCGATCATCTTCGAGCATTTTCCGGAAGCGATCGGCAATTTCTTTATCGTTAATTTCCTTTAAAAACTGTTCTTCATTTTGAATTAGCAACTCTTGAATTGTTTTCATATCCGCCAGTTTCATGGCAATAGCAGAACGCTTAGCATCATCCAGAGCGACAACCATTTTGTACTCCCCTCTAAAATAAATTTGTCTCCTTACTTTTCTTAGGTTACATAAAGGTTTCAGATAGTACCATCTTTCTTTTGAACGATAACCTCAAAACCAAGGAGATAAAAATTTCATTTTTAGGATAATTTTAAAAATAAAAATATATCTATACATTGAGATAGATAACTACGAAAACTATACCTCCACCGCCAGATAGATAAAATTCCTTTTTCACTTTTCTAGATTGACTCAAGGATAGTTGAACTGGAGATTGATTTGTAATGTCTGAAACTCAAGAAAGAAGCTCTACACCCTATCCTAATATTCCAGCCTTTTTGGAAAGTGACGATAGAGAATTTCGTGACACTGGTGTACCTAGTACTGTAGCAGTTGCAGGTCATCCCATCCATCCTATTCTTGTACAATTCCCAATTGCTTTTCTTGTAGGGGCCTTGTTAACTGATGCAGTCTTCTGGTTCACAGATGATAGTTTTTGGGCAAGGGATTCTTTTTGGTTAATTGCTGCTGGCTTGGTGGGTGGTGTAGCAGCAGCCCTAACCGGGCTTATGGACTTTTTAAGAATCGGACGAGTCCGTAAGCGTACTGCTGGTTGGGCGCACTTAATCCTAAACGTGAGTGCTTTGGTGCTGACGATTATCAACCTAGTATTACGTTGGAATAACCCCATATCTGCTGTACTACCTTGGGGACTCGTAATCTCAGTACTTGTAGCTACACTTCTTGGCATTTCCGGTTGGTACGGCGGTGAGTTAGTATACCGACATAAAATTTCTGTGATTGGCAACGGGAATCCAAACCAACCTTAGTGCAGCTTTGCCTAAAATCATAGCGTTTTTAAACGCAGAGGGACGCAGAGTCAACGCAAAGGAACGCAGAGTTTCTGTGCCTACATCCACTTTCATAGGAGGGGCTAAAAAAATTAAAAATTGTAAAGTTTATATTTTTAATTTTCAATTTTTAATTTTTAATTGACTTGTCCCGAACCCTGAGAAAAGCGTGTCAAAAAAAACACAAAGCCTTTATATAATAATTTCTTTGCTCATCGTTACAGGGATGGGCTTTTTATTTAAATACTATACTGGTTTTGCTCAAAAATGGTTCAATGATTATGGGGCTGCTGTTTTCTACGAAATATTTTGGTGCTTGTTTGCATTTCTATTTTTACGGAGTTCAAAAGCTATTATTCAAATTCCTTTATGGGTCTTTATCATTACCTGTATATTAGAGTTTCTACAACTATGGCATCCTCCCTTTTTAGAGCAAATTCGCGCTACTTTGGTAGGTAAACTACTTCTAGGTACAACCTTTGCTTGGTGGGATTTTCCTCATTACGTAGTAGGCTGTTTTTTAGGTTGGTTGTGGCTGCGACAATTACAAGGAAAGAGTTATGCAAATAAAGGCCAAAGTTAAACCAAACTCAAAGATGCAAAAAATAGAAGAAGCTGCCGATCGCAGTCTGATTGTTTATTTAAAATCACCACCTGTTGATGGTAAAGCAAATGAAGAATTAATAAAAGTTTTATCTGAAAATTTTCATGTCCCACAATCTAGGATTAGAATTAAGTCTGGGTTATCATCAAGACAAAAACTAGTTGAAATAGACACTGATTTATAAAGCCACATAAGATTTAAACAAAGTTAAGCAAGAATTAGAATCGGTGAAAAATTTCAATGATAGAATGGGAGTAAACCAAAATTGCTTTATAAGCTCGGCAATACCCGCTATGATTGACATTCACCAGATATGATGCTCATCACAACAACCCAATAAACAATTAAAATTACTCTGAAATACAACAAACTCGTTTTCTCTGCTGATGCTAGAAAACGAGTTGGTAGATGCAAATTATATGAACAAATCAATGCTGTAATTCTTCTTTAATTGAGATATATCTTGGTTGTGCTTTTACTCTTTCAATCCATGCTTGGATAGCAGGAAATTGTTTCAAATCGTATCCACCTTCATCAGCTACATGAGTGTAAGCAAACAATGCAATATCGGCAATAGTATAACGTTCGCCAACAAAAAAGTTACGACTCTGTAAATGATTTTCCATCAGTTTTAAGGCTGCATAACCAGATTCACGTTTTTGCTCTATGGCTTCCTTGTATTCTTCTGCTTTACCTAGTATAGAAATCCAAAATCTCAATGGCTCAATAAAAGGCTTGAGGCTACACTGTTCAAAAAACAACCATTGCATTACTTGCGCTCGTAAAAAGCGGTCATAAGGTAAAAATTCTGTGCCTTCACTCAAATAAACTAATATGGCATTTGATTCTGCCAAATATTTATCTGGTTTCACCTCCAATAATGGAATTTTACCATTCGGATTTTTACTTAAAAACTCTGGTGTTCGGGTCTCATTTTTCAAGATATTCACCTCTACCCTCTCAAATGGCATACCAATTTGTGATAATAAAAGACGTATCTTGTAGCCATTTCCTGAAGGTAAAAAATCGTACAATCTTAGCGTTTCCATGCCAATATATTGTGAGATGAAGGTTTTGATTATTTATGATGCAGCAAAATACAATGGTTTTTCAAAAAAACTAATAAACAGAAGAAAATTTTTATAAATGCTGCAATTCTAGACGAAATAAATTCTCTGAAAAACAAATTTTATTTAAGTATTATTTTTATCATTGAAATGTTTAATTCGAGTCAGTCATTAAGGATCAAACAATGTGTGGAAGATTTACTTTAAGCGTATTTCCAGAAGTTTTAACCCAAATATTTGAGGTCGAAAAAATTCCTGATTTCAAGCCGCAATATAACATTGCACCTACGCAAATGGTTTTGGTGGTTTTGTATAATTCTGAAGGTCATAAGCGCGAAATTCAGCGATTACGTTGGGGTTTAATACCCTCATGGGCGAAAGATCAGAGCATGGGAGCAAGGCTGATCAATGCTAGAGCAGAAACCGTAGCCGAAAAACCAGCGTTTCGTCGTGCTTTCAAGCGCCAACGCTGTTTAGTGGTAGCAGATGGCTTTTACGAATGGCAACAACAAGACGGTAAAAAACAGCCATATTATTTTCGTCTGTCGAATGGAAAACCTTTTGGTTTTGCAGGATTATGGGAGGAATGGCAATCTCCAGAACAAGAACGAATAAAATCTTGTACAATTTTGACAACCCAAGCTAACGAATTACTGCAAATGGTTCATGATCGTATGCCAGTAATTCTCCAACAGGAAAGTTATGATTTATGGCTAGATCCCCAAGTTCATGACGTGGAATTGCTACAACCACCACTGCACCCCTACCCATCAGAAGCGATGACTAGCTATCCTGTAACAACCTTGGTGAACAGCCCTAAAAATAATAGCGCTGAGTGCGTTACCCCAGTCAAAATTTGAGTCTAATCAATAGTCACACAACCGACAACTGACAGCTGACAACTGATAACTGTTAAATTAGCTAATAGTTAAAAAAAGCCCAGCCAGTAGCCCAACCTCAATAGAGGCGTCATATGCCAAGAACTCAGAAAAACGATAATTTTATCGATAAATCTTTTACAGTCATGGCAGATCTGATCCTGAAGATTTTGCCGGCTAACAAAAGAGCCAAAGAAGCCTTTGTTTATTACAGAGATGGAATGTCGGCGCAGTCAGAAGGAGAATACGCCGAAGCTTTAGATAACTATAAACAAGCCTTAGAACTAGAAGATGATTCCCTCGATCGCGGTTACATACTCTACAACATGGGATTAATCTACGCTAGTAACGGCGAACACGAAAAGGCTCTAGAGTTATATCACCAAGCACTGGAGTACAATCCCCGCTTACCACAAGCCTTAAATAACATTGCGGTAATTTACCACTATTTGGGTGAAAAAGCCAAAGAAG
Organism: Fischerella major NIES-592; assembly: GCF_001904645.1. Taxonomy (NCBI): domain Bacteria; kingdom Bacillati; phylum Cyanobacteriota; class Cyanophyceae; order Nostocales; family Hapalosiphonaceae; genus Fischerella; species Fischerella major. Next base: position 168,093 of record NZ_MRCA01000010.1, on the reverse strand, counting down.
CAGGAGACGAGGACGGTGGCGAAGCACTGTTTGACAAAGCTGCTGACTATTGGATTAGAGCCATTCGCCTTGCTCCCAATAACTACATTGAGGCCCAAAACTGGCTAAAAACCACAGGCAGAATGCAAATTGATGTATTCTTTTAGTCCAGGGTCAATTGTCAATTGTCCAGAGTTTTTACCAATGACCATTGACCATTGACCATTGACCATTGACCAATAACTTTTTATGCTCGATCGCGAACAAGTCCGTAAAGTAGCCCATCTCGCCCGTTTAGAATTGACACCAGAAGAAGAAGAGCAATTCACTACTCAATTGGCAAGCATTCTAGATTACTTTGAGCAACTCAGTGAATTGGATGTTAGTGATGTACCACCCACAACACGGGCTATTGATGTTAGCAACGTGACACGCCCTGACGATCTACAACCTTATAGCGATCGCGAAGCTATTCTTCAGAGTGCGCCAGAACAAGAAGGCGAATTTTTCAAAGTGCCAAAAATTCTCAATGAGGAATAGTTAGTAGTTAGTAGTTAGTAGTTAGTAGTTAGTAGTTAGTAGTTAGTGGGTACAGACGCGATGTTCCTCGCGTCTGTACATTAGTAGTTAGTAGGTAATGGGTAACTGCTAGTGCGTAATTGTTATTAGCCATCAATTACTATCCACTAACCACTAACCACTAACATCATCAAAGGAGGATAACTATGGGTTTGGGAATTCTCAAGGATGGTAAATGGTTATCTGAACGGGAACAGGAAGATGCAGAAGGTAAATTTATCCGTCCTTCAACCACTTTCCATAATCAGATTACCGCCGATGGTGCAAGTGGATTCAAGGCTGAAGCAGGGCGTTATTACCTGTATATTTCCTGGGCTTGTCCTTGGGCGTGTCGCACTGCGATTATGCGCCAACTCAAAGGATTACAAGATATTGTTGGGATATCTGTGGTTTCTCCCGAAATTCACGACAACGGCTGGGAATTTGCAGATGAACCAGGCTGCATTCCGGATACTGTCAATGGCGCTGATTACCTCTGGCAAATTTATCTGAAAGCTGATCCCAACTATAGCGGGCGTGTCACAGTTCCAGTTTTATGGGATACACAAACCAATACAATTGTCAATAACGAATCCCGCGAAATCATGCGGATGTTTGATACTGAGTTTCATCATCTTGCTCAGAATAATGTAAATTTTTATCCAGAAAATTTACAAAAGATGATTGACGAGACGATAGATTCTATTTACCAACCGATTAACAATGGTGTGTATCGGGCGGGCTTTGCAACCAAGCAAGCAGCCTATAATCAAGCAGTAACAGAACTATTTGATGCTCTTGAGCATTGGGAAAAAGTCTTAGGGGAGCAACGCTATCTGTGTGGAGAGCAAATTACTGAAGCAGACTGGTGTATGTTCACAACTTTGTATCGCTTTGACCCAGTTTATTATGTGCATTTCAAATGCAACTTACGCCGGATTGTAGATTATCCTAACTTGTGGAATTATCTCAAAGACTTGTACCAACAACCTGGTGTCAAACAGACTTGTAACTTAGACCACATTAAGCGACATTATTACCGCAGTCATCCCAAAGTTAACCCGACTCGGATTGTTCCAAAAGGGCCGATGATTGATTATGATGCTCCGCATGATCGCGATCGCCTGTTTGCAAAATAAATCAAAATTTTCATTAATTCAGCTAAATTTGCCATATTGCACCAGCATTGCTACCGACAAGCTCTAACTTATGGAGTAGACTAATCTCATGGTGTGAGGAGTGGGAATATGGCTAATCCACGACCAGGGGTAAGATTACTTTCTTTGGCTTTTGTCGGTGTATGTTTTTGTATAGGCATTAGTATAGGATTGGGTATCCGCTCGAAGCGATCGCAAGCCACAGATACGAACAACCTACCCAGTGAAGTTGTCCCTGAGTCGAACTCACCTCCACTGATTAAAGAGCCTAGTTATATAGACACTATTACCATTCAAGCAGTTGGAGATGTGATTCCTGGTACAAATTTTCCTAACTACAGATTGCCACGCGATCGCAACCAATTAATCCCAAAGTCCGTAAGGACACACCTTAAAAAAGCTGATATCTTATTTGGTAACTTGGAAACCAGTTTAACAAAGCATCCCTACACTACCAAAGACATCAGTCGTAGACAGGTGTTTGCATTTCGCTCTCCACCTTCCTATGCTCAGTTATTTGCTGACGTCGGCTTTGATGTATTCAATATAGCTAACAATCATGCGATGGATTTTGGTTTAGTGGGATTTGCAGATACGATCAAGAATCTCTCTGCGGTTGGTATCAAAACACTAGGGCATAAAAATCAAATACTTTTGCTGCAAGCTAAAAATATTCCAGTTGCAATGATCGGGTTTGCACCCTATGAACGTTACAACTCGATTCACGATTTCCAAACAGCCAAAGCCCTTGTACAACAAGCCAGAAAACGTGCAGATGTAGTAATTGTATCAATGCACGCAGGAGCAGAGGGAACAAAAGCATTGCGAGTGAAAAATCGGACAGAAACTTTTTACGGGGAAAATCGCGGTAATGTGGTAAAGTTTGCTAGGACAATGATTGATGCTGGAGCAGATGTAGTGCTTGGTCATGGTCCACATGTTCCCAGAGCCATAGAAGTTTATCAAGGAAAACTGATTGCTTACTCTTTAGGAAATTTTTTAGGATATCGAACTTTATCTACACAAGGCGAGACTGGTTACTCAATGATTTTAGAAGTTAAGTTAAATTCCCAAGGAGATTTAGTAGGAGGTAAAATTATTCCTGTACATATGGATCGGCAGGGAATTCCCCATCTTGATAAGCAATTACGAACTGTAAAACTTGTACGCAACTTGATTGCAAAAGATTTTCCCAAAACACCAGTTAAGATTAATAAAAAAGGAGAAATTACAGTCACAAATTAAATTCATTCTTCATCCTTCACCCTTGACACTTTCCCTGAATTTCAGATACCTGAGATTCTGACTCTTCCATTACTAAGCCTGTAGCTTTTTGCCATTCATCAACAGTGAAATTATAGCCTTGTTGTTGCGCCATTTGTACAAAAGTTTCTAGGTCTGATGCCGAATTAAGTATTTCCCTTAAATTAGGATTAGTTTGAGCAGCTCTAAATAGTCTAATAACTTCTTGTTTGGACATAGCTCTTCTAAGATTTCTAAATTTAGTCATTAGTAAATAGAATTTGTAAGTGAAGTGCAAAAATTTGAAGAAAATATATATCGGGATAGGCAGTATTGTTTTATATCCCTACTCCAAGCTCCAAAATTTAAAATTAGTATAAGTTTTTCATTTGCTAATCAATTCCTAATTATTTTGTTCTTACACCCAATCAAGATGTATATTAATTTTTTGTATCTTTATCGATAAACATGCCCCTTCGGCACAACAGCCATGGTTCTACATAGTAAAAGCAGCATTTAGAATGATATTGCTACCTGCTTGTAGAGTCAAAGTAGCTGTACGATGAGTTTGGGTTGTTAATTGTGTGCTGTCCACATTCACTAGTACGGTAGATTGTGAAATTATTTGTAGATTCAGTATCACCTTGAGGACAGATCTAATGATTACTCAGTTAACCGTTATTTTACTGAAAATAATCGACTATATGTGTCAAAATATTTAATGATAATCATGTAATTTTTTTTGAATATCTCTACTTTACGCCATAATGGTTTGATTGTCTACAGTATTAGTCCATGATAATACTGAGAAGATATAAAATTTAAGTTAAAAATATAACATTTTATTGAGCGCAAGAGTGTAGTTATAGAAGTTAGGTAGGACAATCACAATCAGAGGTGCAGATGATTGTGATCGCAATAGCATGACATTCGTTTATTCAATCTGTTGAAAGAGGGAATTTGTTTTGCTCACAGAGCCAATAATCTGTAATTTGTTTCAACTGTGTTGGTACAGAAAACAAGCCCTTTGGTGGTGGGTAAAAAACCTCAAAAATTTTCCCGAATTTTGGTCTTTTCACCTTTGTGTCTTAGAGCCTTGGTGGTAAAAAATTATTTTATTAAACACCAAGACACTAAGACACCAAGAAAAATAGCACAGAAAACCTAGACTGTTCGTTATTTTACGGTTTCAAACTCAAATCTGTAGGCGATCGCGACTTCATCGTTATCATATATATCCAAAGCTTATTTATTCTATTTAGATTTCTATCTATCCAAAATCTTTAAAAAATATTAAAATAGAGAAAAATTGTTTATATTGGGGTATGGAAAATACCAACCCCAAAAATGTAGTTTAACAAACACTGTATTCAAAATCTCATTATTTGGAGTTGCTATCAAACAGTCACAACGAACTCACTCTTAACCCTGGATCAATCCAGCCTCATGGTGTACTACTAGCGCTGAGTACCCAGTTGGAGATACTACAGGTTAGCAGCAATACTCAAGATTATCTAGGTAAACAACCAGGGGAGTTGCTGGGTCAACCCCTCAGTTATCTAATTGATGCTTTGGATTTAGAAGCGATCGCTCAACTTCCAACAGAAGAAATTGATACTCTCAATTACCTGAAGCTATCAGTCTGTACAAAGGAAGGTAAGCGAGAATTTGATGCTTTTGTGCATCGCGTAGGTGACAAAATTATTCTGGAGTTAGAATCAACAGAATCGCCAGCCCAAGTAAATTTCTTCAACATCCACGCCTTAATTAAAAGAGCGATCGCCAAACTGAAACGCACAAATAACCTGATAGATTTCTTACAACTTGCAGCCCAACAAGTCCGCGAAATTACAGGGTTTGATCGAGTTATGGTCTACCAATTTGACCACCAAGGGGCGGGGGAAGTAATTGCTGAAGCAAAAACACAAGAGTTGTCACCTTATTTGGGACTTCATTATCCAGCCACAGATATCCCAGAACCAGCTAGGGAGTTATACAGACGCAATTGGTTGCGAATTATACCTAGAATCAATGCCCAGCCTGCGGAATTGATTGCTACCACAGATGATACTCCCCTGGATTTGAGTCTATCTGTGCTGCGGAGTGTTCATCCTTGTTGTGTGGAATTTCATCAAAATATGGGTGTAGCAGCTTTGATGGTTATTCCCTTAATTAAGAATGGTAACCTATGGGGATTAATTTCCTGTCATCATCAAACTCCCAAATATGTGCCTTATGAAATCCGAAGTGGGTGTGAATTTTTAGGACAGATTGTGTCCTCGGAGTTAGCTAGTAAAGTTATTCAGGAGGAAGTGGATTATAAAGCCAGATTAGAATCTCTGCGGTCTGGTGTTGTAGAATCTATTTCCCAAGCAGATAATTTAAAAGATGCATTAATCCAGCCTGAACCCCGTTTGTTAGGTCTTGTCGGTGCGACAGGGGCGGCGGTTTGTCTGGATGGTGAAATTTCCCTAGTGGGGACAACACCGGATTTAGAGGACGTGCGATCGCTAATTACCTGGGCAGATACTCAGGTGAACGATAATATATTTTGTACTGATTCTCTGCCAAAGCTTTACCCAGAGGCTGAAACATTTAAAGACACCACCAGTGGTCTGTTGCTGTTGCGGATTTCTAAATTACGACACTATTACATTGTGTGGTTTCGCCCCGAAGTCATTCGCACAGTTACCTGGGCTGGTAATCCTCATGAATCAATCCAGGTTCACTTAGATGGTAGTGTCACCCTTTGTCCCAGAAAATCCTTTGAACAATGGCAGGAAATTGTCAGATTGACATCTGCACCTTGGCAAGAATGCGAAATTGATAGCGCCTTGAGTTTGCGAAATGCGATCGTTGGGATTGTCCTCAAAAAAGCAGAAGAATTAGCCAAGATTAACCAAGAGTTAGAACGCAGTAACTGCGAATTAGCTTCCTTTGCCTATGCAGCTTCCCACGACCTCAAAGAACCGTTGCGTGGTATATATAATTACTCAGTTATTCTCCTAGAAGATTATGCATCCGCACTCGATGAAAATGCTACAGAGTTTTTACAGACTGTAATTTCCTTGTCGGTACGTATGGAAGCCTTGATTAATGGTTTGCTGCGACTGTCGCAATTAGGACAAGCAGCACTACAATTACAAGCGGTTAATTTAAATGAATTGCTTGATCAAGTTATGAATGTCTTTCATGCTAGCCGTCAACAACATAATCTCGAACTTCGCATTCCCAGAACTCTACCCACAATTCGGTGTGACCCAGTTCTGATGAACGAGGTCTTTAGTAACCTCATCACTAATGCTTTTAAATACAACGATAAAGCAGAACGATGGGTGGAGATTGGGTATTTGGATCAACAAGGAGGACAAGGAAGTAATTTTTCTACTTTGTCTTCTCCCGATTCCCACTCCCCAATCACTTTCTACGTACGAGATAACGGTATTGGCATTCCACCCCATCACCACCAAACCATCTTCAAACTTTTCAAACGGCTGCATACTCAAGAAAAATACGGCGGTGGTACAGGTGCAGGACTTGCTATTGCCAAGAAAATAGTTGAACGCCACGGTGGTCAAATTTGGGTAGAGTCTACCCCAGGCGAAGGATCAACGTTTTACTTGACACTGGAATAAGTTAAGATATATTAAAAAAACTTTCATTTTTAATAAACAATACATTTTTAGCATAACTTCACTAATGGCAACGAAACTTAACGAACCACTATTGGTTGTTGAGGACAGCAACGAAGACTTTCGGATGCTTCAGCGCTTGATGCGGCGTATGGCTGTCCAAAACCCCATACATCGCTGTACTAGTGGGGATGAAGTTTTAGACTACTTATATCAAGAAGGAAAAAACCCCGATGGCTCATCCCGACCTTCTGTGATTTTACTAGACCTGAATCTACCAGGTATTGATGGTCGTGATATCTTAGAGCAACTTAAGCAAGACCAAAGTTTTAAAGAAATTCCCATAGTAATCTTTACCACTTCATCTAACCCCAAAGATATTGAATTTTGTTATCAAAAAGGTGCAAATGGCTATCTCGTCAAGCCAATGGATGTCCAAGAACTGCAAAAGACCATTCAAGCGTTTGTGGATTATTGGTTGGAAGTGAATGTTCCGCCAGCTTCTGGGTAATGGGGAGCAAAGAGATGGGGTGGTGGGGTGATGGGGAGTGTGAGGGGTGTGTAGACGCGCCTTCTTCGGCTTCCCGTAAGGTACCCGGAGGGCTTGCCGTAGGGTGGAGTAGTATAACCACTAACCAATGTAGAGACGTGCCATGGCAGGCCTGTACAACAATCAACAATCAACAATCAACATTTGTATTTTTTTTACAATTTTTTTAGTTTTTCTTAATGTTTTCGTAATTTATGACAATCTTGAGGAAGAGTATTAGACCTCTGCCCCATTTTGTTATGCCGAATGCCTGGAAGCTACTCATCATTGATGATTGTGCAACGGATCGGAAAATCTATCGTCGCTTTCTTTTGAAAGATCCTCACCACTATTACCAAATTCTGGAGGCAGACTCAGCAGAAGTTGGGCTTGGCTTGTGTCAACACATGCCCTGTGATCTGATTTTGCTAGATTTTTGCTTACCAGATATGAGCGGAATCGAATTTTTAGATGAGCTGAGACAGAAAACCTTTGGTTCTTCCGTACCCGTGATCATGCTTACTGGGCGTGGTGATGAAGAGATTGCTGTGCAAGCGATGAAAAGGGGTGTCCAAGATTATCTAGTTAAGCAACACTTGAAAGCGGATGTATTGCAGCTAGCAGTTCGTAATGTGATCAAGCAATTATGTCTGCAAACTCAGTTACAAAGGACTCAGGAACGACAGCGCTTGATTGCTACTATGTTGCTACGCATTCGTCAGTCTCTTGATTTGGAGGAAATTTTATACACGGCTGTTAGGGAAGTACAGCAATTGCTCAAGTGCGATCGCGTCATGGTATGTCAGTCACATCCAAAAATTGATGATCAACAAACTTGGCAAAATCACACTACAGACCAAAATTTACTATGTTATTGGGCTGGCTCAGATGATTGCAATTTAAACCTGTTAGAACCATTAGATAGTAAAGCAAATCTGGTGGTTCCCATTACTTTGAGTCATAAAGAAGTAGTATCAAAACCTTGGGGCTTTTTGATTGCTCACCAGTGTACAGGAAAACGCGAGTGGCAATCTGATGAACTAGAAATACTTTATGAAGTATCTGTGCAGTTAGCGATCGCAATTCAACAAGCAGAATTACTAGCACAGACAAAAGCTGCTCTAGAAAAAGAAAAACAGCTCAACGCATTTAAATCTCAAATCGTCGCGACTATTTCCCATGAGTACCGCACACCGTTGGCTTCAATTTTAGCTGCTGCATCTACACTCAAGCAACATGGCGATCATTTAGATGAATTTAAAAAACAAAAGTTTCTACACATCATTGAGCAAAAATCACGACACATGTCCAAACTGATAGATGACATGCTTGTGATGAATCAATTTGAACTCAATAAAACTAAATTTAAAACTACTCCCCTCGACTTAGAGCAATTTTTCTCTGTTCTGATTAGCGAACAGCAACAATTCTTTGGCGATCGCCACGAATTTATTTTTAAGAGCGGTGGAAATCATAAAGGCTTCTCGGGCGATCAAGGACTGTTAAGGCTTATTTTCAGTAATTTGATTTCTAATGCAATTAAATATTCTCCCGAAGGAGGTAAAGTCGAACTGCACTTGATGGGTCAAGAGTCTAAAATTGTATTTTGTATTCAAGACCAAGGTATAGGTATACCAATAGAAGATCAAACCAACCTGTTTCAACCATTCTGTCGTGGAAGTAACGTGGACACGATTCCTGGAACAGGTCTAGGATTGGCAATTACAAAAGCTTGCGTAGAATTACATGGTGGTAAAATTACCTTAGAAAGCCAACCCGATCAAGGCACTAAAGTTACAGTGTGTCTACCAAAACAACATATACAAGAAAGTAGTTGATTGTTGGTTGATGGTTGTTGGTGATTGTACCAGACGTGCCATGGCAGGTCTGGTACATTGGTTAGTAGTTAGTAGTTATTCACTACTCCTCACACCCCAATTACCGTTCATATTTAACTACAGCTTGCCGTGCCAAAATAGAATTCACGCAATCTACGCTGCCTGTAAATAATTTACAAGGTTCTCTTGCCTCTGATACCCCAACTACAACCCGAACATATAACCCATCATCTAAGTCAATTTTTGACACTTCATAGAGAAATTTTTTGCGAGGATGTACGGCTAATGCAGCTGATAATGCAGGTGTTGCACAGATAATAGCTTGTTTACCAGCAGGTACGTAATGATCAATAAAAAAATCATGGTCTTTCGGATTGTTGCTCCAACCACTGTTCAAAATTTTTGAAGACCAAGATAGACATCTCAAATCTATTCCTTTATCACTAAATCCTTGGGAAAAAAGTACTTTAGTAACCCCAAAAGAATTATTTTCTTTTTGTTTTTTTGCTTCTAAAAGTTGATTTGCTTTATCAATGTCTATGACTCTAGCTCTAAAAATACCAACTGAAAAGAAAGTTATTCCACTGATCAAACCTATCAAGAAGAATGTAGTTAATATCAGTAAACGTCCTTGAAAATCAACAAGTATTTTTTTTGTTTTCATACTAGTTATTTAATCAATACAACATTAATTTACTTAGCCCTCGACTGGTAATAGGTCATAGATAATAAAACTAACAATTACCAATTGCCACAGTCTTAATGTAATTCAGTCTAAATCATAGTTATGAATACCAGGTATATTGAGTAATTTTCGTGATATGTTGTAATTTATTTGAAAATCAAAAGCTTTTTCAATTTAAAATAAGAATGCTGAATATCACAAATCTCAAATACCGTGAGCCAACCATTTATTTCTGGGAACAAAATTCTCAAACAACTAGGAATAGCACGTTATGATTTTTTAACTAAAATGCACTTCAATGAAGCAAATATCATTTGTGTTAGCCGATTTTTTGAGTATCCTAATCAACTAAAGTTTCCTAATTTGGTGGGAGCAGATTTATCTGGCTTAGATTTAGAAGGGGTAAACCTCATCCGCGAAAATTTATAAGGAAGTAGTTTAGTGGATGCAGATCTAATTTTTGCCAATTTTACAGGTGCAGACATCACAAAAGCAGATTTACGAGGAGCTACACTTAATGAAACTATATGGATAAATGCTTTAGTTAATAAATGTGAGTTTGGTGAAGGAATTGGTTTAAGCAATCAACAACGTCAAGATTTACTTTTGGGTGGTGTAATATTTAGCTCTTCAAAATTAGATTAAAATGGTTAACCGCACCAAGCGTAGAATATGCAGAGATAGACAATGAATAAATTTATAGGTAATTCGATCCAACTACCACAAAAATTAATGTTGCTGGGTTCGGGAGAACTAGGAAAAGAATTTGTAATTGCTGCTCAACGTCTTGGTAATTATGTCATTGCTGTTGATCGTTACGAAAATGCTCCAGCAATGCAAATTGCTGATTGTGCAGAAGTAATTTCGATGCTGAGTGCTGATGATTTGGAAAGAATTGTTGAAAAATATCAACCAGATTTCATCATACCGGAAATTGAAGCAATTAGAACAGAAAAGTTACTAGAATTTGAAGCAAGGGGAATTACAGTTATCCCAACAGCAGCAGCGACTAACTATACGATGAATCGCGATCACATCCGGGAACTGGCACACCAAGAATTAGGCATCAGAACTGCAAAATATGGTTATGCTTCTACTCTAGAAGAATTAATTGCGATTTCTGATGAAATTGGTTTTCCCAACGTGATCAAACCTGTAATGTCTTCTTCTGGTAAAGGTCAGTCAGTTGTCAAAGAAAAAGCGGAAGTAGAAAAAGCGTGGAATTATGCGATTGCAGGTTCTAGAGGTGACACTCAAAAGGTAATCGTAGAAGAATTTATTAATTTTGAAATTGAGATTACTTTGCTTACCATTAAGCAATGGAATGCACCCACAATTTTCTGTTCTCCTATCGGTCATCGCCAAGAAAGAGGAGATTATCAAGAATCTTGGCAACCAGCTGGAATTTCCGAACACATGACAGCACAAGCGCAGGAGATAGCCAAAAAAGTTACTGATGCTTTGGGGGGTGCGGGAATTTTTGGTGTGGAATTTTTTATTACTCAAGATGAAGTAATATTTTCAGAACTTTCACCTAGACCCCATGATACGGGAATGGTAACATTAATTTCGCAAAATTTGAATGAATTTGAACTGCATCTGCGAGCAATTTTAGGCTTACCAATTCCTTGTATAGAACAGTTAGGGGCTTCGGCAAGTGCTGTTATCTTAGCTCCAGAAAAATTAGATGCGATCGCTTATACAGGTGTAGCTGAGGCTTTATCAGAAAAAGATGTAGACATTAGAATATTTGGTAAACCAACTGCCCATCCTTATCGTCGCATGGGAGTAGCTTTAGCGAAAGGCAGCAATATTCAACAAGCACGGGAAAAAGCTACAACAGCCGCCAGCAAAGTCAAGTTGATTAAACCAAGGCAGCTGTGCTAAGGTCAGAAGAACTAAGGTTTGCCAGATCCCCGACTTTTTTAAGAAAGTCGGGGATCTATGTGGTCGATTATTAGTTTTTCAAATCGAATAATAAAGCGGAAAAGACTTCGCATCCTTCGGCTTCACATACACTTTTTGCTGCGGTTCTAAATTCAATTCATCAAAGCGATCACGTGTCAAATGTGCTGTTACCACTTGTCCATCATCTAAAGTCAATTCTGCTTGAATTTCCCAACCTAGATGTATCAACCGACTCACCCTTGCAGCTACAGTAGTGCCGTTAGGGGATGTTTCGATAATCACATCTTGGGGGCGCAGGAACATTTCCGGATGTGCCGAATCAAACCCATTATTTTGGAAAATATTTGAAGTACTCGGTAATACGTTTACAGGCCCGATAAAACTCATTACAAATGCTGTGGCGGGATGATCGTAAATCTCCGCAGGTGTTCCAACTTGTTCTACACGCCCTTTATTCATCACCACGATTTCATCAGAAACTTCCATTGCTTCTTCTTGGTCGTGGGTAACGAAAACAGTTGTTACATGTACTTCATCATGCAAGCGTCGTAACCAAGCGCGTAGGTCTTTACGGACTTTCGCATCCAATGCTCCAAAAGGTTCATCTAATAACAATACATTCGGTTCTGCTGCTAGCGCTCTAGCTAAGGCTACCCTTTGGCGTTGTCCACCGGATAGCTGCGATGGATAGCGATCGCCTAGTCCACTCAGCTGTACCAATTCTAATAATTGTTCTACCCGCGCTTTCACTTTTGCTCTTGGCAACTTGCGAATCTCCATACCAAAAGCAACATTTTGCCGCACTGTCATGTGCTTAAATAAAGCATAGTGCTGAAACACAAACCCAATATTGCGTTCCTGCACACTTTGATTGGTGGCATCTTTGCCAGTCAAAATTATTTTGCCACTATCTGGTATTTCCAAACCAGCTATGAGCCGTAGCAATGTTGATTTACCAGAACCTGATGGTCCCAATAAAGCGACCAGAGAGCCACTTTTAATTTCGAGACTTACCCGATCAACCGCTTGGAAACTGCCAAACTGCTTAGATACGTTTTCAACTACTATGCCCACTGCTAGGAACCTCTACAACTAATCTACGGTTGTTTGATAGGGTTTGTGTATTTCATATATATCATAAAAGTGAAGCACTTTTATGAATGTAAAAATTTTGCTCTAGGGCAGCATAAAATCAATATCAACATAGGAAAAGAAATTAAATTTTATACAAAATATTTTTATAATTTCCTGCCTGCTTGTACTAGTTCCCACAGCTACCGCAATCGAGAGAACCACAATCAGCCCCGCTACAATCAAAAGAACCGCAGTCAGGTAAATTACAATCACAATTCCCTAAACCACCAATAGCATTGTCAAAGTCACAGCTCATCTCAGGACACGAACTACAGTCTTGTAAGCTGTTACCGCAGTCTACATTATCACAATTTTTGTGTCTATTGTAACTTTTATTATAACAGTATTTTCCTGTAGATGAGGATTTATATTTAGATTTATTTGTATTTTCTAATACTTCTTCCTCTTCTTCATCTTCTTCCCCAGACTTACAGTTAACAAATTGCATTTTTGCTCTTGCCGTCTTCACTCTTTGACAAGAGAGCAAAATTTGGCTAGCCTCTTTACAAGCAGCAAAGCGATCGCGAGATATCAAAAGTCCTGCTTGTAACCCTTCAGTGGCAATTACCCGCTTGATGTACCCAGAACAAGACTCACCACCGTAGAGTACTCGATGAGTGCAAGCAAAGCCTTTGTGAGGAGAAATATATTTTTGATATGCGGTAATTGCAACAACAATAATTTTTCTACTGAGAGAGTCTAACGGGGATATTTGCATATTTGGAAATGGGTAGTAGGGTAGTAGCGATCGCAACTAAATTTACTTCTTGAATAGCAAATTAATTTTATACATTGCTATATCAAGATATTCAGTCTAATCCACTAGTAGTATGTTTCATTAATTTTCAAGGCTTACGGGTGGTCAGATCCCCGACTTTTCTAAAAAGTCGGGATCTTGCAATCCCTCAGAACTAATAGGACAGAACACTACTACTTCATGCTGCGCAACCGACGATGATAAATACACCAGCAGAGTCACCTGAAAGCAGGATGACAAGCATAACCCCAAAGAGGGAATATAAATCAATAAACTTTAATGTTTGATATCAAAAGCAAAGGACAGACAGCAGAAGATTTCAGTTAACGAATTATGTTGATCAGTGACAAAATTAAAAAGACATGTCTAGCGATCGTTTTACTTAGTCTTGTGCCTGGAGTTCTGCCAATACTCGCAACAATTGCATTAAGCATCTATGTTTATAGCAGTAAAACCAAAGTTACTAGTGCTGATGCAGCTATTGTTTTAGGGGCTGAAGTGTGGGGAGAAAAACCTTCACCAGTTTTTCGAGAAAGAATTAACCACGCAATTAATCTCTACAAACGTGGTAAAGTTCACAATATCATTTTTACTGGTGGAATTGGCAAAAACAAAGAAATTGCCGAGGCAATTGTTGGCAAACGCTATGCAATGGCACATGGGGTCCAAAAAGCAAATATCCTAACCGAAACTGCTTCTCAAAACACTCACCAGAACCTCATGTATGCAAATAAAATTGCATTGTCTCAGCATTTATCCAAGTTTCTCATTGTTAGCGATCCCTTGCATTTGAAACGAGCAGTATTGATGGCGCAAGACTTAGGAATGGATGCACATCCATCTGCAACACCAACAACTCGTTATCGAAGTTTCACAAGTAAGCTTAAGTTTCTTCTTAGAGAAACGTGTGGTTATTTCATCTATCTTTTATTGAGACTGTGATAGTAGTGTTCTATTTTGCTGCTCCTTCCTCCTGCTGTTGTTTCCCGTATTCACGTAATTTCTGCAATAGTTTTTCTTGTGAGGGCGAGGTAGTAAATTCAATAGCTGTTGGTTGAATTTCTTGAGTTGCACTTTTGAAATTTGTAGGTGGAATATTAAATTTCAACTGTGATTGATTGTTTGTTGTGAATGTTGTGGCGTTGGGATTTTTCACTGCTGTTTTGACTGCATTGAGTGTAGATGCGACTTCAATTTGTTGTTCCATTTGTTGAGTGGAAGACAGCAATTGACCTAGACCATTTACCAACTGCCTAACATTTTCTCGAAAAGTTGGATCACCGGTCAACTCGTCTAAATCTGATGTAATTTTCTGGGCGTTTTCAAATGTTACCCTGGCAGAATCCAGGGTTTGTTGTAACACCAACAAGTTATTAGGATTGTTGAGTGCTTGGCTGGCGTCCCGCAAATTAGCTGAAGCTTGTGCAGCATTGGCGGAGAGGGTTTCTAGGTTTTTAATTAACTCTCCTTGGGTCAAGCGATTGAGAGTTGGTGATAAACTACTAACTGTTGTTCTGAGTTCAGTGGTGGTTGCCGTAATATTATTTAAAGTGCCAACCAAAGAAGAGCGATTACTTGTTAGCAAGGTATCCAAATTTTTAATCAGTTGACTTGCTTGATTTGCTGTGAGACTCAAGTCCTTTGCTGTGGAACTAAAAGCATTCGCTGTATTACTAAATTGATTACTTGTTTTGGCAGTAGATGCACTGATTTGCTCTGCTGCATTTGCAACTGAATTTGTGGCAGTTGACAAACCACTTAATTGCTTTTGCGTAGTTTTAGTCAAGTTGGAAAGGTCGCGGCTAAGAACAACGACTTGAGCTGCTGCCTTAGAGGCGTTTACTAATGTATTGTTGAGGTTATCGTAGATTTGAGGCTGAGTATAAATGTTGGCAAAAACAGTACTGCTACGAATTAACTCATCCAAACTGATACCAATTTGACCTTTTAACCGTGAACCATTACAAACGATGAGACTTGGATCGCAATCTCTGTCTAATGGTTTAGCTACATTCACACCACTTGGTAATGGTGATTTAGGCGTAATGTCAATAATACTTTCGCTAATCAGACCCGATTGATTCGCTTCTACCTTGACATCACGGGGAATAATTAGGTTCGGATTGGCAATTTCGATTTCTACTTCTACATTATTTGGCCCTGGTCGGATTGCAGCAATATTGCCTACTTTGACGCCGCGAAAGCGAACTATTGCTCCTTTTTGCATCCCGCCAGCATTGGCAAATTCCACAAAAGCTTTGTATGAACTTGCAGCAGCCGTAAATCTTGTTAACCAGAGGATAATCATTCCAAACACACCCACTCCTAAGAGCAGTAGTAAACCCACAGAACCTTCTCGAAATGTGCGCGATCGCATTTTTTTATCCTCCGTCTTAGATTTTTAGATTTTAGATTAGGCTGTGGTTTGTTGGTGGCTGGTTGTTGGTTGTTGGTTGTTGGTGGTTAGCAGTTATTTAGTCAGTAATTAATTTATTTATTATTAACCCCCGATACCCCACCCTGCGGGAAGCCGCGCAAAGCGCACGGCAGGTGACGCCACGTGCTTTATGCCGGGAAACCCGTCCACCGCACTGCCTCGTCTACACACTCCCCATCACCCCACACTCCCCACACTCCTCATCCTGCTACTTGAATTGGTCCAGATATACTACCACTCATAAATTGCCTGATTAAAGGATTATCTGTATGGTCTAGTTCAGCAACTGTACCTTGCCACTGTACTTTACCCTGATACAGGAATACTAGCCTATCAGCTGTGCGACGGATGGTACTCTCTTGGTGAGTCACAATTGCGTAGGTGCTACAGACTCCTTGTGTAAATCGCAACCGTCGAATTAAATCTTCGATCACGGTTGAGGCGATGGGGTCGAGTCCAGCAGTAGGTTCATCGTATAGTAAAACCTCTGGTCCTTCTTTGGGATTTTCGGGATTAGACATAATTGCACGCGCAAAACTTACCCGTTTTCGCATTCCTCCAGATAGTTCCGCAGGATAGCGATCGCCTATTCCTGGCAAACCCACCATTTCTAATTTTTCCTCAACTAACTCGCGAACTCGCGATCGCGACAGTTTTGAGTGCTGATAGAGAAAGAACCCGACATTTTCATCAACTGTGAGTGAATCAAATAATGCTGCCTGCTGAAACACCATACCAATGCCAACCGGATCAGCACCATCCTCTATCAATCCTTTTCGGCGTACGCCTTGTACAATAATTTCTCCAGTATCTGGAGCAATTAAACCTGCAATCACACGTAAAATAGTTGATTTACCAGTACCACTAGGACCAATTATCCCTAATGCTTCTCCTCGGTAAATCCTCAAATCCATGTTATCTAAAACCTTATTGTCACCAAAGGACTTGGAAACACCTTTTAATTCAATTAATGGTTCGTCATGGGTCATTGGTTAATGGTCAATACTCAAGGGTCAATGGTCAATACTCAAGGGTAATTGAACATTTGTTATTAGTATTAGACAAGAGACAAAGGACAAATGACAAATGACAAAGAATAAATATGATGTCATCGTCATCGGTAGCGGTATTGGTGGGTTGTGTGCTGCGGCCTTACTGGCGCGTTATGGTAAACGCGTAATTGTCTGCGAAAGTCACACAATTGCTGGTGGTGCAGCTCATAATTTCAGATGTCGGGGATTTGAATTTGATTCTGGGCCTTCATTTTATTGTGGTTTGACAGATATCCAGAGTTTAAATCCCCTGAAACAAGTTCTGGATGTAATCGGCGAATCTGTGGCAGCGGTTCGCTATGACCCATTAGGACATTACCATTTTCCTGAAGGAACTCTGGCAGTTTACAGTGATGGCGATCGCTATCGGCAAGAAGTAGCTAAAATTACTCCTGTTGGTGCCGGGGAATTAGAACAGTTTGAACAGCGTCTGTTGCCTTTATATGATGCCATCAAAGGTATCCCCGCCCTGGCACTGAGAGCAGATTGGCAATTACTACCTGTGCTGCTGGGGCGTTATTTACCCTCTTTGTTAAAGATGTTACCTAATTTGCCCCTTGTCCAGGCTTCTGTGGGTAATGTCATGGATGCTACTGTCAAAGACCCTTGGGTAAGACGGTTGATTGACCTAGAATGCTTTTTATTATCGGGTTTAAAAGCACATGGAACAATTGCCCCCGAAGTAGCTTTTATGTTAGGTGAGCGTTCTCGTACTGGCGTTGAGTACCCTGTGGGTGGCAGTGGAGGAATTGTGAACGCCTTAGTGCGGGGATTAGAACGCTGGGGTGGTAAGTTGCTATTGGGGTGTCATGTTGAGCAAATTTTGGTGGAATCGAGAAAAGTTGTAGGTGTACGGTTGCGATCGCGAAGGAAGGATAATGAGACAAAAGGACAACAGAGCAGTCTTGATTTATCCAAGTCTTCTATTCTGAAAGCGCCTATAGTAATTTCTAATGCCAGTATTTGGGATACCTATACTCAGCTATTAGATCCTGATCATTTACCTGCATCTGAACGTCAAGCAGCTTTAGCTACACCAACTGTCGATAGCTTTATGCATTTACACTTAGGTATACGTGCCGATGGTTTAGAAAATTTAACGGGACATCACGTAGTAATTCACGAAGCTAATCAAGATATCACTACACCAGGAAATACCTGTATGGTATCAATTCCCAGCGTCTGGGATGCAAAACTTGCCCCCCAAGGACATCATGTAGTCCACGCTTACACTCTAGAACCTTATACTGGATGGGAACGCAGTGATGGATATGAACAGAAGAAACGGCAGAAAGCAGAAACTTTATACCGCGCCCTAGAAAAAATAATCCCAGATATCAAACACCGTGTGGTGTTAGAACTGATTGGTACACCCCTAACCCATGCTTATTATTTACGAAGATATCAGGGAACCTACGGCCCTGCGATCGCAGCAGGTAAGGGCATGTTTCCAGGAACCCACACACCCATCCAGGGTTTGTATCGTGTAGGTGATAGCACTATGCCAGGAATTGGTGTCCCTGCGGTAGCCGCATCTGGGATTTTGTGTGCGAATACGTTGGTGGGAGTAAAGCAAATGCAGGAATTGTTGGCTCTACGCACTTACTAAATTAATGTTCATCACAAAAATTGTTTCATCCATAGAAAACATTGAAACATTTGTGACAAACATTAGAATTTTACTTATGAATGAAACAATATTCACCACAAACGTGAAAGCGATCGCAAATAACGATTAAATTTATTGCGTCTTGGATAGTTCCGGTCGTCCAATAGATGCTATTCCAGGATTGTATGGACCGAAAGCTTTTCTGCGTCAACTTCAGCAGGCGGAAGTGGCGACAAAACAATATAGCAAGCTTGGCAAATCACAACAAGAGGCCTTTTTACAAAAATACCATCGCGATCGCCTTAACGCGATCCAAACCCAATGGACAGCAGATTTATCAAAGTTGGGTATCCAGTCGCCACCAAAATTAGTAGAACTTCCCAGTAATTCTAGTGAACCTCCCAATGCTACTGTTGCAGGATCACTGGCAGTAACTAAAATGAGAGTGGAAAGCCCCTTGCTGAACACACTCCAACCAGGACAAAACAATCCTTCAGAAATTACTGATCAAGCAACTTGGAATAGAATCGCCCGACTTTATACAAGTGATGCCAAACTAGATCAGAACAGTATTGCTTTAATGCGAGCGAAAAAGTTTCAGTCTGCTAATCCTCAAAAAGACGGTTTAGCGAGACTGGTAAGTAACTTTGAAACTGCGATCGCTCTGGATACAGTGAGAAATGAATACATGCTACACAGACAAATTCATCAATGGTTTGTGCAGGGTAATCAAACAAGTAATTTAGACACATTGAATGAAAAAGTTTACGCCGAACTGTTTTTAACTCCCAGTTCTGATCCTTGGTTGGGACTCGCACCCGATGATGTTTATAGTGCAATTGATAATGATGGTGTGAACAGACACGACTAATCACGTCTATACAATTATTCAGGTGAGATTGTAAGACAATTTTGGGAGTTGTGCCAAAATCGTTATGAATTGCCTATGCTGGAAGCATATGGCAAGGAAAGTGGCATGACCAGTCAGACAACTAGTTTAAAAACATTGAAAATCGCTGTAGTTGGAGATGTTCACGATCAATGGGAAGTGGAGGATGCTAATGCACTCAAGCATCTTGGTGTTGACTTAGTGCTGTTTGTCGGAGACTTTGGTAACGAGTCGGTAGAAGTGGTAAGAGCGATCGCATCCCTTGATATTCCCAAGGCAGCAGTGATGGGAAACCACGATGCATGGTACACTGCCACAGAATGGGGACGGAAAAAGTGTCCCTACGACCGTTCTCAAGAAGATTGGGTGCAGGAACAGTTAGATTTATTAGGTGCAGCCCATGTTGGTTATGGGAAACTGGATATTCCTGCTTTTAACTTGACAGTGGTGGGGGGACGTCCCTTTAGCTGGGGTGGGCCAGAATGGCGATTCGCTGATATCTGCAAAGAACGATATGGTGTCACGGATCTGGATGAGTCCGCCGCCCGGATTTTTGCCGCAGTCAAAAAGGCTGCTTATGAGACAATTATTTTTGTTGGTCATAATGGCCCTTCTGGGTTAGGCGATCGCCCCGAAGATCCCTGTGGTAAAGATTGGCATCCTATCGGTGGTGATTTTGGCGATCCAGATTTAGCTGAGGCGATTTCTCTGACTCTCACTGCTGGTAAAACAGTTCCTTTGGTGACATTTGGTCATATGCACCACACGTTACGACACACCAAAAAAGTGTTGCGCAAGCGCGTGTTTAGAAGTCCAGAGGGGACAGTTTACTTGAATGCAGCAGCTGTGCCAAGAATTGTGGATACTGATGGTCAAAAATTGCGGAATTTTTCAATTGTGCTACTGGAAGATGGTGTAGTTTCCCAAGCCTCTAGTATCTGGGTTGGCAACGACTACAAAGTGGCTGAAGAAATTTTGTATGAAAAATCCCGTTCAGTAGTGCAAACTGCATGAATCTGAGTTATAATGGTTTACTGGTCAGCTTTTTTAGCTGACGGCTGACGAATATATTTCGGCAGCTTTTTTTGGAGAGGTGGCAGAGTGGTCGAATGCGCTCGACTTGAAATCGAGTGATGTGAAAGCATCCGTGGGTTCGAATCCCACCCTCTCCGCTTAACAATTAAAAATTAAAAATTGGCAGAACCTCACTACTTGGAGTCTTTAGTGGAGACTATGATTGCACCAAGAATACGTGTGAGTTCTTCGGCTTCGGTTTGGAGTTGGCTAATCCTTTCTTGGGATACTATCCCTCATTTGTCACTTTGGGAGAATCCAATCGCTCAAATAGTTACGGGGCTTTAGTTTCCACTTTTCGTCTATAAATTTTAGTTTCTGTTACAAAATAAAGCCTCAAACCCTTATTAAATCAAAGTCTCAGAAGTTGGCTGAGATTATTGTTTTCCGAGAGTGACAGAACAGGGCTATTTCGGATGCAACAAGTAATCTTAGCCAATACCGAGTTTCACGCGATTGTTTGAGCGCAATCATCATTTTGCCAATAAAATCTGCTTTACTTTGTGCAGCTTGCGCTTCTTCTACATTGGCTCCGATAGATGTTCCTGACCTTAACAATTGTTGAGCAAGGGTTCGCGCTACTCCTGGTTTGTCATTCTTTTGGAGCAAAAAAAAGATATTGATGCAAGTGACGTATCAAAACTGTCTGAGATTTTTCAAACACATCCATATATTATAAACAGAATACATCAATTAAAGAAATTTTACGGTTCTCCTACTTACATAAAACTGACAGTAGAGTAATCATTTTTTATAAACGCCATAGCTCCTCCTCTCTCCTATCAACGTGCTACTATTACCAGTAAATTCTTGTGAAAAGTCAAGCTATGACAAGGGTGAATACCAATTTACCTGATATCATCAAACTTCAACTAACCCCAAACTAATCTGAATCGCCTGATTAACTTGTTCCATCGTCTCTTGATTTAGTTCACCCAATTGCCTCACTAATCTTTGTTTATCAATAGAGCGGATTTGATTTAACAACACAACAGAATTTATTGTTACAGCGCCCTCTGGAGGTTTAATCAACACTTCCGTTGGATAGAGCGTCTCATCAAATTGAGATGTCATGGCAGCTACAATCGTGATTGGGCTGTACTCGTTAGCTATATCATTTTGCAGCACTAACGCCGGACGAGTTTTTTGGATTTCAGCACCAAAAGTAGGGTCAAAACTTACAAGATAGATTTCTCCACGCTTAGGATAATTATTGTGCGTTTTGCTGCCATGCTTGTTCCTCTAGAGCAAACCAGTCTTCTGCAAGATTGCGATCGCGTTCTGCACGACGAATAGCACCTTCTTTTAATTGCTGTTGTAGTCTGTCTCTGTGAATTTGAGCAATGTAATTTTGAATAGCTTCGTCTGTGAAGCGACTTCTATCTCCTTTTGGTGCAAACTGGTCTAGCAATTCTAAAGTTTTATCGGGTAAGGTTACATTAATGCGGCGATACATACACCATCAACTCCACATTGCGAATGTGTAATTACAGTGTATCTATAAGTTCTTGTTTGATGGCGATCATTTTGACTTTGCTAATCAGATTGTGAATTTCTACCCGAACTCCTGTATATTCGCCACATTTCCAAACTCAGAATACAGGTCATCAACCAGACGACACCCGCCGCATAACCAGCTACGACATCAGTAGGCCAATGTACGCCTAAGTAAAGCCGACTAAAACCAATTGCTATAATTAATATAATAGTGAGTGTAAAAATCCATGCTCGCCAACGAGGATATCGCTTTGCGATCAAATAGCCAATGAAACCATAAATCACTAATGAAATCATCGCATGACCGCTAGGAAAGCTGTATTGACCGACGTCAACGATACGATTCCACAGTTGCGGGCGCGCTCTACCAAATAGTACTTTTATTAAATAATTTAAGCCGATCGCACCAACTGCGGCTATACCTAAAGTGGTTGCTTGCGAACGACGGTGATAATAGAGTAATCTTATCCCTATTCCCAAACAAATCAGCAGCAAAAATACTGGTTCACCCAGAAAAGTGATACCCAGCATTATTACGATCGCCTATGGGTGTATGCATCTGCCGAATTGCCAGTAAAATGCTTTGGTCGAACGTTTGAGTTTCTTGTTCTAGAACTTCGTCGGCGATTTGAGCAAATACCCACAAAGCTAGGGCTGATAGTAACAGCCCCATCAACCGAATGCTGAATATCAAGGAAAAAATCCGCCATCGCATCTAATACCAAACTACTCTTCTACTACTTCAACCAAGTCTTCAATCATGACATCCAATGCCCGCGCCATTTTCAAAATTGAGGTAAAATCTACCATTGCTAGCCCTGGCGATCGCGCGTAAGCTCTCACTGAACTATAGGCTACTCCCGAACGGTCAGAGACATCTTTTAACGTCCAGCCTTTTTCACCTGCAAATTCCCTAATTCGTAGCCTAATCAACCCCATCTTAATCTTGACAAATGATGAAATTCTATCGTTTAATTATTACACTTTAAATTAAAAAACGATCTCCCCCCGGTGTAGGAAACTGAAGGGCGATCGCATTCGCATTCAATCAAATCTCTTTTTTCAACGGATACAGCATCCGTAAAAAGCTATCCGCGAAGGGATTTGGATGTATCCATCTCAAAAGGATTTGTCTATATGTTATCATTACCCACACCAAAAGCGATTGTCATCCGTGAATCAAAAATTGTCCACAAATCCCTAACTATCAACCCATTAGCCAGATTTGTCACAGAAGAAGCTGTTTGCTTGATGTTCAATCTCAAGCCAGAAAGTATTTATGTTATAGAATGCTGGCGCTACATGGTTTACGTCCATGCCAAGGGTGTGAGTAAGTTTGTCAGTTATGCAGATTTTCCGCCGATTGTGGGAGTCCGCCCACCAACTCAAGCAGAAAGGGCCAAATGGCGCAGGCGTTGGCGAAAGCAGTTAAACCCAGAATACAGAAAGCAAGCTCCTAAATGGTGGACAGAGTTTTTTGCTGAGGAATTTTGGCAAGCTCCAGGAGAGCCTGCACTGCAAAGTTGGCGTGATTTATTAGAGTCAATTAAATTTGCATTTAATGAAGAAAGTTTGCAGAAATTACGAAAAGAGTTGTTATATATTTCCGCTTGAATATTTATATTATCCGTCCTTGTCGGTAATTGGTAATGGCTAATGAATAATTGGGCATTGGAAATAACCAACAACTAACCACTAACCACTAACCACTAACCACTAACTAAAACTATTCAGTAATCTTCTTCCTGGCTCTTTCTGCACGTGCTTCGGCACTTGCCATCACTTCGGCCATATTCTCCAATACTTCACCAGGGAAGTTTTCTAAGACTCTGGTAGAGACAGCAACCCGATTTTTTCCCTCATCTAAATCAATAATTACAGCTTTAATTGACTGGCCAACTTGGAATACTTTTTCCAAATTGTCAATAAATTTTTGAGTGATCTGCTTGATATGAAGTAAAGCACTCACGCCATCTATATCTACAAATACACCAAAAGGTCTGATACCACTAATTTTTCCTTCTACCAACTGGCCTAGTTCAAAGGTACTGAAGCTAGCGGAACGAGTTGCTAAACGCTGAGAAAGTATAAGTTTTTTGTTATTGCGATCAATTTCTAAAAAACTAACAGTCAGAGTTTGTCCTTTGAGAGATTCTAAATTATCACGTTCTAGCAGGTGCGATCGCGGAATAAATCCCCGTAAACCTTGCAGATCAACAGTAACACCACCTTTATTGACGTTTAATACCCGCACTTCTACGGTCTGAGAATTCTCCCGCATTTGGGCTAATCGTTCCCAAATGTATTTAATTTCCAACTGTCGCCGTGAGAGAGTGACTTGACCTTCGGCGTCTTGTTCGCGAATGATTAAAAATTCTAATTCCTCATTTAGCGGTAGCACCTCAGACAAATCTGTGACATTTCTCAAAGCAGCCTCTTCACGAGGAATAAAGGCAGACGATTTGCCACCAATATCCACATAAGCACCATCAGGATCTAACTGGAATACTTTCCCATGTACTACCTGTCCTTTTTGAAACTGGTAGTCGTGTTTTTCCAGTGCTTTGGCAAAATCATCTAGTGAAAACGATGAATCGGCTTTGTGAGAAAGTTTAGTTTCAGAATTCATGACCTGTGAAGACAAATTGTTAATTAGTCCAGAGTCCAGAGTATATTGTTTATTGTCAAGAGTTTTTGATGACTCTGACAATTGACAATTGACCCTTGACAATTGACTATTTTTGTAGTTGCTGTGCAAACAGTTGTTTTACCTGTTCCCAAGCATCGGCGGCGGCTTTAGGATTATAGCTGCCACGCTGGTCACAGAAAAATCCGTGATCAGCTCCATCGTAGCGAAACACGCGATGAGGAATTTTATATTTTTCTAACTCTGCTTCAATTTGGTCTACCTGTTCAGCAGGAATGCTAGCGTCCTCCATACCAAAGAAAGCATAGAGAGTGCCGGAAATGTCTTTTGTACGGGTAATGGTGGGCTCGCCCCCTCCTGGTGTGGCGTTAGTAATGCGTGCGCCGTAGAAGGAAGCAGTAGCTTTAATATCTGGCAGAGTGGCTGCTAGATAGGCGACATGGCCACCAAAACAGAAACCTATACAGCCGAAACCATCTTTTTTTACGTGCGGTAAAGTTTTGAGGTAGTCGATCGCACTTTGAATATCACTTAATAATTCCGATGCTTGGCTTTGTCCCCAAGCATAGACTCTACCCACTTCTATATCTGCTGGTGTGTAACCTGTTTCAAAACCGGGGGCGACACGTTGAAACAGTGCCGGTGCGATCGCTACATAACCTTCACGAGCGATACGTTCTGTAACATCCCGGATGTGGGAGTTAACGCCAAAAATTTCCTGCAATACTATAATTCCTGGGTAAGAACCCGGTTCTTGGGGCTGGGCTAAGTAAGCAGCTATTTCCAAATCCGCTTGTGAGAGATTAACTGTTGCGGTATTGATTGCTTGTGCCATCACAAATTTTACCAGTACTATGTATTATTTTAGATATACCTATGCAAGTATCTCTAGGTTATTCCAAATCAAATTATCAACTACTGGTAATGAACGCACTATCGTACTATAAATTTCCCTCGAATAATTTGAATATATAAATAAAATATTTAACAAGTAAAATTTGTAGCTGGTTACAGTATGCTCTCATGCAGTGTGGCAAAAATAACTATGCAGTCAAAAAGGCTAAAAAACCAAATTATATAAGCTTTGTAGCTTTCTGCTTGCAGCCTAGCTGCCTTCTTATACCAGCATCTTGGGAGGCTCGGTGATGATTCAGTTCCGTATTCAGCCAGACAGTGAAATTCCCGCATCTACTCAACTGTTTAATCAAATTAGGTTTGCGATCGCCTCTCGGCAATATCCCCCTGGTTATAAATTGCCGAGTACACGGGCGCTGGCTATGCAAACTGGGCTACACCGTAATACCATTAGCAAGGTTTACCGCCAACTCGAAGATGACGGACTGGTAGAAAGTCTTGCTGGTTCAGGTATTTACGTCCGCGCCCAAGGCCATGAAGGTGGTAGTAAACTGCAATCACCGATTCTCAAAGAAAATCCCCAAGCATACAAGGTTGTGCAACAAGCACTTGATGAGTTGCTGTCTCACGGCTGTTCACTCAATCAAGCACGAGAGATCTTTTTGGCGGAAATAGACTGGCGCTTGCGTTGTAGCGCCCGAGTATTAGTAGCTGTTCCAGCTGGTGATATTGGTGCTGGAGAATTAATGGTGTATGAATTAGAACAAAGCCTCAAAATACCAGTACAGCTAGTCACAATGGAAGAATTACCTGCTGTACTTGATAAAACTTCCTCTGCTACAGTTGTCACCAGTCGATATTTTATCGGTGAAGTAGAAGTGATTGCTGCCCCGAAAGCGGTGCGGGTAATTCCCTTAGATATCCAAGACTACGCTAAAGAGTTCAATCTTTTGAAAAACCTACCAAAAGACAGCTGTATTGGTATAGTCAGTTTAAGTTCTGGCTGGCTTCGAGCCGCAGAAGTTATTCTCCACGGTCTACGGGGAGATGAAATACTCGTGATGACTTCACAACCAAAAGATAGTTATAAACTTCAAGCAATGGTCAAGCGGGCGCAGGTAATTTTTAGCACAGACAAACCTAGTTTTGCTGCGGCACAAGCAGCTTTACACAACTGTGTTGAAGATATTATTCGTCCACCCAAACTCATGTGTGGTGAAAATTATATCGGTACTACATCGATTAATTTGCTGAAAAGAGAATTAGGATTGGGTTAATAGTTGTTTGTTGTTTGTTCCAACCAACTACCAATAAACAACAACCAAACACATAAAAACACATAAAATACTATTAACCATTAACCCTTGACAAAAATTCCCGCACCCGTTGCAGGTAAGTTGGTGCATCTTCCAACATTGGAAAATGAGCAGTTCCAGGAATCATCACATATTCAACTGCTTGATTCAGTTTTGCTGCCTGACGTCCCATTTCGGCAGGAATAATTTTGTCATATTCTCCTGACACTAGCAGCGTCGGCACAGTGATTTTAGTAAATTCCTGGGGCATTAATTCAGCAGCAGCTTTACTGACAGAAGTAAAAATTGTGCCTAAAGCTGCATCGTAATCAGCGAGGAGAAAATCTTGTAAGAAAGCACGCCTTTCTGCTGTTGGTATAGGGCGATGCAGAAACCGTGCCATAAACATTCTATCTACTAAAGGTATTTTTGCTAACCATTGGGGACGAAATTTGACGACGTAGCTACCGAATTTATGAAAGGCTGCAAAGGCTTTTTCGTCGTACTCAAAAACACCACTACAGGTGAGAATTGCTTTTTCTACTCGTTCTGGGTAGCGGTTAATAAATAGAGTAGCGATGGAAGCACCCATAGAATGGGCATGAATGTAAGCACGTCGAATTTGTAATTCATTCAACAACGCTGCTAAGTCGTGGGCGTATTCTTCTAATTCGTAGGTTAATTGTGCAAGTGCTTGTAATTCTTCCTGGGGAGAATCGGACTCAGCAACGACTTCACTAGCTTTAGTGACAGCAGTCGGCTTACCACTCGAACGTCCAAACCCTCGTAAATCATAAAGCAGACAATCAAATTCTTCCAATAAAGCTGTTGCAGTACTTTGCCAGTACCTAGCGGAACCAGCCCAACCGTGTACAAAAACCATCACTGGTTTAGGTTGAGAAATAATGGATGGTTTTCGTATCCACTCGTAATAATGCTCTACGCCACGGACATTAATGTAAGACATCTCCAAGAGGAGGTGGTGAGGAGTAGTCACAGGTGGGGAACTTAGGGGCATTGGGAAATGGGGAGGCTCAGAATCTTTTTTCCCTGTGTCACCTTGTTGCCGTGTCCCCGTATCTTTAGTTTATGCTGATTCTGGCTTGGGTAGGGAAGAAGGATGCACTAATAGCTCAGCAGTGGAACGCTTCTCTACCATTTCCCGTGTGACTGTACAGCGACTGACGTCTTTACGAGACGGCAACTCATACATCACTTCCAGCATCAGCTCTTCGACAATACCCCGTAATGCCCTTGCACCAGTTTTACGACGGTAGGCTTCTTGAGCGATCGCTCGTAAAGCTTCCGGTTTAAACTCTAACTGGACGTTATCCATCTTCAGCAGTTTTTGGTACTGCTTGACTAAGGCACTACGTGGTTGAGTCAATATCGCCATCAGTGCTTCTTCATCCAGCGGATCTACCACTGCCACCATTGGCACACGCCCAATGAATTCGGGTATCATGCCAAATTTGACTAGATCATCTGGTTCTAGATGCCGCAGAGTATCTGCTGCCCGCTTTTCTTTTGTTTGACCTTCCCCTGGTTGCACAAAGCCTATTGACTTTTTACCAGTTCTCTGCTCTACAACCTTCTCTAAGCCAACAAAAGCACCACCGCAGATGAACAAGATATTGCTAGTGTCAATCTGGATGCAGTCTTGGTAGGGGTGCTTACGTCCGCCTTGGGGGGGTACGTTGGCAACTGTCCCTTCCAGCATTTTCAACAAAGCTTGCTGTACGCCTTCACCAGATACATCCCGTGTAATCGAGGGATTTTCACTCTTGCGAGCAATTTTATCGATTTCGTCGATGTAGATAATTCCCCGTTGCGCTTCTTCGACATCCAAATCTGCTACTTGCAGCAGTCGCAACAAAATATTTTCCACATCTTCGCCCACATACCCTGCTTCTGTTAGGGTAGTAGCGTCAGCCACAGCAAAGGGTACATCCAGAATTTTTGCCAGAGTTTGGGCAAGAAGAGTTTTGCCACAACCTGTAGGGCCAATTAGAAGAATATTGGACTTTTGCAGTTCAACGGCATCATCGGTTGTTCCCTTGCCGTTGTTTTTAGACTGAACGATCGCCAGTCGCTTATAGTGATTGTAAACTGCTACTGATAATACTTTTTTGGCTTCGTCTTGCCCGATTACATGTTCGTCTAGATACTTTTTAATCTCTCGTGGTTTAGGGATTTGGTTGAACGAGAGACTCGTGGAGCGGGCACGGCGTTTCTGAGGAGCTTCTGACCGTTGTGCTGGTTGCGACGCAGCACTGTTTGTGTCAAGCAACTCTTCATCTAGAATTTCATTACACAAGTCAACGCATTCATCGCAGATATAGACTCCCGGTCCAGCGATTAATTTACGCACCTGCTCCTGAGACTTACCACAAAACGAACATTTTAAATGGGAGTCGTACTTAGACATACCAGCCTCTTATTTCAGAATGGTGACGTTTTCCCCTGCTGCGGGAAGATTTTGCCTGGTGATGACCTGATCGATCAGTCCATAATTTTTTGCTTCTTCAGCCGACATGAAAAAGTCCCGGTCAGTATCAGCTTCTATTCTTTCTAATGGTTGACCAGTATGGTGTGCCAGTAACTGATTCAATTTGCCCTTAATGTAAAGAATTTCCCTTGCTTGAATTTCTATGTCAATTGCTTGCCCTTGAGCGCCACCAAGGGGTTGGTGAATCATTATCCGTGAATCAGGTAAAGACATACGTTTACCCGCAGTTCCTGCTGCTAGTAAAAATGCTCCCATGCTAGCGGCTAATCCAAAGCAAATGGTCACAACATCCGGGCGAATTTGCTGGATTGTATCATATATCGCCATCCCTGCATATACTGAGCCACCAGGAGAATTAATGTATAGCTGAATATCTTTTTCAGGATCTTCAGCGTCTAGGAACAATAACTGAGCAACGATGGAGTTAGCAACGGTATCATCTATTGGCGTTCCCAAGAAAATAATTCGTTCTCGCAGTAGGCGGGAGTAGATATCAAAAGCCCGTTCTCCCATGCCAGATTGCTCTACCACCATCGGCACGATGTTACTCGGGCCGTTCTGGGCGCGAATTTCAAAAGGACTCAAACTGCTAATTGGGTAATTCCCCGACTGCGATACAAGCATACAGACAAATGTTTGACTTTTAATTTAACAGTGGGTGAGACAGCATATGCTGCCTGTGATGAGCGAATGGTTTTTTATTTTGGGTATGTGTTAACCATTATGCCTCATATAATTTCTTATCGTGTGAATACAGTATGAATATAGGTGATAGGGAATAGCGGATAAGGGAAGGGAGACAAGGGGGAGAATAAACACCAATCCCTGATCCCCTATCCCAAATTTATTCTGTCTCTTGTGCTATTTCCTCAGCATCTGTGGTGTTCTGTTCCTCGCTTTCGGCTGTTGGGGCTGGTGATTCTTCTTCTGCACTCAAAGAACCTTCGGGTACGAGTTCAACTGTTGCATGTTCCAGCAGCCAGTCGATTGTTTTTTCGGTCAGCAGTTCGTCTTTGACGTATTCTTGCAGTCGGTCTGGGTCATAATCTTGCCCAGATAACTGTTCGGTAAGTTCTTTGACTTTGGTGGCGATCTCTTCATCAGTAACTTGAATAGACTCGCGTTTGCCGATTTCTTCGAGGGCTAGGGTTCGCTTGAGGCGTTCTATGGCTTCATCACGAGAACGCTGACGTAATTGCGGAATCACATCGGCAGTAAAAAACCTCTTAACATCTAGCCCTTGCTGTGCAAGACGCATAGCTGTTTGTGTGAGCATGTTATCGACTTCCCGTTCAATCATTGTTTCTGGCAAGTCAATTTCTACATGCTTGAGCAGTTCCTTTAACAGGGCTTCCTGCTTGTTCTCTTTAGTTTTTTGTTCCGCTTCTTTTTGGAATTTATGTTCTAGGTCAGTGCGTAATTCAGCCAAAGTCTCTTTTTCACTGACATCTTTGGCGAAGTCATCATTCAACTCTGGCAGTTCTTTTTCTTTGATTTCTTTGAGCGTTACGGTAAAAATAGCTGGTTTTCCAGCTAAATCTTCATTGGCATAGGGTTCTGGAAAAGTTGCAGAAATTTCCTTGGTTTCTGTGGGCTTCATTCCCACTATGCCTGTGACAAAACCAGGGATAAACTTGTCTTCCTGTAACTCTACTTGAAAATCAGTGGCTTCACCGCCAGGTATTGCTTCTGGTTCTGCTGCTTCGTCTTCACCTTCAGCTTTGGCTAGTACGCCTTTAAAATCAACTACGACAATATCACCCAACTGTGCTGGGCGTCCTTCTACAGGAATCAATGTCGCCATTTGTTGGCGTTCATTTTCCAGGACTTGATCCACTTTGGCGGGGTCGTAGGTGATTTCTTCAGCTTTGATATGTAAATCAGTGTACTGATTCAACTTGACTTCTGGTGGCACATCGACAGTCGCCGAAAAAGTCAAGGGCTTACCTGGTTCATAATTATTAATCAAGTCATCAAACGATGAACGTAATTGTGGTTGTCCGATCGCCTTGATATCTTCTTGTTTGACGGCTTCTGTAATGCCATCTTGAATAAGTTCTTCTAGCGCTGCTGCCTTAATTCGAGTTGTCCCTAGGCGCTGTAGCAGTATCTGCCGTGGCACCTTGCCTTTACGAAACCCAGGAATGTTGGCAGAACGGCTTAAATTTTGGATGACTTGTTCGTAGGTTTGCTTGGTTTTTTCTGGTGTAATCTCTATTTCCAGACCAATTTGACTGGAGGGAAGTTTTTCCTGGGTAACTTTCATGCTTTAGTCTCTATTTGCTTTCTGCTAGTATTTTTTTACTTATTGCTTCTACAACAGACGTCAAACTTCTCGTTTGCTCGGCTGTTCCTCATTGGCAGAAAATCTACCCACAAGGCTTGATCAGCTTTATTGAATCTATGTTGATGAACAGAGATCCAGTTTACTGCTAATGCGAAAGCTCTTGACACTTTAGCGCAAATTCAGTTTACGTATCTATAACCCTAACAAAGGGGTGTAGGGAAGTGAGGGTATTGGGGTGTCGTCAGAGTCATATTTTTATTTATCCTGTATACACAGTTAATAATGGCTGCTTATAAGCATTTTGCTCAGTTAATATCGAGCCATAGTAAAATGACTAACACTAAAAAGGGATCTTGCTGTATAATATACGATCTATAAAATATTAAAGAAATTAATAGTTATTAATTGTTGTAAAGTACAATATAGGTTTTGTAACAGTAAAAAACAAATGTATTAAATTAATAAATAAACTTTATTAAGGTAAATCATCAAGCTCCGTAAAATTATTAAGAGTCTCTAGTTTTAATAGATGCGTAAATTGTAAATTGACTCAAAAATTCAAAAAGAAACTTCAAGGAGGAAGCCAGTTTGTCTAATTCCTATTGTGTAGCTATTTTGGGTGCGACTGGTGCTGTCGGCAGGGAGTTGTTGGAATTATTAGAAAGTCGTAATTTCCCGGTTTCAGAATTAAAGTTATTAGCATCAGAACGTAGTGCAGGGCAAAAACTAACGTTTAAAGGAGAAGATTTATTAGTAGAGCCAGTTAGCGATCGCGCCTTTGAAAATGTCGATATAGTGCTAGCGAGTGCTGGAGGTTCCACCTCCAAAACTTGGGCGCCGATAGCCACAGAAAAAGGTGCAATTGTTATCGATAATTCCAGTGCGTTTCGCATGAAGGAAGAAGTACCTTTAGTTGTTCCTGAGGTTAACCCCCAAGCAGCAGCAAACCACAAAGGTATTATTGCTAACCCCAACTGCACCACAATTTTAATGGCGGTAGCAGTGTGGCCTCTACACCAAATCAAACCCATCAAACGTATTGTTGCAGCTACATATCAATCTGCCAGTGGTGCGGGTGCAAAAGCAATGGCAGAAGTCCAAGCTCAAGCTAGAGCTATATTAGAAGGCAAACAACCAACTGCGGAAGTCTTTCCTTATCCCTTGGCTTTCAATTTATTTCCGCACAATTCCCCATTAAATGATTGGGGATACTGCGAAGAAGAAATGAAGATGGTCAACGAAACACGGAAAATCTTCGGTGATCAACAGATAAGAATTACTGCTACCTGTGTACGGGTTCCCGTACTGCGCGCTCACTCAGAAGCGATTAATCTAGAATTTGAAAGTCCATTTACTCCAGATGAAGCCAGAGAAATTTTAAGTAAATCTCCTGGTATAAAATTGATGGAAGATTGGCAGAAAAATTACTTTCCCATGCCCTTTGATGCCACCGGAATTGATGAAGTTTTAGTTGGTAGAATACGTCAGGATATTTCCCATGCTTGCGGTTTGGAACTGTGGTTATGTGGTGATCAAATCCGCAAAGGAGCTGCATTGAATGCTGTACAAATTGCGGAATTATTAGTAGAAAAAAGTTTACTTAAACCAATTCCTTCATTGGTGAATGGGTAACGGGTAATTCGTAATTGGTAATTGGTAACCAACCGACAACCAACAAACAATAATCTACCCTTGAAAGTAATTTGCAAATAGGTTATTACAATAAAGAACCACCAAAACACAAAAACAAAAAATCAGGAGTAAAAATAGGGTGGTAGATTTTGGTAGAGTTTTAACCGCAATGATTACGCCGTTTAAAGAAGACGGCAGTGTTAACTATGATGTAGCAGCGAAACTAGCAGAGCATCTAGCAAATAACGGTACTGATACAGTGGTGGTGTGTGGCACAACTGGAGAATCTCCTACATTAAGTTGGGAGGAAGAATATCAGCTATTTTCCGTTGTGTTAGAAGCGGTAGCAGGAAAAGCACTTGTAATAGCAGGATGCGGTTCCAATTCCACCAAAGAAGCGATCGCCGCTACTCAAAAAGCAGCTAAAATAGGAGTACACGGTGCTTTACAAGTTGTTCCGTACTACAATAAGCCACCACAAGAGGGACTTTACCAACATTTTCAAGCCATAGCTCAAGCAGCTGGTGACTTGCCGATTTTGTTATACAATGTACCGGGTCGTACAGCTCAAAACCTCAGTTCGGAAACAGTTGCTCGGTTAGCTGAAATTAAAAACATTGTTGGTATAAAAGAAGCAAGTGGAAATCTGGATCAAGCAAGTGAAATCCGTCGCTTGACACCAACAGAATTTCAGATTTACTCTGGAGATGATTCTTTAACATTGCCACTGTTAGCAGTTGGCGCTAAGGGTGTTGTTAGTGTAGCTTCTCATCTTGTAGGTAATGAACTACAACAGATGATTCAGGCCTTTAATTCGGGTCAAATGAAGGTCGCTATAGACATTCATCTGCGGCTTTTTCCAATATTTAAAGCTTTGTTTGTAACCACAAATCCCATTCCAGTTAAAAAAGCATTACAACTTCAAAACTGGCAAG
This sequence comes from Fischerella major NIES-592, assembly GCF_001904645.1. Lineage (NCBI taxonomy): Bacteria > Bacillati > Cyanobacteriota > Cyanophyceae > Nostocales > Hapalosiphonaceae > Fischerella > Fischerella major. The sequence continues at coordinate 133,956 of NZ_MRCA01000010.1, read as the reverse complement.
TTGGTTCAACGCGTCCGCCTTTGTGCGAAGCTGACGCAAAAGTTACTCAGAAGTTGGAAGTTGTGATGAAGGAACTTAATCTTATCTAATAAAACTGGCATCTAACCTACTTTGGCACTCAAAGATACATTAGAAGAATTTAATAATAATTCTCAGTAATTTTGAAAGTGTGGCATACAAAAAGCCTATGTTACCACAGAAAAATTACTAATAAATTCTTTGGTGTAGAGTTATTTTTATCAAAAATATCTAAGCAATAAACAAGCTCATAAAAACAGGACTACAAGAAAGCAGAAGATGACTATGTTGGAGGAAAAAAGTTAATTTCATAAAACATTAAAAATTATCAATTTGTTACTTATTTTTTCTGCCATACTCAATCACCTTCTCGCTGAACTTTTAATAGACAGATACTTTGAACTGTCTTCAAAGACCGATAAATTCTCATATTCTAACGACAAAATAATCTCAGGAGAAAATGACTAAAAACCAAACTAATTCCGCCCTCAAAATTATTCCATTGGGTGGCTTACATGAAATTGGTAAAAACACTTGCGTTTTTGAGTACGAAGATGAAATTGTCCTCTTAGATGCAGGTTTGGCATTTCCCACAGATGGAATGCACGGAGTCAATATTGTTCTGCCAGACATGACCTACGTGCGGGAAAATCGCCATAAAATCAAAGGCATGATTGTTACCCACGGTCATGAAGACCATATCGGTGGTATAGCCTTTCACCTGAAACAATTTGAAATTCCTGTGATTTATGGCCCTCGCTTAGCCATGGCCATGCTAGAGGGTAAATTGGAAGAAGCAGGAGTACGCGATCGCACAGAATTAAGAAGTGTCCTTCCCCGCGACGTCGTGCGAATTGGTAAACACTTTTTTGTGGAATATATTCGCAACACCCACTCCATTGCTGACAGTTTCACCGTTGCTATCCATACCCCCCTCGGTGTCCTGATCCACACAGGAGACTTTAAATTTGACCACACACCCGTAGATGGTGAACGGTTTGATATCCAACGCTTAGCCGAACATGGGGAAAAAGGCGTTCTGTGTTTGATGAGTGATTCGACTAATTCTGAGGTACCTGGATTCACGCCTTCAGAAAGCTCAGTTTTTCCTAATCTAGATCGGGTTTTTTCCCAAGCACCAGGACGACTGTTTGTGACAACCTTTGCTTCTAGCGTCCACCGCATCAACATAATTTTGCAGTTAGCACAGAAGCATAACCGTGTCGTTACAGTCGTTGGACGTTCGATGCTGAATTTGATTGCCCATGCCCGCAATCTGGGTTATATCAAGTGTAACGACGACTTGCTTCAGCCTTTAAATTCCATCCGCAATCTGCCCGATGAAAACGTCTTGATTCTGACAACAGGTTCTCAAGGCGAACCGATGTCAGCCATGACACGCATTGCTAACAAAGAACACCCCCATATCAAAATTCGTCCAGGGGACACAGTCGTATTTTCTGCCAACCCGATTCCTGGGAATACGATCGCTGTTGTCAACGTCATCGATAAATTGATGATGCAGGGCGCAAATGTAGTCTACGGGCGGGAAAAAGGCATTCACGTTTCCGGTCACGGTTGTCAAGAAGACCAAAAACTCATGCTAGCCTTAACTCGTCCCAAGTTCTTCTTACCAGTTCATGGTGAACATCGGATGTTGGTGAAGCACGCCGAAACAGCCCAGAGTATGGGTCTTCCTGCCGAGAACATGGTGATTATCCAGAATGGTGATATTGTAGAGTTGACAGAAGAATCAATTCGTGCTGTCGGAAAAGTCCCATCTGGTTTAGAACTAGTGGATACTTCTAGTTCTGGTATGGTCAGCGCCAAAGTCTTGCAAGAACGGCAGAAAATGGCAGAAGAAGGTATTGTTACCATTGCCGCAGCAATAGATTGGACTGGCAAACTGATGGTAAAACCAGAAATTCACCTACGCGGTGTAGTCACAAGTATCGAGCGATCGCTCCTCCAAAAATGGGTAAAACAGCGAATTGAAGAAATCCTCAGTGTGCGTTGGTCAGAATTTGCCCAAGGTTTCGAGAGTGATCAACCAGAAGTAGACTGGGGTGGATTGCAAGAAGTATTAGAACGGGAACTAGCACGTTCCATTCGTCGTGAATTGCAATGTCAACCATCACTGACATTGCTGATGCAAATTCCTGATGAACCGCCTGTAAAAGTTGCCGATGGTAGAAGACGGCGGACTCGCACAGCTGCTCAGGTAGCATCGTAGGAAATTGAAAATCGCCTATCTGTTGGCAAAATTCTAAATTGCTTTTGAGTAAGCGAACACCAACAGACACATAAATACACACGGATAATCCATCTGTGTGTATCTGTGTGTATCTGTGTTCGATTTTTATTAATCAAACTTAGAGGGCGGTATCTTATAGTTCCGAACTGTTGCCAACACGCTCAAGAAATTCAGGATAATTTTCTAAGTCTTCAGTTAGTCCAAATACCCCCTCTCCTGTGCGACCTAAGCGATCGCTATAAACTTTTTGCCAGAAACCTAGTGAATCCACAAATAAACCACAAGTAAAGTTAACACCGTCACCGGCACACCAAAACGTAGATGCTCCCAAAAGGTTAACTTATAACCCAACTCCGCAGTCGCTTCTACGACAATCAAGTTGGCGACTGCACCAAACAAAGTCAAATTACCTGCCAAAGTTGATGCTGCTGCTAGCAACAGCCAAGATTGGGTATCATCTTTCGCAATCAGGGGATGTAACAGAAGTACCGCAGGAACATTAGAAATTAAGTTCGACAAAATAGCTGTCACTCCCAGTAAACTAGCAGCAGAGTTCACTGCATAGGTGAAGGGTTGTAGTAAATTCAGTTTTTGAGCCGCTTTAGTCAATATAAATAGTCCAGAGAACATCACCAATAGATTCCAATCTACTTTTTGCAGAATGCGTTGTGGTTTGACTCGCCTAGTGATAAGTAATAAGCTAGCAGCTACTAAAGCTGACTCTGCTAAAGGTAAACCAACAGCAAAAGCGATTAACAATCCGGTGGTTATTATTAAGGTTTTGTTATACAAAGGTCTAAAGATGCGCTTTTTCCCTGTGGGTAAGTGTTCGCAGGGGACAATTGAGCGTACATTTGGGTAAAGTAAACACAGTAGAATTACTTGAATTGCTAACCCTGTTACAGCAATTGGAGTCATCACCCTCATAAAATCCAAGTAATGGATACCTGAAAAGGAGCCAATCAGGATGTTTTGAGGATTACCGCTCAAGGTAGCGACAGAACCAATGTTTGTTGCACCTGCGATCGCTAATAAGTAGGGTATGGGATTCAATCTCAAAGCTTGAGTAAGGCTCAAGACAAGTGGTGTAAAAATTAGCGCCAAGGTATCATTCAAAAAAAAAGCGGAAAGAATACCACTACCAAAGGTTAAAGCGATCAATATCCCTAAAGGACTGCGAGTAAAACGTAAAAGCAGCGACAATGCTTCAGGGAAAAATCCTGCGTAGGTTAAGTTAGCGTTTACCACCATCATGCTCAACAAAAACACAATCGTGGTGGGATCAATTGCTTGCCAAGCCTCCTGCAAATTTACTACACCCAAAGCAATTAAAAAGGCAGAACCTGCCAAGGCGATCGCAGCACGATTCATGCGTAAACCAGGCAGGTAGCCTAATGCTAACCCTAAATAGGTCAACCCTAAAAAAATATAGGTGGCAAATTTCAATATATGTGTTAGCATCTTTTGCTGGTTATCCTAATTCTGAATTAGGAATGCACAATTGTTGAATCAGGGTCAAAAAACGATAAACAGCGACCAGAAGACTCATAACCCCAGTCAGTGCGGCGTGAAAAGCATCGCAACTGATGACAAAAAAGTCATTTCTGGATGCTAAGTCTTCTTTCACACTAGACATGTACTTGGGCAAAATTCTAGTGAGAAATTTTCTGCAAAAAAACTTCGTAAATGCTACATTAATATCTGTCTTTAGACAGATGATTTATTAAAATTTTAACTATGTCAAGTTATTAAGAAAATATCACAATCCCACTTCCGATCCCCAGGAAATTGAGATTAACTTGACGTAGTTAGAACAGTTCTGAGCAAAGTGACTACTGAAATAGCGAGTAGCATGTGTGTCGGGACAAGAATTTTCCGGGAAATGCAATTGTTACATTGTATATCTTCATCGAAGTGGTGAAGACCCTCAAGCAAAAAGAGGAGTAGGTAATGAAGGTATTTGACAATACCACAAAAAAGATTTTTTTGGCTAGCTGGGTAGCACTAACTCCAACCGAAGCCAGCAATACCAGCGCTATTCACTCACATCATCCAGCCTCTAAACCTGATTTGGATATTCTCCAGCCTCTACGTCGGTGGCTAGACCACGTTAAAGTAAGCGATCGCCAATTCGCACATCGCTTGTGTCATCTAATTCCTGCTCAATGTCCCTTTGAGCGCGATGTTAAGCTATTTGGTAAAACCTTATTTCACATCCCACCAATGTGTAAGCTGAACCCCTTATACGAAGAAGTTATGAGCTTACGTTTCCGAGCGCTTTGCTATCTAGCCGATGAATGCGGCGAGGATGTTTCCCAGTATTGCTAGGGAATCGGAGATCGGGGATTGGGAATTGGTGTTTATTCCCCCCCATGTCTCCCGCGTCCTCCTTACCTCACTTTTGCGGCTTTCTGTTGTGCCACTTTTCAATGGCTTGCTGAGCCTTGTTATAGGCTGATGTTCCCTCTGGCACTAAAGAAGCCGTCGCAATTGCTGCTTTGGTTTCTCCTCTAGAAGCACGGCGCATAGCCAGTTGCAAAATAATTTCGCTCCACTTATTTATAGATTTTCGCGCTTGATCGGAACCTGGTTCTCCTGGTGAAACTTTCTTAGCGACTTCGATCGCACGGTTGTAAGTAGAAGCTTGTCCTGGCTGAATTAAGCCATTTGCAGCATCTAAAAGGGTTGTGTTAGCCACATATTGCTTGGCTTGTTGACGCCACTGTTGAATTGCTGCTTGTGCTTGTGGATAATTTGGCTGATCTTGATTAATTAACTCAGCAGCAGCTACAGCTGTAGCATACTTTCTCTGTTTGGCACGATTTTTAGCTAAGTCTAAGATCATGCCACTCCAAATTTTAATATTTGTTTGTGCTTGTTCGTAACCTTGAGTTCCAGGTTTGATTTTTTTTGCTTTAGCGATCGCCAAGCTGAGATGGCTTGCTTGATTCGGTTGCAGTGACATTTTCGCTAAGTCCGACAGCGCTTGCTGACGCTTAGCTGATTCTGATAGAGGAACAGTCGGTGGTTTGATTTGATTATTTTGTAGAGGTGGTGGAACAGTTGGCAAAATCTTGACAATCTTGTTATTTCTAGCAACCTCTGGTAGTACAGGCAGAATTTCTGTGTCACTGTCATCAGTAGCAGTTTTAGTGGCAGCTGGGGAAATCTCTACAGCTCTAAAACCTGCCTGATTGCGAAGAAAAACCACTGCCAGCAAGCCAATAACCATCATTGTACTTACACCCCACCACAGCAGTGGTTTCCAAATAGAGGTGCTGGCTGTGGCTATTTGTTTTGCTTGTGAGTAGTTTGTTGTTGCTGGGGGTGAAAGTGATGAATAATTGGAAATTTCTTCCTCCATTCCCCCTACTTCCCCCACTCCATTCCAGGTAGTGGTATGTGCTGTTAATTGATGGGAATTAGAATGCAGCGAAGGTGTGGGCACAGCAGCAGCTAAGATTTCTTTAGAACTGAGGGCAGTTGTATTTTTGATGCGATGATTTGTTTGTGATGTCGGTAAGATTCCTTGTTGCCTGGAGGGAATGATAGTAACAGGATTTTGCGTTGGACGCCAGTAGTGTTGACATAGTTCTGGAGTGCGCAGACTCAAGTATCTTTCTAAATCATCCAAAGTCTTGCCATTGCCAGAACGCAAAGCTTCCAATACTGCTGCTGTAAAGAATCCATGACCGAGTTCGGTACTTTCGTGAGAAAATTGTTCTGGTTGGCAAGAAATAATAGTAGGAATTTGTAATTCTTGTGCTAATTCAATTGCTTCTTGACCAATGAGAGTATTAGCCTGACTAGCATAAGCACGGTTGATGTCCAGCAATATCAATGTGTCAAGCCTAGCAAGTTGCAGATTTTGCATTAACGCCCGCAATTCTATGCCAGTTTCTTCAATGTGAGCAGGGTTTGCTTCTATAGGCATCAGGTAATCTTGTCCGTTGTGATTGATGCCATAACCACTAAAGAAAAACCACAGTCTGTCTTGGGGCTGCCAACATGCCGCAGCTAAATCTTCTAATAAAAGCAGAATGTTTTCCTTGGTGGGATAAGTAGATCTATCACCGAGAGGTGGTGAAGTGTCTGTCATTAAGAGACACTGTTGTTGTAAAAAACCTGCTTCTACTACCAAGAAATCTTTTAACGCCTCGGCATCGGCTTGAGCACATCCTAACGGTTGAAAGAATTGATATTGATTTACGCCAATAGCGATCGCCCAGTTATTTGCCATCGCACTTTCTGCCGGTTATGTTTTGCTTACTTAAAATCGCGGTTGTCTTTGCTGAAAAAACAAAGCTAACCTAGTGTTTTATTGATAGTCTGGGTGACTAAAACAATTGCGAGTTGGGAGTTCGCTGTTCAGAATTCCCAATTCCGGTTGATTTTCATTTAGACACAGAATACAAAAATGTATTTTTTCTTACTTGCTTAACCGAAATTATACTGTGCTTGGATTCACCAAAAATTTTCATAGTCAGGAGTATACAGGTTATGAAGAGTTACAGTCATCAGTCATCATGCAGAATTCTCTTTGGAAATAGAATTATTCCTGGGAGACTTATTCAACTTATGCCATTAATTGCTAAGAGAATCCGGATAGCTCAGGCAGTAGTTTTGCTGGGTACTGCGGTTCCGATTTGGCTGACAATGGGCGCGCTCGCACCCGAAATTGTGCGAGCTTACACCGCCAGAGTAGACCTGTTTATTGATCGCTTACCAGAAGAAAACTACGAAACCCTACTGCAAAGAGCAGAAGCCGCTGCCAGAGCGGCTGCTCAACGTAGTTTTGATCAAGATATCTTAGTAACAGATGTTTCCATATTTGTCTCCGTACAAAACAATGGAGCGATCGCACCAGTTTTAGAATTAGCAGTGACTCGCCCCCAGTGGCGTCAGCGTCCCGATCCACGACGCTGGGCAAAATACTTCAAAACAGCGCGATCGCTTCTATATTTTGGAGACAACTTCACAACCCCTGCTCCTGCAACGAATAATCAAGCTGGGAACTAGGAGGGGGGGTAATGGGGAGGTGGGGAGGATGGGGAGGTGGGGAGGTGGGGGGAGTGTGAGGAGTGTGAGGAGTGTGAGGGGTGAGGTAATTAGTAAATAACCAACTACTAACTACTAACTACTAACAACCAACAACCAATTATGCCTTGATGGCTTAGAATAATAAGGTTGTCAAAAATTGCGTTATCCGCTAATATGGCTGTTCCAAAGAAGAAAACATCTAAATCCAAACGTGATAAGCGTCGAGCTACCTGGAGACGTAAAGCTAGCCTGGAAGCACAAAAAGCTCTCTCCCTTGGTAAGTCGATTTTGACTGGACGCTCTACCTTTGTCTACCCGTCTGCGGAAGAAGAGGAAGAAGAGGAATCATAAAACTGCTAACTGGTAATTGGTAATTGGTAATTGAGACAATACATTATCTATTACCCATTACCTATGACCGATTACCAAATACTCATATCAAAATTAAAGTGTCTTCAGAAGACCTATTTTTCTGGTAGCCATGCTAGGAAATTTTTTTCATAAACCGGCGCAGGAAGAAAAAGAACGGGTTCCACCCGGTCAATATTTGACTAAGGGTTTTCCTGTCTTAACCTATGGTGATACTCCCCAAGTCAACACAGATGAATGGGAATTTCGGGTATGGGGTTTGGTGACACCCAAGTCTTTTACTTGGTCAGATTTCATGGCGTTACCCCAGCACGAGTTCACTGCTGACTTCCACTGTGTAACCCGTTGGTCTAAACTCGATGTTAAATGGACTGGTATTAAGGTGACAGACTTCATGAAGCAAATTGAAGTTGATCCCAAAGCAGTCTATGTGATGGAACACTGTTACGGCGGTTACACCACTAATATTTCTATGGAAGATTTTCTCAAAGAAGAAAATTTCTTTGCTTTTAAATTATTTGGTGAACCATTACCAGCAGAACACGGTGGACCAATGCGACTGGTAGTTCCTCACCTTTATGCTTGGAAAAGCGCTAAGTGGATAAATGGCTTAGAATTTCTCCAAAATGAAGAATTGGGCTTTTGGGAACGCAATGGTTATCACCATAGAGGGGAACCTTGGGCAGAGGAGCGTTATAGTAATTTTTAATGATTTGAAAACCTCACCCAGTCAAGAGAAGGGAGGGGGTGAGGTTCGCACCTCATGACGGCTACTTATCCCATTTCACTATAAGTTTGATGCATTTGGCAGCCAGAGGGACAAGGGCGACAAAGAGGATAAGGGAGAGAATTTGTATCAATAATTTTGTGAAATGGTACTTAGATAGATTCTTAAAAATTTAAAACATCTTGTCGAGTCAGGAATTTATAACGGTAAGTTAAGAGAATCACCTGCCATGTGTAGCATGGAAGGATAACTGTCAATCAGTCGTTATTGCAGACCAGTGCAAAGTCATCCCAACCCAGAATTTAATCCTAGTGTCACAGCGCATCGCGATCGCGGTTTGCAAAAAGTGCTTGAACGCCTGATCGGAACAATGGAACGAGACGCTTTAGTCATACAAACAACAAACCGTCTCAGAGAAACGTTGCAAGTGGATCGCGTGGTTTTGTATTACTTTTACTATCAATGGCAAGGACAAGTAACATTTGAAGCCTTGAGTTCTGAAGAATTTTCTATCTTAGGTTCAACAGGGCCTGATGATTGTTTTAATGATGAGTATGCTGCCATGTATTTGGCAGGACGGGTACGCGCAATCCCCGATATTGAATCAGAAGCAATTGCTACTTGTCACCGAGATTTTCTGCGCCAATTGCAGGTTCGCGCCAACCTGGTTGTACCAGTCTTGACTCCCAAAGGATTATGGGGACTATTAGTGGCTCACCACTGTCAAGCACCTCGTCAGTGGTTGTCATCAGATATTGAACTGATGCAAACAGAGGCGCAAGTTCTAGCAGCAGCGCCTTGTATTCGGGAGAGTTAAGGACTAGTATCCAATCAATCTTTTTAAAAAAGATAATTTACCCTTTGTGTAGGGAGCATATCGCCATTTTAAATCCAACCAAAAGGGATTGTGTAATACACTTTTATAGTGAGAAAATGTGTCAAAACTAAATTTACCGTGATAACTGCCGATACCGCTATCACCTACGCCACCAAATGGTAAGGATGAGACTCCAATATGCATGACTGTTTCATTGAGACACACAGTCCCTGATGAAGTTGTCTGTAAAACTCTTTGTTGAAGATTTTTATTATTAGAAAATAAGTATAAAGCTAAAGCTTTAGGTAGGGAATTGATCAAAGCGATCGCTTCTGATATATCTGTGTATTCGATAATTGGTAAAACTGGCCCAAAAATTTCCTCTTGCATAATAGAATCTGTCAAGGAAACATTCTCTATTAATGTAGGAGCAATATAAAGTTGTTCTCTGTTTGTCTCTCCACCAAAAATAATTTTATTTCCCTTTAAAAGACTTATGATTCTATCAAATTGTTTTTGATTGATAATTCTGCCATAATCAGGACTGATGGCAGGGTTATTGCCATAAAAGTCTTGGATACATTTTTGAACTGCACATATTAAATTTTTTTTAATGTTAGTATGTACTAATAAATAATCTGGTGCCAAGCAAGTTTGTCCAGCATTAATAAACTTACCCCAAGTAATGCGTCTAGCAGTATGTGTAATATGAATATCTGTATCAACAATACAAGGATTTTTGCCACCCAATTCTAAGGTCACAGGTGTAAGATTTTTGGCTGCGGCTTCCATAATAATTTTAGCTACAGCAGTACCGCCAGTGAAAAATATGTGATCAAACTTTTCTGACAATAATTTTTGACTTGTTTCCACACCTCCTTCAATAACTGTAATGTATTCTGGCTGGAAATATTTAGCTATGAGCTTAGAAATAACACTGGATGTATGCGGAGCTAATTCTGATGGTTTAATAATAGTACAATTTCCAGCAGCGATCGCTCCGATCAATGGTGTGATTACTAACTGAAAAGGATAGTTCCAACTACCAATAATTAAAACAACTCCTAACGGTTCTGGATAAATTTTTGCTGAAGCAGGAAGTAATTGCCAAGGGACTTTTGCTTTTTGAGGCTTAGTCCAGTTTTTAAGATTTTTGATACAATATTCAATTTCTTTGATAACTAATATTATTTCTGAAGAAAAAGCCTCAAATTCTGGTTTATTTAAATCTGCTTTTAAAGCCTGACAAATTACTGTTTCGTTTTCCTTAACGCTTTGTTGTAAAAGTTTGAGTTGGAAAATACGAAAAGATAGTGATTGAGTTTTACCAGATTGAAAAAAAACTCGTTGTTGATCAAGAATTTCATGAATTGACGTTTCAGAAATCATTTAATCTCTCAAATAAATATATTTTAATTTAAATGAGTATAACGGGAAAATCCCCACATTCGTAAATTTTAATACATTTTGGTTATAAATAGATGTATCTCAATTTAATGGATAACTTATATCTAATGTGTATTCACTGCTGTTGTTAACGAGTAATTTATCTGCATCCATCAGCGTGCATCGGTGTGTATCGGTGTTCGTCTTCCCAAACATTATCGGACGATGAGATGAATTCAAGCTACAAAAAAATCGGTGAATATTGAACACAGATGAACACAGATGAACACAGATAAGTTATCCGTGTGCATCGGTGTGTATCGGTGTTCGTCTTCCCAAACATTATCGGACGATGAGATGAATTCAAGCTACAAAAAAATCGGTGAATATCGAACACAGATGAACACAGATGAACACAGATAAGTTATCCGTGTGCATCGGTGTTTGGTTTCTAAAAAATAAATCTTTTGCACCTCGAATTCACATCAAATGTAAATTATAAAATTACTGTTTGATGGGTAAATTAACAATAAATATGCTGCCTTTTCCTACCTCTGAACTTACTTCAATACTTCCTTTGTGTGCTTCTACTATTCGGCGAGAAAGATACAGTCCTAAACCACTACCAGAACGTTTGTGACTACCTTGGCGAAATCGTTCAAATAAAGTTGCTTGTTCTTCAGGAGGAATACCAGGTCCTGTATCTGCTATTTTGATCGTAATACTGCCATCATTACTGGTAATTGGTACAAGACTTATGGTGACAAAACCTTTATCGGTAAACTTGATGGCGTTACCGATCAAGTTGGTGAATAGGCGATGTAGTTCTAAGCGATCGCCTACAATTGTACTTTTACTAGAATCCTGATCAATATCTAAATTTATTGCCAGTTGCTTGGCTTGAGCCAAAGGAGTTAGTTCGCCTGCAACTTCTTTGAGTAATTGCTCTAAATTAACTGGTTGAAAGGCTAGGGTTTTGCGACCTGCTTCAAAACGATATACTTCCAATAAGGTATTCACCATCGCTAGCAGGTTAGTATTACTACGAGCCATGATGGTGATCACTTCCTGCATCGGTGCTGATAAACTCCCTAGCGCACCTTCCGAAAGCAGTGTCAGCATTCGTTCTGCTGCAACTAGAGGTGTGCGTAAGTCGTGGGTGAGACGAGAAACAAAATCTTCTCTTTGGCGCGCAATTTCATCTCTTTCATCTATACTATGCTTTAATCGCAGCAGTGATCGCACTCTTGCTAATAACTCATCCACTGTCACAGGTTTACGGATAAAATCATCAGCACCTAAATCTAAACCTTGGGCGACATTGGGTGAATCGTGGGCTGTAATCAGTAAAATCGGGATAAATGGCAAACTCCTATTTTCTCTCATCCGCTTAGTTACTTCATAACCATCCATCCCTGGCATCATCAGATCTAGCAACACTAAATCAAAATTAGCTTCAGAAATTTTTGCCAATGCAGAAACACCATTTTCTGCTGTAGTAACTGTGTAGCCTTCTTCTTCTAAAATGGTTTTGATTAAAAACACGTTATCAGGTGAATCATCAACTACCAGAATATTGTCTGAGTTACAAGATTGCGTAATCATTGGCCTTTAGGAATTTGAGTAATGTTGAATTAATATTTAATAATTTATTAGTATTAATGATATCTATAATTTACTACTTTTTTCTCACTTGCTCTCTTATTACTTTTATAGATCGATAATAAAATGATTTTGCCAATGAATCACGAAAATGCAAATATTTTTGTATGCTGATGCAAGAAATTGTTAGAAATCAAGTCCATAAAATAAAAATACTAATTACTGTTTTTTATCAAGCAATAAACAACTATCATTTATGCTCACATAAAATTATATTTTTGGCCACGTCTATCTATTTATAACAAATGAAGAGGAAACAAAAACCACATATTAATATAAAGTCAAGTAATTAGTAGTTTACCAGCTATTTGTCCTACCTATATGAACTGGCATCTGACCAATATTTATACACAGCTTTGAGAACAAGATAATTTTGCTGCCCATAAATTTGCATCGAAATGTTTATCTTTACTTGATTATATGTAGCCACTCACTCAACTTTAATTGAAGATATAAATTGCATACTTTTTAATATTGGTAAAGCAACATAACGTAATGATTTTCAATCGCATAACCCTAAGGCATTAGCTCAAGGATTTTTTGGGTAATTTAACAATCCTCATGCAATGCTGAAGTTTATTTTAGCTTAGATTGGCGGTCAATCTTATTCTGACTCAAACTGTATTCTTAATAGCAGCAAGTTGCGATCTAACGACATCATCTTGTGATTGAACGATAGCAAGTTGTGATCTAACGGCAGTGATCGCACACCCAGAAAATGAATACAATCAAGTTGAAAAGTCATACAATATGTGACTAAATCAGGTTTTATGGGTAAAAATAATCAAAGCGATCGCATTTGTCTTGGCAAACTTTAGGAAAATAGAGAGGTTTGGTTAAAGGGGAAGCGGTCAGACTCATTACCCATAAAGCCTGACAGCAATTGGTGTGGTGTTTTCCCAGATAACTGATAACTACTAACTGCTAAAGACTCTGGCAAAAGATGAGACTTGTCCTATAGTTATGTAGTATTTTTGGTGAAAGCCCGTCTTTATACATACATTACTCCAATGAAACAGCTCCTCTGCCAATTATTGAATTGGAAAAAACATATCCAATGGATAATGTCAAAATCAGAAGGATTGAGAATTTCTACCTTCTGCCTTCTGCTTATGGTTTCTGCATTTTTTGCTACACCAGCTTTTGCTACAGGTGTATATGAAATGCCCAATTTCACGCCCAATACTTGGGTTGTAGACCAAGCTGAAGTCCTTAGTCGTGTAAATGAAGGCAAAATTAGTAGTGCCTTAGAGGATTTAGCCAAGAAAACTGGAAATGAAGTCAGATTTGTTACCGTACGTCGTTTAGATTATGGTGAAACCCCGGAAAGCTTTACGAAAGCATTATTTGAAAAATGGTTTCCGACAACAGAAGCACAAGCCAATCAAACCTTATTAATGATTGATACCGTTACTAACGGTGCTGCTATTATCAGTGGCGATCGCGTCAAGTCTTTACTGACAGACGAAATTGCCAAAAGTGTGGCAGATGAAACCCTAATGGCACCTTTGCGAGATGGTGACAAATATAATCAAGCATTTTTAGATGCTAGCGATCGCTTAGTCGCTGTACTTTCTGGTGAACCGGATCCTGGTCCACCCCAAATAGTGGAAAAAGTGCAGGTAGAAGGCACCTTTGGGAAAACAGAAGCAGCCGATAAAGGCAATGCGATCGCCTGGGTAGTGGGGCTTTTAATTGCTGCCACTGTCATCCCAATGGCGACTTATTACATTTACCTAGCTGTCCAACCATCATCTTCTGATGGTAATGGTTAGTGGTTAGTGGTTAGTGGTTAGTGGTGATTAACTACTATCTACTAACTACCAACTACTAACAAATTCCAACTAATCTTGAACATACTCTTGTCCTGTCACCAAAGCAATCTCAGCACGAACAAATTCTCGACCTAAATAAGCTGCATGGTTTAGCTGAGTCACGGGACAGGGCTTTGTTTGTTCAAATATTTGCACACATAATTCTTTTGCTGTCCTCCCTGTAAATACTGTTGTGTGAGTTCGTTCTACTTTTCCTCGTGCCGGAATTACTTTTCCCGTTTCTGGATCTACTGCTAAACCATGCTCATCAATTACATTAGTGAAATGCTTGGCACAAATCAGCCCTGTTTCTCGCTCTAAGTAAATAATGAAATATCCACCAGGATCAAGATCAATATGACGCTGAGAAAGTTTATCATCTATTTGCGCTAAATCTTCCAATTTCAAACCCATAGGTATCGTAAAACTAAACTTGACTCAAGGATTTTTTACCCTTTCTCAAGTTTAGTTCTTATCTTCCTCTAAGTAGTCTGTTATTTGAGAATTTTAGGCTTCAATTATATTTTTGAGAAAATGGTAATTCTGCATTGATTGCTTCAATTTCTTCTTGTTCGAGTTCATTTACTTCAGCGATGTAAGAACACAAAATTTGTCGCAAACGATTGTTGTAAAAACGATGCAAACTATAGTTTGCCATTGCTGGAAAACCACGGCGTTTTTTGTGGCGTCCGCCTGCACCAGGGTCAAAAATTTGGATACCGTTAGCGATCGCCCATTCAATTGGGGCATAATAACAAGCATTAAAATGTAGACAATCTATTTCTTGAAAGCTACCCCAGTAGCGCCCATACATCCTATCGCCCTTGAACAAACAAAAAGACATCCCCATTGGTTGATGCTGATTTTGTTCGTTATATGCAGCGAAAAATAAAACGCGATCGCGATAATTATCATGTAGCTGCTCAAAAAACCGCTTGGTTAGATATTTACTACCCCACCAGCCAAATTTATCGCAAGTATCTGCATAAAACTCGTACATTAACCCAAATAAAGACTTGGGAATTTCTTCTCCACACAAAGGTTGTAGTCGCAAACCAGCCTTCTCTACCGCTTTGCGTTCTCGCTTGATATTGCGGCGCTGGTTAGCGTTAAATACTGCTAGATAATCATCAAAAGTTTGAAAGCTAAGATTCTGCCAAATATAGCTATGATGCAGCCAAGCAGTAAAACCGCAGCGTTCTAAAACAGGACGCCATTGGGGATCTACATAGAGAAAATGGCAACCAGAAATACGATGTTTTGAGCAAAAAGCATCAATTTCATGCACCATAATTGCTGTAATCTCATCTTCATCTTCCCCAGGCGCAATTAAAAATCGATAACCTTCCGCAGGGGTAAACGGTGACATACCCAACATTTTTGGGTAATATTCTACACCTATACGTTGCGCCAAATCAGCCCATTGGTGATCAAACACAAATTCGCCATAACTGTGTCCCTTTAAGTAAAGTGGAGCAGCAGCAATGAGTGTTCTGTCTCGCCACAAGGTGAGGTGATTAGGTAACCAACCGGTTTTAGCTGTAGCGCTACCTGAAGTTTCCAAATTGTTCAGCCAGTTCCACTCTAAAAATGGGGTTGTCAGTGGTAGTGCTAAAGCATCCCAAATCGATTGGGGAACTTCGGCAATTTTATTGATCCAAGCAACAGAGTAGCGAGGCTTTAGTTGTTCCACCATCGCGAGCTTCCGATACAAAAATTAATAATTATCTTACAACTATTGATGAGGGATTGGGGGTGGGGAGATGGGGTGTGAGGGGTGTGTAGACGCGTAGCGGCTTCCCGTAAGGGTGGGGTGTGAGGAGTGTGTAGACGCGTAGCGGCTTCCCGTAAGGGTGGGGTGTGAGGAGTGTGGGAATAACCACTAACCACTAACCACTAACCACTAACTACTAACTACCAACAACCAACTATCAACCATTAACTAACGAACAACTTGATAATGAAGAAAAACCTCTTGTCCTACAGTATTAACTTCTAGAAGTTTTAGCTGGGGAGCTAATTTTGGTGAAAATCCTTTGCCTCCTACAGGTGTAGGCGCACCAGTACCACCTAAAATTAAGGGACAAATGGTCAGCCAGAGTTCATCTATTAAATCTAATTCCACCATAGAGGCGACTAATTCACCACCACCTAGTATTGCTAATCGTGCTACACCTAATTTTGCTAGATGCTCTAGGGCTGCTGCAATGTCAATTTTTCCCTCTTCTGTTTCAAATACCAAAATCTGCTCAAATTCAGGTCGTTTATGCCAAAAAACCGCCCCTGTGGTTGTGGTGAGCAACCAACGTTTAATCGACTGCTGAAAAAAGCGAATTTCCGGATTTAGGTTGGCAGTGTGTGTAATTACTATCTGTACTGGTTGAAGGGGTTTACCCCCTTGTGTTCGATTTTGCAGCAGTTGTGGATTCGTTACTGTCAGTGTTGTGCCGTAAGCGCGGAGAGTATCAGCACCAAATAAGACTGCATCAGCAGCAGCGATTTTGCTTTCTAGATGTGCTTTATCGCTATTGGAGCCAAAGCGAGCAGGCGATCGCATAACATCAGCTATCTTGCCATCTGCACTCATGGCTAAAACCACCGTAGTATAAGGTCGATATTTGATCATTGATTTTTTTTGTATATTTTTTCTCTAATATTTTTGACTTTTGATTCTCAAAAATAATGATACTGGCACATTCCTGTTTACAACTAATTTCACTGCTTTATTTGCATAAAATTAAAGTTGCAATCACAACTAGTTGCTTTCAGTGTTTGTGTAAGATGTATTTTTTTGCTATCCAGTCATATGATGGTTTAAAATTTTTGGCAACAACCAATATTCATTGCTTAATAATATTAGTTAATCTAATTGCATTTGGTTGCTGTTGTGGTTTGCAAATGCCAAGTGAGAGTGCCGATGGCTAAGCAGCGTCAATCCTCCTTTAGAAGGATTTTAGTATCAAAGATTTTGCTCCTGTCTGTTCCAGTATTATTGATAGGTGAAATAGTTGCCTATCAAAAAGCACGTTATAGTCTGCTAGAAACTGCCCGTCAAAATTTAACCGCAAGTGCCGTTCTCAAGGGAGAAAAGATTGCAGATACATTCGCTGCTTTAAAAGCAAATTTGCTCAGTGCTACTAAAACCCAGGTAATTCAATCAGGTACACTTCCCCAAATAGAAGAGTTTTTGCATCAGCTAGCACAACAGCAACCACGGCAAATTGAATGCATACAATTAGTAGATTCTAATCGCGATACGATTAGTGCTAGTACGTGCGGTAAAGAACCAATAAGTCAATTAAATTCTTCTTTTTCTGATCAGGAATTAGAAGTAAAGTTATTATCACCAAAATTGAACACTACCGGAAATAAAGATGAACAAAGTAAACTAAAGTTACTATTATCAGCACCAGTTTATGATCTTGCTGGTCAATGGCGCTACAATTTAGTCTTCAAATCAACGGTTCTACGCGAAAAAATCAAAAATAAACCTGGCTTACTGACAGGATCAACAGTAGTTATTGCCGAAAATGGAATAATTTTAGCACATCCAATTGCTAGTCGAATTGGTACTAATATTGCCCAGCATATAGATGCTTCACGTCTGCAAATGATCGTGAAAAATGCCATTGCTGGTAAGCAAGATACTCTGCATTTATTTTTTGATAAAGAGGGAGAAGAATTACTCGCTGGTTACACTGCGATTGACAGTCCAATCATCCAAGGAAAACAGCAAAAGTGGGTGATTTTAGCGGTTACTAGTCTGGACAATGCTTTGTATGATTTAGGACAAATCAAACTAATTTTGATTGTTTTGACATTTGGCTTAATTGGTGCCAGTGTTTTGGCAGCTTTATATTTAGCTCGTTGCTTGGCTCTTCCTGTAGAAGAATTGCGCGACTATGCTCTGAATCTCCACAGTCACCATAGTACAGTACCAGTCCCGCGCAACTTAAAAATCCGAGAATTCAATCAACTGGCTCAAGCATTGGATCAGATGCTAGAACGTCTCAAAGCTTGGGCAGAAGAAGTAGAAATAGCTTGGAAAGAAGCAAAAACCGCTAACCAGAGTAAAAGTCAGTTTTTGGCAGCAACTTCTCATGAATTGAGAAATCCATTACACATTATTATTAATTGTATTCGCCTAGTTCGAGATGACTTGTGTGATGACCGAGAAGAAGAACTCGAGTTCCTCAAGCGTGCTGATGACACAGCAATTCACTTACTAGGTATTATTAATGAACTGCTTGATATTTCCAAAATAGAAGCTGGTAAACTCTCTGTATCTTTAGAACCAATTGACCTGCAAAAATTACTCAAAGAGGTCATCAATTTGCAATCTGTGAATATTCAACAAAAAGGCTTGCAGTTAAATATTCCTCAACAGATGAGCGAGTTGATAGTGGTGAATGCTGATTCAGCCAAACTGAAGCAGGTATTAATTAATATTCTCGGTAATGCTACTAAATTTACTGATGAGGGCAGCATTACAATCACAACAGAAATTCAAGAAATTGATGGTAAATCCCAGGTGATTGTTACTGTTCAAGATACAGGTGTGGGCATTGATCCCGCCCAGCAACAAAAGTTATTTCGCCCGTTTGTCATGGTGGATGATGGTACTACGCGCAAATTTGGTGGTACAGGACTGGGATTGGCTATTTCACGCAACTTAATTGAACTGATGGGAGGTAAGATCACCCTTGAAAGTAAAGGTATCAATCAAGGTACAACAGTGAAAATTATTTTACCTTTGATAGATACCCATCAGGAGAACACAGAAGATGGTACTCAGTTGCATTCAAAAATAGTAACTGAGGTATCGGAAGATGGGGAGTTTCCTGATGGGGAGAGAATTTCACCCCATCTCCCCATTGCCAAAAGTGTTACGCTTGACCGCAACTTGGTATGAGGAGAGTGGGAGAATTAAACTCTCTTAGTGAACAACCAGAACTTAGTACTGATTTGTACTCAGTGCAACAAGTTTGCCATTCTGGTTAAGTGATTCTGTCAGGGCAGCAAGAATATTTACTAACTGCGTGCCTATCCAACCAGATGAAACCATGCAAGGAGTATTGTTTTGGATGCAATGAACAAAGCGATCGCATACTCGTTTTAATGGTTCATTTTTTTCGATTTGCAGCACTTGTTGGCTTTGATTGACAGGAATAAAATGATTGGCTTGCATTTCTAGTTCGCCATGCAGTAGCGTTAAAGGTGATGCAGCTGACATTTCATCAAAAATTAAACTGCCCCGACTACCTACAACTACTAAACGTCTCTGCTTATCAGGATTGAGCCAACACAAATGAATGTAAGCTTGAAAACCATTAGGATAGGTTAGTGTCACCCACACTAAGTCAGCTAAACCTGATGGGGAGATGGGTAGATGGGGAGATGGAGTGATGGTTCTCCCCACCTCCGGTTCTCCCAACTTCCCTACCTTCTCTTGTAGCCACACCCTACCCGATGCTTGTACGCTCACTGGTTGTTGACCTAACCAAGTATTAAATATAGCAATATCGTGAATTGCTAAGTCCCATAGGGCATCAACATCTTGGCGGACTGGTCCGAGATGGGTACGACAAGCATAGCCGTAGCGCAAATCCCCTAATTCTCCTTCCTGAACAACAACTTGCCCTCGTTCCACTGCTGGATGAAACAGATAGGTGTGATCTACCATGAGTTGCCGTTGCCGTTTTTGGGCTAGCTGACAGAGTTCATGACATTCCTTTAGGTTTAAAGTTAAAGGTTTCTCTGCTAAAACATGGTATCCCCAATCTAAAGCATCAGTAATTAGGGAGTAATGTGTGCTAGCAGGAGTGGCTATTACGACTGCATCTAAATCTTTTATTTGTTTAATTTTTTGCCATTCGGTTGTTAATAATATGCTTTTTTCCGTAGTTTTACTAAAAAAATATTGACGTTGTACTGTTGCCAAACGCTCTGAATTGGGGTCTACCACTGCTGCAACTGCAACCTGGGGATTTTCTAGAAAATTTCGCAACAAATGCACACCCCAACGTCCTACTCCAACGACAGCAATTTTAATTTGATTAGTCATTAGTCAAGTGTCAAGAGTCAAGAATAAAGACGTGAACTCGTGTCTTGCACTAGTTGCAGTCATTAGACCTGTTGCATGAATCCTGAAAACCCCCTCAATCCCCCGTGAACCGCCGGGAGGGTTAAGGTGGGGTCAAAATATTTGTGCAAGAGGTCTATTGGAAGGCTGAACCTCCAAAACCTCGTTACTAAGTTGAAGAACTTGGTAACGAGAACTAGAAGCAGACTAAATCAAAATTTCAGCTTGTTTTAACAGGTTTAAGCTTTGAGTTGTGAACTTTAGTTCACGGCTTAGTGCAAGATGTGAACGAGAAAGATCACGCCTCTACTCAATCGTGTGTAGTCTATATAACTATCGTCAATTGGGAAAAACCCTGGAATTTTAACTTTTTGCTTGGAAGTAATTAGTGATTTTCCTGTGTACTTAGAGTTAAAAAAGCAACTTTTGCTGCTGCTTGTTCGGCAGCTTTAATGGAACGGCCCTTTCCTTCACCAAATTTTTGTCCGTGCAACCACACTTGGGCAATGAAACGCTCTTGATTATTATGAGGCTGACTAATTTCTACAACTCGATATTCTGGTAAAACCTTAAACTGGGCTTGAGTCCATTCTTGGAGAGCAGCTTTGTAATTTAGTCTGGCTGGATCGAGGCGAATTTCTGCTGCCAGTTCTTTGAAGTGAGGATCTAGCCAAGGACGAATTAAATCTAGGTTGTTAGTGCTGAGGTAAAGCGCTCCCAGAACCGCTTCAAAAGCATCTGCTAATCTTGACTGTTGACCAGCTTTGTCAGCAGTAGCACTGCCAGCCACAAGTAAATATAGTTCAAAACCGTAAGAGCGTGCTAGTTGAGCTAAAATGCGATCGCTCACTAATACCGAACGAATTGCCGCAAAATCTCCCACCGGACAATTTGGATAATTCTCCCACAACACAATTGCTGCTACCAACCGCACCACAGCATCACCAACAAATTCCAGATGTTCATAATTTGCTGACTCAGATACGGTTGGATGAGTTAGTGCTAAGTCTAGCAGTTGCCATTTAATTGGTGCTTCTATTGCCAAACCTAATTTTCTGACTAGACTTTCAAGTTGTCGTTGTCGGCGTGGATAAGCAAGGGTCATCCGATTTAGATTTTGGATTTTAGATTTTGCGAAAATTTTGTAGACGCGTTCAGCGTCTACGTGCCGCGTCCCGGAGGGAACTTCAAAGCAAAGAATGGAATGTAGCTTGTGCTTGCTATCATTCCATCTGAGTAGAGAGTCGGTAGTAAGCCGGGTTCTGTTCTCTTAATTCAAGAGGGCGGTTATCTATCTGGGACGGCTGTTACCAGACGTCTCTAGCGGCTCTGATCGCGGAACTGGTAAAAGACCAACCGTAGTTCCATTCGCCTTGCTCCCAACCGGGGTTTACCGAGCCAACACCTCTCGATGTTGCTGGTGCGCTCTTACCGCACCTTTGCACCCTTACCAAAGATTGGTAATTGGGGAAAAGGTAATTGGTAATAGGTTTTTTCCCATTACCCATTACCCATTACCCATTACCTACTCTTGGCGGTATCTTTCTGTGGCACTATCCTCGCGATCGCTCGCACTGGGCGTTACCCAGCAAGTTTGGTCTTTCGGGAGCCCGGACTTTCCTCAAACTAGGCACAAATTGGCTAGTCTGCAACCGCCTACGCCTACTCTCTACCAATACTAGTGTAGTCCTGAATGACCTTTTAACGTTTTCTATTCCAAGGCATAGCGTAATACCAAGGCAGTTTTTTGATTGTGAAAGGACAATCGATAATACACATAGGAGGTTTATTCTCACCTGGAGCTAGACCAACCCGCAATTCAGAGATTCTCAATACTAGCTGCAAAGAAAATTTTAATTCTTTTTTGCCATCTATAAAATCTTGAAATAATAACCTTTGCGCTTTCACAGGGCTTTTTTCCAGCGCACTAATATTAATCAAAGGAGTATTGACTTGGTATGTTTTTGTTAACTCATCCAATTTAAAAACATCTTCAGCAGTCACTGCTGCTGAGAGAGTTTTGCTAGGGGCGATTAAGCTAGGACTTTGCGGTACACCAAGGTCACGTGTGACATCTGGTGATTTGCGAATGACTCGTCGTGATTGCTTGTTGTATTCAACTACTAAAGAGCAATTATCCCAGTCTACATATAAGGCAAGATTTTGAGATTTATTTTCAATACTTACAGATAATTCTTTCAATTCATCAATAAAATATGAGGGGCTGAGCCTAAAAGAGATTCCGATATCATTTTGCAGGTCTTTATCTTT
Source organism: Fischerella major NIES-592 (assembly GCF_001904645.1). NCBI lineage: Bacteria > Bacillati > Cyanobacteriota > Cyanophyceae > Nostocales > Hapalosiphonaceae > Fischerella > Fischerella major. The sequence continues at coordinate 111,516 of NZ_MRCA01000010.1, read as the reverse complement.
GAGTTGCTCATCGACGACTTGCTTGTCAAAAGTAAACTTGATTTTGTCGTCGATGGACTCAATCATTTTTGTAAAGGTATATGTGACGCCGATAATATACAGCGTCAAAAAAATTAAATTCCCCTCATTTCTGGCTACCATGTATATAAACTCCTGTAAACATTTTCATGTGCAGTGAACAGTTATCAGTTAGTAGTTTACTGTTCACTGATTTAACGGTTTAATCTCGAACTATTTTCTAGCCATCCCTTGCGCCAAAAAATATATAGTAAAACACCTGCGATGACTGCCATCACTGCTAAACAAGCTGGGTATCCCCAATACCAGTTCAACTCAGGCATATTATATGGTGATTTTTCTGTATTAAAGTTCATCCCATAGACGCCAGCAATAAAAGTTAGAGGAATAAAAATTGCTGAAATCACAGTTAGCAATTTCATAATTTCATTCATTCTATTACTGACCGCCGAAAGATAAACGTCCATTAAACCTGATGCAAGTTCTCGATAGGTTTCTACCATATCTATAACTTGTACTGCATGGTCATAACAGTCTCGCAAATAAACTCGTACTTCATGACTAATCATTTTATTTTCGTCCTGAATCAAAGTATGAAGTAAGTTGCGTTGTGGCCAAATCGCACGACGTAGTTGTAGTAATTCTCGCTTAACTTTATAGATTTTCTTTAAGGTTTTAGGTGTAGGTTGAGAGATGACTTCATCCTCTAAATCTTCAATGCGTTCGCCATACTTTTCCAAGACAGGAAAAAAGCCATCAATAATTGCATCCATAAGAGCATAGGCTAGATAATCTGGGCCTTTTTTGCAAATAATACCTTTATTTTTAAAAATGCGCGATCGCACTGCTTCAAAACAATCTCGTTTTGGTTCTTCTTGAACTGTCAGCAAGTAATGTTTTCCTAATACAAAGCTGACTTGTTCACTATGAAACCCATGAGATTTTTTCTTAGGCATGACCATACGTGCAATAATCACTAATTGATCTTCGTAATCTTCTACTTTTGGGCGTTCTGGCACATTCACAATATCTTCTAAAACTAAAGGATGTAACTCAAAAACCTGCCCTAATCTTTGTAAAATATCTTCACTACCTAAACCACGTACATCTACCCAACTTACTGATTCAGTATCTAGGTAAGGAATACAATCTTCTGGTGTTTCCACTTCTTTGCTAATCGCTTCGATTGGGCTATAGTCAATTAATACTATCTTTGGTGGTGGTGCGTTTGCATCAACAATAATGGTTCCTGGTATGCTTCCTGGTAGATGATAGAAATCTTCATTCTCTGGTTCAGTTACTATTGAATTTAAGTGATGCTTTTTTTTAGCCATTTTATTTTTCCTAAATAGTCAATAATAAAGTGTTATTGCTACTAATGGCTGAACAATAAAAATCTTAACATTAGATAGTTTATTCAGAGTTAGTAATGATTAAAAGATTAATTAAACAATTAAAAATGCATAATTTAGAAAATGCAGGACTTATGCGAAAAGTGCCGAAAAGCTTAATTTATTAAACCGCCAAGATGCCAAGAACGCCAAGGATGCATAGAGAATGCTTAAGTCCTAAAATAATGAATTGGTCAGCATTATAGCTAAGTTTGTTATATAAATAATACTGGGTGAGAAATTGTATAAAAAAACAGTTTGCCTTAGCAAGACAAACTGCTGACAAATATATTAGATACAGACAGTATGAGGCTACATCATACCCATACCGCCCATACCGCCCATACCGCCCATACCGCCCATACCGCCCATACCACCCATATCGGGAGCGCCACCGGCGGGTTTTTTCTCAGGTTTTTCGGCAACCACAGCTTCGGTAGTTAAGACCATAGAAGCAATAGAAGCTGCGTTTTGCAAGGCAGAACGTACGACTTTGGCAGGATCAAGAATACCTGCGGCGATCATGTCTTGAAATTCACCAGTCGCAGCATTGTAGCCGACGTTGAATTCTGTAGTACGGACTTTTTCAACGATGACAGAACCTTCAACACCAGCGTTATCTGCTATTTGGCGCAGGGGTGCATCTAGCGATCGCCCAACAATATCAGCGCCAATTTGTTCTTCTTCGTTGAGGCTGTTTTTAATTTCAGCGACTTTTGTAGATAGGTGAATCAGCATCGTACCACCACCAGGAACTATACCCTCCTCTACGGCTGCTTTGGTGGCGTTGAGAGCATCTTCAATCCGCAATTTACGGTCTTTGAGTTCGGTTTCTGTGGCTGCACCAACTTTAATTACAGCTACACCACCAGCTAGCTTGGCGATGCGTTCTTGCAGTTTTTCTTTGTCATATTCGGAATCAGTTTCTTCTAACTGCTTACGAATTTGAGCGATGCGCTTTTGTACGTCGTCTTTGTGTTCGCCATCAGCAACGATGGTTGTGTTTTCTTTGTCAATGGAAATTCTACGCGCAACTCCCAGCATTTCCAAAGAAACCATATCTAAACTTAAACCGATTTCTTCGGAAATTAATTGTCCGCCTGTCAGAATAGCAATGTCTTGCAGCATCGCTTTGCGGCGATCGCCAAATCCAGGTGCTTTAATCGCAGCAACTGACAGCACACCCCGCGCTTTGTTGACTACCAAAGTTGCTAAAGCTTCCCCTTCTACATCTTCAGCGATAATCAATAGAGGTTGACCCAAACGGGCAACTTTTTCTAAAACAGGGACTAAGTCCTGAATACTGCTGATTTTTTTATCGGTGATCAGAATGCGGGCATTTTCAAATTCCACCGTCATCCGTTCGTTGTCAGTGATAAAGTAGGGGGAAATGTAACCCCGGTCAATCTGCATCCCCTCAACTACTTCTAATTCCGTAGTTAGGGATTTAGATTCTTCTACGGTGATTACACCATCTTTAGTGACTTTTTCCATTGCTTCGGCAATCATGGCACCGATTTCTTCATCGTTTCCAGCCGAAACAGTCGCGACTTGAGCGATCGCGCTTCCTTCTACTGGCTTGGCGACTGCTGCAATCTCCTGCACTAGCCTTTCTACGGTTTTTTCGATCCCATGTCTTGTTGCGACTGGATTTGCTCCAGCTGCTACATTTTTCAAACCTTCGCGGATCATGCTTTGAGCCAGTACAGTTGCTGTAGTTGTGCCATCGCCAGCTACTTCTTTTGTTTTAGAAGCAACTTCTTGGATGAGTTTTGCCCCTGTATTTTCTAGGGGATCTTCTAGTTCAATTTCTTTAGCAACGGTGATCCCGTCATTCACGATTTGGGGTGTACCAAACTTTTTTTCTAAAAGGACGTTGCGGCCCTTTGGCCCCAGGGTAATTTTCACTGCATCAGCAAGAGTATTGATGCCCCTTTCTAAGGCACGTCGGGAATCTTCATCAAATGCAATAATTTTGGCCATACTTTTTAGTTTGGTTTAATTTGTGAGTTCTTCCATTAGACAATTTAGCACTCACAAGCCAAGAGTGCTAAGTCAACAAGCCATAAGCTGTTGAGTTTATTAATCTTTACTAGGCTATAGGAGGATATAGGTTTAGGGATGTAGGGGAATCCACCCAAAAAAATCTAAATTTCTTCCTATTCCCTTAATTCAAGCTACGAGAACCCAAATAAGGCAGTCCATATACTCTCATATTTGTAGTGAGAAAAAAAAATGATTGTTATACACTTGATGCTGATATTGGATACTGGCATTAATGGTGGAAACGGGAGATGAATATATACAGCTCCCTTGAGGCGCTTGGTATTGCTGAACCCAGCGGTTCCGGCTGGTTAGCAGTAGTGTTTACATTTCTATTGGCGTGGGTTGTAACGTGGCGTTTGATTCCAGAGGTACGTAAATTTGCCTTACGAGTTGGTTGGGCTGATCAACCAAATGCACGGCGTTTAAACCGAGAACCTTTGCCAAATGCAGGCGGTCTGGCTATCTACGCAGGAGTGCTAGCGGCTTTGATCTTGGCAAGTTTGTTAAGACCAATTGAACTTCAAGGTGTACTAGCTCAGGTTTTAACTATTCTTTTGGGGGGTTCGATACTGGTGCTAGTTGGCTTTATTGATGATCAATTCGGTTTACCTCCCTCAGTTCGTCTGTTAGTACAAATTCTGACGGCCCTGCTGTTGGTTGGCAATGGCATTAGCATTAAAGTTACTTTTGGTACTCCCCTCGACTCGCTACTCTCCACATCGCTAACGGTGTTTTGGGTGGTAGCAATTACTAATGCCATCAATTTGATGGACGGTATGGATGGTTTGGCAGGAGGAGTTAGTTTTATCACTGCTATGAGTTTATTAGCTGTTTCGGCGCAGTTTCCCAACTGGGCAGCAGCAACACTAGTTTTGGCAGCCTTAGCAGGAGCAGCATTAGGTTTTTTACGCCACAACTTTCATCCGTCACACATTATTATGGGTGATGCCGGAGCATATTTTTTTGGCTACGTACTAGCTGCAACTGCCATTGTCGGTGAACTACAAGCCACTACAATTTTTTCTTTAGTACCACCTGTTTTGTTTTTACTTTTGCCAGTGCTAGATACTACCCAAGTATTTGTGCGGCGACTTATGGCAGGGAAAAACCCCCTAAGTACTCCCGGAAAAGACCATTTACATCATCGCTTGCTAGCTTGGGGTTTATCTCAGCGCCATGCAGCCTTGACTCTTTGGTCAATTGCTTTAGTTTGCAACTGGCTGGCGATGACAATCCGAGGCATGAGTTTGGTAGTTATAATTGCTACTACCCTCAGTATTATTACTTTGTTAGGCTTCACCGTTTGGCAGAGGGTAAAGGCAACATAAATTATGAATGATGAATTATGAAAAAGACGAAAGCCCAGTTTCATAATTCATAAATTCATAATTTTTTCTATGCCATCACCATACCGCCATCTACGTTAAAGACTTGTCCGGTGATGTAGCCTGCTGCGGGGTCGGCAGCCAGGAAACGCACCATGCCAGCAATGTCTTCTGGCTGACCATAGCGACCAAGGGGAATATACTTGAGAATACCTTCGGCATCGAGATTGCTGGTCATATCAGTGGCGATAAAACCAGGGGCAACGGCGTTAACAGTAATGCCACGAGAAGCTAGTTCTTTCGCAACAGTTTTAGTAAAACCAATCACACCTGCTTTAGCAGCGCTGTAGTTGGCTTGTCCGGGATTACCCATGAGTCCAGCAACGGAGGTAATGTTGATGATCCGTCCTGAACGCTGTTTGAGCATGATTTTACTGGCGGCACGTGTGCATAAAAATACACCAGTTAAATTGAGATCAATTACTGCTTGCCAATCTTCTGGCTTCATTCTGAGTAAAAGTGTGTCGCGGGTTATACCAGCATTATTGACCAAGATGTCAAGGCGATTGAACTTTTCGATCGCAGCGTTGATTAAAGCATCGACTTGTTCTTCTTTGCTGACATCAGCCGCAAGCGCGATCGCACTTCCCCCTGCTTGCGTAATTTCTGACACTAATTCATCAGCCGCTTGACTAGAACTAGCATAGTTGACAACTACGCTAGCACCAAATTTTGCTAATTCCCGTGCGATCGCTCTTCCAATTCCCCGTGAAGCGCCTGTAACAATTGCTACTTTTCCTTGTAAAGTTTGTAAGTTTTCTGGCAACAATTCCATAACTACTCTTGTTGATTGTTTCACCGCGCTAATCATCATAGGGCGATTTGGGATCGCAACTAATAACAATTCGCTTTAATTTGACTACAGATGATCTGGTGGGGACGCCTTTCAAGGACCAGAGGGGGATTAATTTCGACTTTTACAAAAAGTCTAATAATTACTGCTTTGATAACTGTAGGAGGCGCTCCCAGTGCAACTCTGACACTGGGACTACAGATAGCCTGGGAAGACGCAGCAAATCAAAGTCTGCAAAGCTGCTATCTTTTTTTATTTGCGCTAGGGAAACTGGTAGAGGTAGTCTTTGCACAGGCCGCAAATCTACAACTACTCGTTTAACATCATCTAATTTTGGATCGGGGTAAGGTTGACTGGTTACTTCTGCCACACCTATAATTCGCCGTTCCTTGCCAGTGTGATAAATTAACGCTAAATCACCAATGGTCATTGTCCGTAGATGCTTTAGGGCTAAAGCATTGCTCACTCCATTCCAAACCGTACTGCCATTGTGTTCTAAATCTGAGTAGGAATATTCTTCCGGCTCGGTTTTCAGCAACCAATATGCCATGAAAGCATCTCCAAAAGTTGTCGTGAAGTTTTCAAGTTTCTAAAAATGTAACCATCCTAGATATAGTAATAATCACGTGTCAAAGTAGAGACACATAATTAGTTAGTTGTTAGTGGTTGTACCAGACGTGCTATGGCACGTCTGTACATTGGTTAGTAGGGACGCAAAGCGTTGCGTCTGTATAGAAGTACTTCCAAACAACAAACAACTAATAACAAACAACTAAAAACTAACAACCACTAAAAAAATAATTTCGAGGAGTGAAATTTTATGAATAAACCCACCTTGTTGGGTTCTCAGTTATTAACTGGGAACTTGTGGAAGAGTTTAGCATTTGCCATGCTGGTATGTATTACTTTTAGCCAGCCTGTCTTAGCACAAGAGAAACAGAGGATGTTACGCACTCTTACAGTTACTGGTCGCGGGGTAGAATCAATTCCTGCTACTCTGGCTGAAGTTGTATTAGGTGTAGAAGTGCAGGCTAAAACAGCCCAAGAAGCACAACAAGAGGCTGCTCGGAGATCATCAGCTGTGGTAACACTGCTCAAGACCCGTAATGTGGAGAAACTACAAACTACTGGCATTACTCTTAATCCAGTATATAGTTATAAAGATAACATTCAACGTCTAACTGGTTATAGTGCTAGTAATACTGTAAGTTTCCGCATTGCTACTGATAAAGCTGGCCAGTTGTTAGATGAAGCTGTCAAGGCTGGAGCAACGCAGATTAGCGGTATTAGTTTTGTGGCTACTGATGAAGCGATCGCTCAAGCCCAAAAGCAAGCATTAAAAGAAGCTACCCAAGAAGCTCAACAGCAAGCTGAAGCCGTTTTTAGTGTTTTGGGTTTCCAGCGTAAAGAAGTAGTAAGCATTCAAATCAACGGCGCCAGCGCGCCACCTCCACCGCCACGCCCCATGTTTCGTGCGGATGCGGTTCAAACAGCAAATGCTTCCACTCCCGTAGAAGGTGGTGAACAGCAAGTAGAAGCATCGGTAACGTTGGAAATTAGTTATTAGTTTAGTGGTTAATGGATAGTAGTTAGTGGTTAGTAGTTTTTGTTCTTGACCACTAACTACTAACTACTAACTACCAACTCATCAAAAATTATCGGGATTATTATCGATCATCTCTGCTTCGTCCCGCTTGGAACCAAGCAAGTCTAGTTGATCTACTCTGATGACTGGGGAAGAACGCAGCGCCCCGGTGGTGCGATCATTCCAAGTATCAAATTTTAAGGAACCTTTAACTCCGATTAGGCTTCCTTTACGTACAAACCGACCGGCGATCTCCGCAGTATTTCCCCATAGTTCTAAATTGAACCAATCAGGTTCATCACTACTACGCGATCGCCGCCTTACTGCTAGTGTTAGTTTACATTTGACACTACCACTATCCTCAAAATACTTCATATCAGGGTCGCCGCCTACACGACCAACTAAGGTGACGATGTTAATGCTCATGGGCGTTACCTTTCAGTACAGACGTACTCATACATAATGATTTTCATCATAGCGAATTCTCAAACTGAAAAAACTGTGTTAAATAATTAACAATTATATTTACTGACTATAATGATAAAAATTACTCTGTTATAACTACAAAAGTGTACGGATATGTCTTTACAGTCAGAGAATATAAAACAGTAGCAGCAACAAAAAGGCAAAGATTCCTAAAACTTATACAAAATATAGCCTGCTTTACTAGACTCAGGTCAAAAAAAGTAATAAAATCCTGCACGATTCTCTCTTACGGTAGTAGTCAAAAGTATCGAAATAGGGGGCGACAAAACCCGTGGGCCTTTTCAGTAAGTTTTCCTTATCGCGAGATATGGGTATCGACCTCGGTACCGCCAATACCCTAGTGTATGTATCTGGTAAAGGTATTGTTCTTCAAGAACCATCAGTAGTTGCCATCGACCAAAACGAAAAGGTAGCACTGGCAGTAGGAGAAGACGCCAAAAAAATGCTCGGTCGAACACCGGGAAATGTGATTGCCCTGCGCCCCTTGCGCGATGGTGTAATTGCTGATTTCGATACAGCCGAAATCATGTTAAAAAGCTTTATACAGCGCGTCAATGAAGGTAAATCACTAGTATTACCCCGGATTGTCATTGGTATACCCAGTGGTGTCACAGGGGTAGAAAGACGAGCTGTGATGGATGCAGCAACGCAAGCGGGAGCCAGAGAAGTTTACCTCATTGATGAGCCTGTGGCAGCAGCAATTGGGGCGGGATTACCCGTAGCCGAACCGACTGGCAACATGATCATTGATATTGGTGGTGGTACTACAGAAGTAGCTGTACTGAGTCTTCAGGGTACAGTACTAAGTGAATCAGTACGTATAGCTGGAGATGAACTAACAGAATCAATCATGCAGTATATGAAGAAAGTTCATAACCTGGTGATCGGGGAACGTACTGCTGAAGATATTAAGATTCGTATTGGTTCTGCCTACCCGACTCACGATGATGATGACGCCATGATGGAAGTCCGGGGTTTGCACCTACTATCTGGCCTACCGCGCACTGTAACCATCAAAGGGCCAGAAATTCGTGAAAGTATGTCGGAACCGCTATCAGTGATTATTGAAGCAGTGAAGCGGACTCTAGAACGCACACCGCCAGAACTAGCAGCAGACATCATTGACAGGGGCATTATGCTAGCAGGCGGCGGCGCTTTGCTCAAAGGACTAGATACTCTAATAAGCCATGAAACCGGGATTGTCACCCACGTTGCTGCTGATCCTCTCTGCTGTGTTGTATTAGGTACAGGTCGCGTGTTAGAAAATTTCAAACAGCTAGAACGAGTGTTCAGCGGTCGTTCCCGAAATATGTAGTAAGAACAAGCAATCCCTGAGATTGGGTTTGTAAATAATCCAAATGTGTTAGTATTTACACGGCTAAAAAAGGTATATATGTTTACAGCACGTCGCTGGTGGGAGCATAAAGGATTACACATTGGAATACTGTCTCTAATAGTTGGTGGAGCCTGGATACTGAGGCAAACTCAAGGAGCGCTGTTACTGGAGATTTATCAGGGTGTTACCAGTCAGTTCCAGATTTTGCAGCCAGGGACAAATCCAGAGGAACGGTTGAAAGATGCTCGTGTATTAGAATTAGAAGCTCAAATAACAGAATTAGAAAACCAGAATAAAAAGCTGCAACAGCTGTTGGGTTACGTCGAAAAAGAGCCTATTTCATTACGTCCAATCCCAGCACGGGTCGTAGGGCGCAGTGCAGACAACTGGTGGCAACAAGTGATTCTCAACCGGGGTAGTCTAGCAGGAATTCAAGAAGGATTTGTAGTCAAGGCTGAAGGCGGATTAGTCGGTTTGGTAGAGAGTGTAACTCCTAATACTAGCCGTGTGTTATTAATTAGTGACCTGAAAAGTAAGGTGGGTGTAAATATCAGCCGTACCGGAGCCAAAGGAGTTCTACGGGGCGATGCTTCCGCAGAAGCAGTACTGGAGTTTTATGAAAAAATTCCCAATGTCAAACCTGGGGATGTAGTTGTCACATCGACCTATAGCCAAAAGTTTCCCTCTGGTTGGCCTATAGGAAGAATTAAGTCCCTAGATTTAAAGAAACTGCCAGCCTCAGTAGCGAAAGTAGAACTGTTTCCATCTATTCGATCTTTGGATTGGGTGACAGTATATCCCAAGCCAGAAAATCAACAACAGGAGAATCCCTAATCACAAAAATAAGGATGAAGGGTAAAGATTAATATCTATATTTTTGTGTACTTTACACATGAGTGTTTAATAAAAAAATGAAACTTCCTGCATTTCGGGGTGGCAGGCAAAATAAGCCAAAATCGCGATCGCGAAAATCCATAATAAAAATCAACCCCATTTCACGTTGGCATCCACGCCTCCGACTAATGGTAAATTGGGCCGTGATTTTTGGTTCTGTCATCCTCTGCCTGCTGATGCTGCTTACCCGTCTTCCTGGTATGGAACTATTGGGCATTGGCCCTAATTGGTTATTAATTTGGGTAGTGGCTTGGAGTGTCAAGCGTACACCTTTCCAAGGTGCATTAGCGGGTATAGTTTTGGGATTACTTCAGGATGCAATGACATCACCAGATCCCACTCACGCCCTCAGTTTAGCAGTGGTAGGCTGTCTAACAGCTTTGCTGCAAAAACAGCGTTTTATTCAAGAAGATTTTATTTCCATCGCCTTAATTGTCTTTGGTATGGCGGTTTTGGTGGAAACAATCTTTGCTTTCCAACTAATTTTCATGGGCGATCGCAATACGGCAGACATCTGGGGTTATTACCAAAAGGTAGCCCTAGCCTCTGCTATCGTTAGTAGCCTCTGGGCACCAGTGGTTTATTTTCCTCTGAATCGTTGGTGGCAACAACTGAAATTAGCCGAGCAACAATCCTAAAACAAGTTTAAAAGTTAGTTTTAAAATCTTTGTGGGCGGAGTGTGGATAACCTGGATTCTAACTAGCGCTCTTGCGATGAACCACCAGGCAAAAAGTCAAGGGTGGAGATAATTTGAGACTACAATCCCAAATTATCCTCACCCTTAATTTTTTCTGGAATTTTGGCAATCTCTGGCAAGATGGATTAAAGCTAGAGTTGGAACAGGGCTAGGAAAATTAAAAATTTATCATTTTCTGTTTTTAATTGATTTCCAGCCCCTAGTTGATCACAGTTAAGAAAATGTACTTATAGTAAATTCAGTGATTAAATCAGATTCACATCCGCAACAAAAAGTAGGAACTGAGTTTGACCGGGCAATGATGCGGCGCTGTTTGGAACTTGCTCGGCGCGCTTTGGGATGCACTTCCCCAAATCCGATGGTAGGGGCAGTGATTGTTAAAGATGGTGAAATTATTGGAGAAGGCTTTCATCCCCGTGCAGGTGAACCGCACGCTGAAGTTTTTGCACTTAAAGCAGCAGGTGCAAATGCTCGTGGGGCAACTGTCTATGTTAGTCTGGAACCTTGCAATCACTACGGACGCACTCCTCCTTGTTCAGAAGCATTAATTGCTGCTGGAGTGGCCAAGGTAGTAGTCGGTATGGTTGATCCTAACCCCCTAGTAGCTGGTGGTGGTATTGCTAAATTACGTGCGGCGGGCATAGAAGTAATAGTTGGAGTAGAAGAAGAAGCTTGTCGAAAGTTGAATGAAGGCTTTATCCATCGCATTCTCTACAAAAGACCCTTGGGCATATTAAAATACGCCATGACCTTAGATGGCAAAATAGCTACGACTACTGGTCATAGCGCTTGGGTGACTAACCAGGAGGCTCGTAGCGTAGTGCATCAAGTGCGCGCAGCCTGTGATGCTGTCATTGTCGGTGGAAATACGGTGAGACTGGACAATCCACATTTAACCAGTCGTCAACAGGGAGCGCATAATCCCCTGCGGATAGTCATGAGTCGCAGTCTGAATTTACCAGCACAAGCTAATCTATGGAAAACTGAACAGGCTCCTACTTTGGTGTTGACAGATGTAGGAGCCAACCCTGTTTCTCGAAAAATGCTGCTCAAACAGGGAGTAGAAGTAATCGAATTATCGCCACTGACACCAGAAAAAGTAATGGCTTACTTGTATGATCGCGGTTTTTGTAGCGTGCTGTGGGAATGTGGTGGAACTCTAGCAGCTAATGCGATCGCTCAAGGAGCAGTACAGAAAATCCTAGCATTCATCGCTCCAAAAATAATTGGTGGAAGCAATGCTCCTACACCCGTCGGTGACTTGGGTTTAACCACTATGACTGAAGCATTGTCTTTGGAACGTGTAGAGGTGCGTGTGGTGGGAGCAGATTGTTTAATAGAAGGATATTTACCTCAAAAAGTCATTAATCTGTAGTCATTTGTCATTTGTCGTTTGTCATTTGTTAAGAGTTAATGTTTAGTAGTTGTTAACCATGACCAATGATTAATGACTGATAACCAATGACTTATTTTCATGAATATTGACGTTCATTAGCAAGGTCGCGGATGAGGGGTAAGCGAGATTGAATGTAGTCACAGAGAAAATCTGTTTCTTGGCAATCTAGCAAAGCTTGCGTTTTGGTTTGCTTAACCAACCACTGTACTAAGCTAGCATCATCTAATTGCAGTAGCGTCTTTGTTTGGGTAGTCTCAATTACAGACCAAAGCTGACGCATAATTTTGGGAGTCATCAGACCTCCATTTTGTTGTAATGTCAGTTGTCTTCAGGATACACAATTTAGATTCAAAGTTCCGGCATTAGCCTACAAGCTGACACAAGTGTTATTACAAACTTAATAATTTGATTCATAACTTGATGAAGATTAAGAATAAGAATATTGCAGCGCTTGTTTAATAAAGTTAACCTCATTTATATTCTGAGTATTTTTTCAATCATTAAAGTTGGTAATGTATCTTTTAGGGAAAAGGATTTTTTAATCCCTTTAACCCTTCCCCTTTCCCCTTAATCATCCCACCCCTGCATTTCTACTAATTTTATACATAATTCATTAACTTTCTCTAAATCAGGTTTTTCAGGTAATATTGATTCTTCATCAACTTTTTGGATCTCAGTCATCAAATCTGTAGCCATTTTCATTACTTGTTCATAAGAATAATTTCCATCTAAAAATGAAAATATTCCTAATTCATCCCAATCACTATCTTTTTGTTCAATCTGGTCAAAGCCTAAGTAATATCTTTTGGAGGCAATAAAAACTCCTCGATAATCATAGTCTGATTCTGGACGATTTAAGCCATATCCATGACTACCTGCTAAACCGATTAAAATAAATAGTTCTTTTTTCAACTTCAATTCTTTTCATATATATTTCCTAGTATTCAACATCTATAAATTTTGCAAGAAACTCCATGAATATAATTCACAACGAGGGTATGAAAATTTCATCCGCTTGCACCCTTACACCCTTATACCCCTACACCCATTTTTAAGGCAGGTTTAATTTATCTGTTAGAGAAGGAAACAGGAGTAGAGTTTGGCTGTTTAGTGTTCCCACAACGAAAATTTGTAATTAATAATTTTGTTTAGGTAGTTAATAAATGCTATCGGTAATTACTAATTATAAGTATTGATATTTAATTATTGATAACCGTAATTTCTCGTATCTTTACACAAAATTTACCAAATATACGTAAGCAAAAACCTTGTAATAATTACTACATAAACTTATGTTTAGTAATGCAAAGTTTTTATAGTGAAACATACAATTATTGTGTGTTTTTGAGGAAATAATTGCCATACTTGATGGGGAAATTTTTTCCCGGTGAGAATGCTTATTTAATCACAAACAATTGGTTATGACAACTTTAAAATCTTGTGTTTCTGCTTGTCGCTACTGTCGGCATTATACGCCCGTAGGGCAGCGTGGGGGTACGTGTAATCTATTAAATGTAGCAGTAAAGTCTGGATGGAAAGCTTGCCCTTTATCAATTCCATCTTTTGCTCCCTCTTGGGAAAGCATAGATACCATTCACAGCTTTAACTCAAAACACTAACTAATCAATACAATTACAATCATCATTTGTAATTGTTACTTATCATTTGTTGTTGGTGTATAAGAATAACTTGCCTCCAAATATCAACTGTTTGTTAACAATTAATTTACTGTATGAATATGTGCTGTAGGGTTTAATAAAATAAAGTCAGAGGACAGTCCCAATGAAAAATTTTCACTACCAAGATGAACATTCATTTAAGATACAGTTCCTCTAGTGAACCACTGGTCTGTCCCATTAGTTTTAAGGGTTAAAAAAAGGAACCGCAAAGACGCGAAGTAAACGAAGGAAGAGAAATCAAAAAGGAGTTTACCCCACGTAATTAATGAGACAAAGTACTACTACTCAACCACATTGATTTTGATCGGCTGCGAGATCCCAACTTTTTGAAAAAAAAGTCTGGTATCTCGCCTTTGCAACCCCTGAGAACTTTAAGTCCTCTGTTGAATACCACACGCTTTAAAACACCGCCCTTTGTGGAGTACCTCAAATGTGGTAATTGCTTGACGAATATATAATTTTCAAAGTACAATGGTGGGTTGTCTGTCTAATTCCTGCTCGGATCAGGTAGACGCATTGCAAAAGCTGGCAAAAGAGTTCCAAAACGCAAGCGATCGCGTTTATTCTGAGACCACAGCCAGCTACCTGTACGGCAACCTCATTAAGGACAATTAAATGACTTACGCAATTATTGAAACTGGCGGTAAGCAATTACGAGTTGAACCAGGCCGCTTTTATGACATTGAACTGCTTTCTGCCCAACCCGATGAAAAAGTTAGCATAGAATCAGTATTGCTAGTGCAACACAACGGCGAAGTAACAATTGGGCAGCCGTTAGTAACAGGAGCAAAAGTAGAAGGGACAGTGATGCGACAACTGCGGGGTCGTAAAGTCCTAGTTTATAAAATGAAGCCCAAAAAGAAAACCCGCAAAAAACGCGGACATCGCCAAGAAATCACCAGGCTGATGATCAATTCTATTAGTCTCAATGGTTCTGTCCTTGCTTCAGAAGCAGAAACTTCTGTAAGTAGTGAAGCAACAGAAGCAACAACCGAGGTTGCACAAGAATCTGCGGAATAATTTGTTATTAGTTAATAGTTAGTAGTTAGTTGTTAACCACTATCTACTATCTATTAACCACTAACCAACATCTATTGGAGAAAATCATGGCTCATAAGAAAGGAACAGGTAGTACACGTAACGGTCGTGACTCAAATGCTCAACGACTGGGTGTCAAACGCTATGGTGGCCAAGTTGTTCGCGCAGGTAATATTCTAGTGCGTCAGCGTGGAACTAAATTTCACCCCGGTAATAATGTCGGAATTGGTAGCGATGACACTCTATTTGCCCTCGTGGATGGTGTTGTAAAATTTGAACGCAAGGGGAAAACCCGTAAAAAAGTCAGCGTTTATCCTGCTGCTACTGAAACTGTTGCTGCATCTTAAATATTCAGTAATTTTGGGGCGGGTAGTAATACCTGCCCTAATTTTAAAAAATTAGACCATAGTTAAACATCAACTTTTCTGCTAGTACACCCAAGGCTAAACCTGCAAAGGAAAAGGCCACTGTGAGCCAAAAAGCTAGTATTTGGCTAAATCCTGCTGCTTGAAAGTCTATTTTTACCAACATAGTCACAGCAATAATCACCAAGGTATCAAGAAATAGACGAAAACGGGCCATAATCAGAAAGAACAAAAAAGCTCCCAAGACAGCAATACCAAATGACCTTAGATTTGATCGAAATAAGCTTACAGAATAGTCAGCCATTTTTGATAAAGGAATAGTCAAGATAGCAATAAAAATTACAATAGCGATCGCAACCGCTAGCCATAATATTGGCTGAGTTCTGGATCTTGATAGTACCCAGCCAAAGGTAGTGTACGTAAGCAACAGCAGTATTAAAGAAAACCAAGGAAGTCTTTGCAAAAAAGCCATAGGATGAGTTGTGATTGCCACAGGGATTTATACTTTTAGGAAGGCAGAAAGATCAAAAAATTTTCATACTTCATCTTTGATATCTGTCTTCAAAATGGGTGTAGGGGTGTAGGAGGAGTCAAATTTTCACTCCTTTGTTGTGGGCAATTGCCCGTGGGGATCTTACACCTGGCGACTAGACGTCGCTGCTACACATATAAAACCCACCTACGTGGATTAAAAAACCTTGATTTCAAGAACTTTATTTTTACAGGCTTGCTACTTAATAATCCCGTTTTTAAGCTAAATAGCTGCAACAATAAGTAAAATTTTCTGACTTGTCTTGTCTGTAATCAATAGGCGATAATGCTCTGCTAAAAAACAATTGAGCAATTTAACAGAAGAATTTCAGCAAAATTAAGTTATATATATTCTTAAACATTTGTAAACTGTTAGCAGTTATATAGCCATGTGTCACATCTTGATTCAGGAAATATTATGAAACAACTTGTTATCGCTGAGCGCGTGTGCCTAATTGGTCATATTGTATCAATGGTGTTTGGACTGGTAGGAATATTACTGGTCGTTCCTCACGCTGAAATAATTTTGAATTTAGCAGAGATTGGACAAACCGCCATGCAATGGAGTTTGGCTGGAGGCGGCGTCGTTTATATGATTTTGGGAGCAGCAGCAGTTTCCTTATATGCTTATAGAACATTAGGATTAGGTTTGTGGCTCTCATTTCTGCTGCCATCGGTGTTGATTTCTTTAAGCAGTGAATTACTAGGAACAAGTACTGGCTTTCCTTTCGGTCATTACAGCTACTTAAGTGGCTTGGGTTATAAAATTGCGGGTTTAGTACCTTTTACTATTCCTTTATCTTGGTTTTACGTAGGATGTGTAGCTTACCTACTAGCACGTGCTGGTTTAGAAGTTGATAAAAAACCTAGTTTGTGGCGTCATCTAGGCGCGATCGCTTTAGGTGCTTTATTGCTGACTTCTTGGGACTTTGTGCTTGATCCAGCAATGAGCCAAACATCTCTACCTTTTTGGTATTGGCAGCAACCAGGAGCTTTCTTTGGGATGCCTTATCAAAACTTTGCTGGATGGATTGGTACTGGCTCAGTGTTTATGACAGTAGCTGCATTATTATGGCGGAATACACCGATCAAATTAGAGCGATCGCAACTTAATTTACCTTTGATTGTTTATTTAAGCAACTTTGGCTTTGCAACAGTCATGAGTTTGGCGGCTGGTTTTTCCATCCCCGTCTTACTAGGTTTGTTCTTAGGTGCAGTTCCAGCCGTAGTCTTGTGGTGGAAGACTCAAAGTACTTCTACAGATGCTGCTGTAGAACCTGCTAGCAATAAAGTACAAATAGCTCCGGTAAAAGTTGCTCTTAAGTAAACTACCCACCGCCAGCCGAAGAAGTCGCGGTATGGCGGGAGAATAAAGTCTGCTGATTACAGTTTATACAACACCAAGGGAGACAAGGAGTTTGCGATGTAGGGAGATGAAAGGAACGAACGCAGTTTACTTGTGGGTGATTCAATTGTTTAGTCTGATAATATTAATCGAACTCACGTTATATTAACTCAGTATTTTTACAGTGATAGACTCGTTAACTATAGTAAGTTCTTTTTCGTTTTTTCTACTACTTATACAAGTACCAGCAGTAGCAATTCTGTTGTCACGTCTGTTGAAAGGGCCTTTACGTCATCCTCCTGTTACGCCACAAAACCCAACACCAGACCTTTTAGGTAGTGTGAGTGTAGTAGTTCCTACCCTGAATGAAGCCCTTCGTATCAGTCCTCTATTGGCTGGTTTAAGTCGTCAAAGTTATGAAGTCCGGGAAGTAATTGTTGTAGATAGTAATTCCCAAGATCACACTCCTGATTTAGTTAAAGCTGCACAAAAACAAGACCCCCGCTTTCGTTTAATTACCGATGATCCTTTACCCCCCGCTTGGGTAGGACGTCCTTGGGCTTTACATAACGGCTTTTTACACTCTTGCGAAGCCAGCGAGTGGTTTTTGGGTATGGATGCTGATACTCAACCATCACCAGGCTTAGTTGCGGGTTTGGTAAAAACGGCAATAACTGGAGGATATGATTTAGTTTCTCTCTCGCCAAAATTTATCCTTAAGTATCCAGGAGAGTGTTGGCTACAACCAGCGTTGTTAATGACGTTGCTTTATAGATTCGATCCTGCGGGTGTAAATACGCAACAACCAGAACGAGTTATGGCTAATGGGCAATGCTTTTTATGCCGTCGTTCTGTTTTAGCTGCTGTCAATGGTTATACTAGTGCCAAAAGTTCTTTTTGCGATGATGTTACCTTGGCTCGACACATCGCCGCCTGCGGCTTTAAGGTAGGCTTTTTAGATGGGTCGAAAGTCTTGAAAGTGCGGATGTACGAAGGGGCAATAGAGACTTGGAAAGAATGGGGTCGGAGTCTCGATTTAAAAGATGCTTCTTCCCGCACTCAGCTATGGACTGATTTATGGGTACTAACTTCAACTCAAGCTTTACCTGTTTTGATCATCCTCAGTTACTTATTGCTTTCCCCCCATCTCCCCATCACCCCATCACCCCATCTCCTATTACTGGGACTAAACCTATTTCTGTTGATAGTTCGCTTTGGTATGCTGTTTGCGATCGCACCTTGTTATGACCGCACTCAGACCAGAGGCGGTTGGTTATTTTGGCTTTCCCCATTGGCTGACCCCTTAGCCGTCATGCGGATTTTCATATCAGCATTTCGCACTCCACGACAGTGGCGAGGAAGAAATTATAACTAATTGTTCGTGGTTGAGGGTTGGTAGTTGCTGGTTCTAATAACAAGCAAAAAATAACACTATCAAGTATCATTTTCATCACTCAGATGATCACCACGCTCCAATTCCCAAAGAATTTGATTACCTTCTCGTCGGACTCGCGAAACAATCCAATTACGCCAACGCCATTGATCACCGCGACTAGTGACAGCACTGGCGTGGACATCCATTAAATCTGCTAATTCCGAACTAGTGATTAAGTAACCTTTTTCGGCTATTTCTTCAGCAATCCGTAGAGTTTCAACTAAGTTGCGGAGTTGTACTACCCTCATTTCGCGAGGTAATTCTTCATGGGAAAGGGTCGTTGAATGATTCGATGTGTCCGTCATGGTTATTTCTGATGCAAGGGTACTGATCTCTCGTGTGTTTTTGTTAATTATCATCGATTCGGGATCAGAATCAGATACACTTGCTACCACAAAATCAGTTGATGTCAGTAAAAAATCATCAAATAAACTGATCTCAGAAATTTGTCGTAACACCGGAGTTTTGCCACTAGCAAAAGCACGAGCGATCGCATCACAGCGTTCGTTGCCTTCGTTACCAGCATGACCACGGACGTGTTGCCATTTTACCTGACGGCTGTTGAGTTGCTCAAGTTGTTCTAGCAAGTCTCTGTTTAGAACAGGACTACCATCCGCCTTTTTCCAGCCTTTTCTTTTCCAGGTTTTGATCCATTTAGTTACACAGTTAATCAGGTACTCACTGTCACTATAGAGAGTGATAGGTTGAGTTTGTCCTGATGCTTTGAGCAAAGATAAAGCTGCGATCGCCGCTTGCATTTCCATTTTGTTATTCGTGGTTTCAGCAGCAGCACCACCCATTTCATGCACCGAACCATCATCAAAGTAGACGACAACACCCCAACCACCAGGGCCAGGATTACCGATGCAAGCACCATCAGTATATATACTCGCAATTTTATGTTGAAAAGACATGTTGAGAATTATCGAACTGCACAAGGATATTTAGACACCCTAAGAGTGCCTTCCCGCAGGTAAATTCTCCCAAGTGTATCAAAACTTTGGCAAAAATTGCCTTAATGATTGTAACAAGTTATTGCCAGGACTTACGCTAGACCAAAGTGATCTTTAAGAACTTCTGGATTTTGAGCCATTGCGACCATGATATCTCGCATATGCTCTCCTATTCGTCGCATATTTATTATGTGTGTTGTTAGTTGATAGTTGTTTGTTGTTTGGTGTGTGAAACACTAAAAATCAACTACCAAGACTTAATTGGGGATTTCAGATAAAAGGTGCGATCGTACGTTTCAAACCTAAAATTTCCGGCGTTGCAGGTTGATAGTTGATGGTCGATTCTCCAAATAACGAGCAACTAACAACTAACAACATATACATTAGTAAAGAATGATTTCCACAGAATCAATGCAGTTTCTAAGTGCAATCAACTCATCGTTACCCTTACTCGCAACTACGGGTGAAACCGCTGATAGTTCCCTAGTAGTGGCAGCAGTGCTGCTGAGTTTGGTAGTAGTCTACTTTGCTAGTAAACTTGGTGGAGAATTATCCAATCGCTTCGGTTTACCACCGGTATTAGGCGAACTTGTAGGTGGTGTAGTAGTAGGTATATCTGTTCTGCATTTTTTGGTATTCCCAGAAACAGGCGCAGATAGTTCTAGTTCTTTAATTATCTCCTTTCTGAAAACCACTGCTGGCTTGAATCCTGATGCCGCAGAGAGTGTGTTTGTTGCTCAATCAGAGGTAATTTCTGTTTTAGCAGAACTGGGTGTAATTATCCTACTGTTTGAAATTGGTCTGGAGTCAAACCTCAAAGACTTAATGGCAGTGGGTATTCAAGCTACTATTGTGGCAATAGTAGGGGTGGCTGTACCCTTTGCTGCTGGTACGGCGGGTTTGATGATTTTGTTTGGTATCCCTGCTGTTCCAGCAATTTTTGCTGGGGCGGCACTAACTGCCACTAGTATTGGTATTACTTCCAAAGTTTTGTCAGAGTTAGGGCGTCTCAATTCTAAAGAGGGGCAGATTATTCTGGGTGCGGCTGTCATAGATGACGTACTGGGAATTATTGTTCTGGCTGTGGTGGCCAGCCTTGCCAAAGACGGTGCTGTTGATGTCGGCAAAGTCGTTTATTTAATTATCAGTGCTAGTGGTTTTCTTTTGGGTGCGATCGCTCTTGGTAACCTTTTTAACAAAACTTTTGTGGCGATCGTTGATAAGCTCAAAACACGCGGCGAACTGGTCATACCAGCATTCATTTTTGCTTTTGTGATGGCATATATTGCCGCCGTCATCCAGCTAGAAGCAATTCTGGGGGCTTTTGCAGCCGGTTTGGTTTTGGAAGAGACAGATAAACGTAAAGAACTCCAAAAGCAAATCGTTCCTATTGCTGATATGCTAGTGCCGATTTTCTTTGTAACTGTAGGAGCAAAAACTGACTTGAGTGTGCTAAACCCAGCAGTTCCTACCAACCGAGAAGGTCTAGTTATGGCTTGTTTCCTGATCTTAATTGCCATTCTCGGTAAACTTGTCACAGGTTTTAGTGTGTTTGGTCAACCTCAAATCAATCGCTTGGCAATTGGTGTGGGAATGATTCCTCGGGGCGAAGTCGGATTGGTGTTTCTGGGTATTGGTTCGAGTATTAATATTCTCTCGAAACCACTGGAGGCAGCAATTATCATGATGGTGATTATCACAACCTTTTTAGCCCCTCCTTTGTTAAGGTTCGTTTTTCCAGAACCAACATTGGTTTCACCAGAGTCCAATGAATTACTTCTAGATGGTTCTTCTGGAACTTCATTAGCAATAAATTCCTCTAATAGTGAAAGCCTAGAAGCCAATCCAAATTCTCAAGAAGCTAATTGAGGGACACTCCCCGACATAAATATACGGGGATTCGCCCAATGCACGGGTAGCGGAGATTGTCCGGTAATTGGTAATTGGAAAATTTAGAACAAGTTCTTTCCTATTACCCATTACTTATTACCGGGCGACGTGCCGTGTTATTGAGAAGATTTCATGAAGAGAGGAAACTTCTATGTTGCACTACCCGTCACTCCTAGTTATGCTTTTGAGGAGCTTTTCTTAATTACTAAATAGCCATGCATTTAAATTGCATATTAAATTGTGAGATGATCATTTATCATTAAGTCATTTGAGGCATTTGGTGTTGTACAAAGGACAAAAGTATCACCTACTAGTCTTGAGTCATCAATTAAGAAAGGCTGATTTTTTGTAGCCAGTACTGATAGGAGAAATCAACCTACCAAATGACAAGATAAGGAACTCTCACAAAAGAAGGCTTTTGACTTTTATACAGTCCCTAGCAATTATTTCTGTTAGTTCGGCTTCCTTATAGGGAAGGTGCATCAACTGCCAAAAACCGAAAAATTCAAAAAATCTTTGTGCAACGCAAGTGTATATCGTTGTGATTGACTGCTATTGTTAATTTTATCCATTTATTTTGTTGATTTAATTTGAGCTTTGCAGATGAAATATTACTGTCACCAACGCACGGTAAGAGTAAGTAACATGCTAAAATCTTACGCCATTATTTGCCAGTTTATCTAAGTTCAAAATCACGTTTTTTAGTAGTGACACCAACTATACAAATGAAACAAGTAGGTGAGCAAAATTATACATAAAACTCCAATGATTCAAACCTTATGCAAAAAGAAATTTCTCTTTTCTAGCAACTTCTTTAATCGTATAGCTAGTAGCTGCTTGCTATTGAAATTACTCATCCAAGCCAAATATTGGCAGTAACCATCTGTTGGATTGACTAACACCTCTACAGATTAACCGCTCTCATAAAATGCGACTCAGGAGAAAGCACTGTGAAACTACACTGGTTGATACCTAGTACTGTCTTAAGTATCTCCTCTCTTTTATCGTCGCCTGCTGATGCAGCGAATCTAGAATCTTGGCGTTTTGATAGCAATCAAAATCGGTTAGAAATCAACACTGATGGTGCTGTCCAACCCACAGCCCAACTTGTTTTTAATCCCACACGCTTAGTAATTGATTTACCCGGGATTAAATTTGGGCGTCCACAACTTGTCCAGTCAGTTGGTGGTGCGATTCGTGCTATCCGTATCGGTCAGTTTGACCCCCAAACGACCAGGGTAGTAGTTGAAATGACTCCTGGTTATACCCTTGACCCCCAGAAGGTGAAATTTGAGGGGATAAGTGCCAATCGTTGGCGGGTGCAATTACCCAAACCAAAACGTGAGGAAACTAACTCACTCAACAGAAATCTTTACAGTGTGGTCAAAACGGAATCTCGTAACTCATCCAATAATAGGGAGACGGTAGTTCAAACCGCAGTAGGTGCAACTCAAATTGAAAGTTTACGCGTCACAGGAGATGGCTTTTTTGTGCGCACCAGTGGTAGAAAACCAGAGGTGAAGGTAAGACGCAGTAGCGATCGCACAAACATTTACATGGATATCTCCAACGCTACTGTCTCAGCAAATCTCCAACAGCGGAACTTACCAATTAATCGCTATGGTGTCAACAATATCCAACTCTCCCAACTAGAAACCACACCACCCACAGTCCGGTTGACAATGCAGGTGAACAGAAATAGTCCCGACTGGCGAGCAACAGTTAGTGGTGGGAATGGTTTGGTAATTTTACCCAATGCTGTGCTGAGTAAATTGCCCAGGGGTAATAATTCTAGTATTTCTTTTGGCGATAACCAACAACCATCAATACTCCGTAACTCTGACAATGATAATGATTCACTAGCCACAATTGAATCTATAGAATTGGCTGGTAATGGCACTCAATTACTCATTAAAAGTGATCAATCTTTATCTGGTAATGCTGGTTGGGATAGAGCCTCTACATTGTTCCGCATCACTATTCCCAATGCACGCCTAGCTTCCGATGTCAAAGGGCCAGAATTAAATGCTACTAGCCCAATTTTACGGGTACGCCTACAACAGCAAGACCCCCGTACAGTCGTTGTCTTTGTCCAACCCGCAGCAGGGGTACAAATTGGCGAACTTAACAAACCAGGCGGTCGGCTTTTAGCCCTAGAGTTACGCCGATCATCAAATCGATTATCAAATGGAGTAACACCACCGTCTGTGGTTTTACCTCCTTTACCAAGACCGAACCCGCAACCTTTGTCAGAAATTCCCAATCCAAATCAACCCCCACCCTTACGTCCCGTCAAGGGAAAAGTGGTAGTTCTTATAGATCCAGGACATGGTGGTAGAGACCCAGGGGCTGTTGGTATTGGAGGAGCTAGAGAAAAGGATATTATTCTACCTATCAGTAAAAAAATAGCAGAGGTTTTACAAAAAAATGGCGTACAAGTTGTATTAACAAGGAGTTCTGACTACTTTGTCACCCTTCCAGCGAGAGTACAAATGGCTGAACGTGTGAATGCGGATGTATTTGTCAGCATTCACGCAAATTCAGCAGGTGCAGGTCGTCCGGATGTCAGTGGTTTGGAGACGTATTATTACGATACTGGTTTAAGTCTGGCGCGTATAGTGCATAGGAGTATTCTGCAAAGTGTGAACGTTAGAGACAGAGGAGTGCGAAAAGCTAGATTTTATGTTCTCCGGAAAAGTTCTATGCCCTCAATATTAGTAGAAACAGGTTATATGACTGGTCGGGAAGATATGGCTAAGTTAAAAAGTGCATCTTATCGCAATCAAATGGCAGAGGCGATCGCGCGTGGTATTCTCCAGTATCTTCAGCGCAGATAATCAGATCACAATATACTTTAAATGATTACCGTAGCTATTACCGTATTTATGCTGAAGCGGCAAGATTTTTTCAGCAATTAAACTATGGTATTTTCCAGTTTTACTCTCAGGCTGAATGTATAAGTTACCAGAAACTACACAATACAAAAATTTTTTGCTGCCAACCATATTGTTGACCAAAACTAACAACAGTAGTTAATTTGGGTTATCTATATATTAGTGTAATTTGCTGCTATTCATAGACAGTTTTTACTGTGTTCACAGCAGCGAAAACACAGAGGATTTGACTAGATTTTGACGCCATTAGCTGTAAATTTATAAAGTATCTTTGTCTATATAGTACAAACCGATACATCAAATGTATAAGCTAAGACTTGGGTGATAACGGTGTGAGGATTTGAGGCTTAGCCAACACTTGATAAATTACATCTCCCCTAAAAAGCCAATCAGGAGAAAAATTGTGAAACTACACCACTGGTTGATACCTACTACTTTTTTAAGTATCTGCCTGTTATCGTCGCCTGCGAATGCAGCGAATTTACAATCTTGGCGTTTTGATGCCAATCAAAATCGATTAGAACTTAATACTGATGGTGCTGTCCAACCCACAGCCCAACTTGTTTTTAATCCCACACGCTTAGTAATTGATTTACCCGGGATTAAATTTGGGCGTCCACAGCTTGTCCAGTCGGTTGGTGGTGCAATTCGTGCCATTCGTATCGGTCAGTTTGACCCCCAAACCACAAGGGTAGTAGTCGAACTGAATCCCGGTTATACTCTCGACCCCCAACAAGTAAAATTTGAAGGAGTGACGGCTAATCGCTGGCAGGTGCAATTACCACAGCCCAAACGACAGGAAGTTGCTACCACTCCTAGAAATATCTATAGTGTGGTAACTCCAGAAAATTCTAATACTCCTCCTGCAAATAAAGGAACACTAGTTAGTGCCAATACTAGTACCACACAAATAGAAAGTTTGAGAATCACAGGAGATGGATTTTTTGTTCGCACTAGTGGTAGTCGTCCCCAAGTAAAGGTAAATCGTAGTCAAGACAAAAGCACAGTTGATATTGATATTACTGGCGCTACTTTATCACCAAATTTGGTACAGCAGAATGTAAATGTGAATCGCTACGGTGTTGGCAGTATCCAATTCACGCAACTGGCAACTACACCACCCACAGTCCGGATGACAATGCGAGTAAATAAGAGCAGTCCTGATTGGCGGGCAAGTACCAGTGCGATTGGTGGTTTGGTGGTTTTACCTAATAGTGGTGTAACGAGATTACCAGGAGGAAATTTAGCTAATAATCCCAGCCCTTCGCCCATCGTTACCAATGATGCGGCCACAATTCAAGCTGTGGAACTGAGTGCTACTGGCAGACAATTAATTATCAAAGGCGATCGCAATTTAACCGCAAGTGGTGGTTGGGATAGATCCTCTGGTTTGTTCCGCATCACTATTCCCAATGCCAAGTTGTCTACACCTGTCAAGGGCCCAGTCATGGATGCAAACAGTCCCATCCTCCGGGTGCGCTTGCAACAACAAGACTCTAATACAGTTGTTGTTTACGTCCAACCCGCTTCTGGAGTGCAAATTGGGCCTGTTAACCAAATTGGTGATCAATTTGTCTCTGTAGAACTACAACGCAATCGTGCTTCTGTTGTGTTACCTCCCCTACCACAAGCAGATCCACAACCATTACCAGTACCAAACGCCAATAATTCCGACGGTCTACCAAAGACACAACCACCACGTCCAGCACCTAGAGGACGAGTAGTAATAGTCGTTGATCCTGGACACGGTGGTAAAGATTCCGGTGCGCCAGGATTAGGCGGGCTGTTAGAAAAAGATGTAGTTCTGCCTATTGGGAGAAGAGTAGCTGCTATTTTGGAACAAAATGGCTATCAAGCAGTTTTAACACGTGATTCTGACTATTTTGTCGAATTACAGGGAAGAGTAGATATCGCAGAGCGGGCTAATGCTACTTTATTTGTTAGCATTCACGCCAATTCCGTGGATCAGCGCCCGGATGTAAATGGTCTAGAAACTTACTATTACGACAGTGGCTACCGCTTGGCCCAAGTAGTTCACAATTCTATTCTTAGCAAGATTAGTACTCTCAAAAACCGGGGTGTCAGAAAGGCCAGATTTTACGTCCTGAGAAAAAGCTCCATGCCCTCAATTTTAGTGGAAACAGGTTATATGACTGGTCGCGAAGACAACCCCAGACTAGGAAACCCTGAATATCAAAATCGGATGGCAGAAGGAATTGCTAGTGGTATACTCCAATACTTACAACAAAGATAGAAGTGTAGTTA
This sequence comes from Fischerella major NIES-592, assembly GCF_001904645.1. NCBI lineage: Bacteria > Bacillati > Cyanobacteriota > Cyanophyceae > Nostocales > Hapalosiphonaceae > Fischerella > Fischerella major. The sequence continues at coordinate 85,093 of NZ_MRCA01000010.1, read as the reverse complement.
ATTGTTGTTTGTTGTTTGTTAATTGTTGTTTGGGTGTTGTAGCTAACCACTACCAACAATCAACCATGAACAAATCGTTACAAAATCCTGTATCTTAAAATATCGCAATACTGACATCAAATTCTGCCTGTGATTTCATCTTCTCAGTTTGAAGGCAATCTATACGATTTCTCCCAAGAACCCCAGCGTGCGCCAATTGGTATTTTTGATAGTGGTGTGGGTGGACTGACGGTACTGCGACAACTCTATCGCCAACTCCCAAATGAATCAATTATTTATTTTGGCGATACAGCTAGACTTCCCTATGGGATTCGTTCTCAAGCAGAAATTCTCCAGTTTGTCCGAGAAATACTCACCTGGATGCAACAGCAACAGGTGAAAATGGTGATTATGGCTTGCAACACGAGTTCTGCCTTGGCACTAGAGATCGTACGCGAGGAATTTCCTATGCCAATTCTAGGGCTAATTCTACCAGGGGCAAGGGCAGCAGTGCAGCAAGGAAAGCGCATAGGTGTAATTGCTACTCCCGCAACTGCTAAGAGCAATGCTTACAAGCGTGCTATTATTGAAATAAATCCCGATGTCCAGGTTTGGCAGGTTAGTTGCCCGGAATTTGTACCGCTAATCGAGCAAAATCGCATTCATGATCCCTACACAGTTGAAGTGGCACGTTCCTATTTAGAGCCTTTAGTACAACAGCAAATAGATACTCTTGTTTATGGCTGTACCCATTATCCCCACCTAGCACCAGTATTGCGATCGCTTCTTTCAACTTCTGTGAAACTGATTGATCCGGCTGTACATGTAGTAGCTACCTGTGCAAAAGAGTTAGACTTACTAGGTCTTAAAAATACCTATCCAGCTTTGCCAACCCGCTTTATTGTTAGTGGTTGTCCGCGACAATTCGCTGAGTCATCCGCGCAATGGTTAGGTTTTACTCCTATGGCCGAGGTCGTATGCTTATCTAATACAGTAGTTTCTAGTAATTAGCCATTGGTCATTAGTCATTGGGCATAGATTAATAATTAGTACTCATTACAAAGAACAAATGACCAATGACAATTGACAATTGACCATTAACTAACGTACACTACTGGCTTCAGTGACATTTGGTGTTACCGATACCTCCTGTGTATAATTTCCTGTATGAGTTAAAGCAGTATTGTTAGATGTTGTTTTATTGCCTGTTCGCTTTGCTAGTGCCAATAGCAAGTAGATGGTGAACAAGTATCCAGAAGCTAATATGAAGATCATCATAGGCATCTTCCCATAAATCATTTTTCCTACCAGTGCCTTTGCCAAAGAAATATAAATTGAGTAAAATTAGCAAGAATTGAGCCACACAAATTACTGGCGGCTTAGATATTACATACGGGACTAGCGGGAGAACTTTTGTCCTTCCGAATTAATAGATTGTGTTTCTTACGATTTTTTCGCAGACCATACTTACCACAGCAGTTAAATAATCTAAGAGAAATTTAACTACTGTTTCAGCAGTCTACCCAGTCTGCTGTATTGAATGCGTACCTTAAATTGCTAGGAGCGACGCCGACACAAAAACAGCGTCGAAGATGTGTAAACCACTCTGCTTCCTCTAAAGGAAATCCACAGCTCCTAACCCAGAGGTTCGCCTATCACAGGTGTAAGCACAAAAATGAATTTTTTGGCTTGACCTGCGATTATTTCGTGTTCATTCACAACATATTAAGCAAATTTACCTAAAGGCTATTTACCTTGCTGTGGTGAACATCTGAAAATTTTAAAATCCCTAGATTTTAGCGTAACACAATAGCCCTGACTTTTTCAGGTAAGTTTTACGCTTATTCAAAAATTTTCTAAACTATTGCACAAAAGATTTCAGAATTTTTTCTTTATATGAGAAATAATTTATGTGTAATAGTTTATAGGCGATTTCTCAGTAGTGTTTTGTAGTTTTTTTCGCATTTACTTAAAGATTTTATAGAGTAGAGATAAATTTTTTGTTAAGAAGTTACGTGTTTACCGTATTTAGTGAATATATACGCAACTGTAACTGTATTAAATTTATCAATAAAATGTTGATTTTTCTGAAACTAGTACAAGTATATTTTATTTTATTGTCCCCAAAATTAGGAACTTCCTGAGAAAACCTTTGCGCTAATTCTGGGTTATCTTAAAATGAGTATAGGATATGTAAACTTTCGTAACCTAAGCCAAAGTCCGCCAATCCATGACCCCAGCTACCTCCCTATTTTCCCCTGTGGAAGCAGACCTGCAAATACTAGCAGATAACCTCAAACAGCTAGTTGGGAATCGTCATCCCATCCTTTATGCAGCAGCCGAACATCTATTCGGAGCTGGGGGAAAACGCATCAGACCAGCCATTGTTCTACTGATATCGCGAGCAGTCATGCTCGATACAGACATTACACCACGTCATCGCCGCTTAGCTGAAATCACGGAAATGATTCACACAGCGAGCTTGGTACATGACGATGTTGTTGACGAATCAGAAATGCGGCGTGGTGTACCCACAGTTCATAGTCTGTTTGGCAATCGTATAGCCGTCCTAGCAGGGGATTTTCTCTTTGCTCAGTCTTCTTGGTATCTAGCAAACTTAGACAATTTAGAAGTAGTAAAGCTGCTATCAGAGGTGATCATGGATTTGGCCGCTGGAGAGATTCAGCAAGGGTTGAATCGCTTTGATACCAATATTTCTCTAGAAACCTATCTCAAAAAAAGCTACTACAAAACAGCATCTCTGATCGCTAACAGTTCCAAAGCCGCCGGAGTTATTAGTGAAGTATCAAAAGAAACTGCCGAACATTTTTATCACTATGGTCGAAATCTGGGTTTAGCATTTCAGATTGTCGATGACATTTTAGATTTCACTAGTTCAACAGATACTCTCGGTAAACCAGCTGGTTCGGATCTCAAAAGTGGTAATTTGACTGCGCCAGTATTATTTGCTTTGGAAGAAAAACCTTACTTGGAAGTACTGATTGAAAGAGAATTTGCTCAAGAAGGTGATTTAGAGCAAGCATTAGCGCTGATTCATGATAGCCAAGGTATCCAACGGGCAAGAGATTTAGCTGCTCACCATGCGAAGTTGGCAGTTGAACAACTTGGGGTGCTTGTGCCCTCAGAATCGCGTCAAGCATTGATTCAAATAGCTGACTATGTATTGAGTCGGCTTTATTAGGGATCGGGGATTAGAAAGTATTTTGGATTTTAGATTTTGGATTTCAATCTAAAATCCAAAATCTGAAATTTCTAGTCCCCTCAAGCAATATCTGGTGGAACTTGATTCTTTGGTTGGTTTTGTTGCAGCTGCTGTTGGACTAAATGCTGCAAATCAGTTCGTTTGACTTCAATTCCATTTGTGTTGGTGCTAGCCGTGTCAAAAAAGACTATACTATCTACGGGTTCTAGTGCCAGTAGCTGGAACAATATATGGGTGACAGGTATGGGGGCAGCTATTACTTGAGGGTCAAGCCCAGCACTATAAGATCTAGGAATATCCTGTAAGGTAGGAAAAGCATAAATTACCTGCTTTTCTTCTTGTGGATTTCCACGTTTGCTTAATGTAGTTAAGACCCATTCCTCATCCAAGTTTTGGAGAATATAGTATTGGGAATGGCTTAACTTATGAGCGATCGCACTAAGGGCGGGGGCAATTGCTGCAACCAGTGTCGGTGTTATACCATCTTGGGGTGCATTATCAATCAGCGATTGGATTTGTGCTTTTAAGTCCATAATTACCTGTAAACGGCTTATCGAGTATTGGCTATAACTTCAAGGGCTGTGCAAACAATCAAACAAAAATCGGGAATCATAAAATCAGCCGCATTCTCAAGGCAAAACTGCCTTGGGTTTAGCTTATACGTAAAACCCCTCCCAATACCCGCAGTCATACAGGTTGTCAACAAGTTTGTTAGGGTCAGTTTAGACACGAAACTTATGAAATTAGCCGCAACCACAACTATTCAGGGAGAATTTTCTATCGGCGTGGAGGCGATATTTCCATTCCTTTTCCAAGAACTTCAGCAGTCAACTAAAGCTTGCGACCAGAATTGCCGTGACGTAGCAATGCGAATTGCTGCCGAGGTCTACCGGATTTGCAATGAAAGTAAACGTATTCAGGCTTCCGGTTCTGTAGAAAATTCGGCAATGACCCTAGCCAAGCATCGCCTGCAACAGTGCCTGAGATACTACCAATTGGGTTCAAATCGCGGCAGGGTTGAATTACATAGTACCTTGAGTGCGATCATCTACCGCTACATCAATCCGCCACAAAGGCAATTGAGTTATCAAGGACGACTAACTGTTATTGAAGATTTTCTCCAAAGTTTTTACTTGGAGGCTTTAAACGCTTTCCGGCGAGAAAATCAGTTAGAACCAACTTACCGTCCACGTACACTGCTGGAATTAGCAGAGTACATGGCATTTACGGAACGCTACGGCAAGCGACGCATTCCCCTTCCAGGACGTCAGCAACAATTGATCATCCTACGGGCGCAAACTTTCTCGCAACAGCAACCTCCAGAAACTTGTGTAGATATAGAACAAGCAGCGGAAGGTAGTGGTGAAGCCGAAGGTTCTTGGGAAGATCCAGCAGTACAACAATTGCGAAGCGCAATGGCTACACAGACTGAGCCAGAGCCCCAAGAAGATACCCTGCGATCAGTCGTCGTTACGGAATTAATGAATTATTTAGAAGAACGCCAACAAACTGATTGTGCTGATTACTTTGCTTTGCGCCTCCAAGATTTATCCGCTCAAGAAATCGAGTCAATTTTGGGCTTAACCCCCCGTCAGAGGGATTACTTGCAGCAACGATTCAAGTATCATTTAATTCGGTTTGCTTTGTTGCATCGTTGGGAGTTAGTTCACGAGTGGTTAGAAGCGGATTTGCAAACTAACTTAGGTTTAACTCCTCAACAATGGCAAGCTTATACCGAAAAGCTTGACGAAAAGCAACGCTCTTTATTAGAACTGAAGCAGCAGGGACAAACCGATGAAAAAATAGCTAAAACTTTGGGTTTATCAATGGCACAACTTCAGAAGCGTTGGTTTAAAATTCTTGAACAAGCCTGGGAGATTCGTAACTCCCTAGTGTCCGGATCAAGTGCTTCTACTCATGAATAGTGACTCAGAAACCTTACAAAAAAATTTACTCTCTTGGTTATTGACAGATCCTGTCAGTTCCAGAAAGTATAGGCAAGTTAAATGTAAGGACATCAACGGGGCAGACAAACCTTTGCTAACAACCACAGAATTTACCAGTGGCGAACAAGAGGGATGGAAGCCCCAAACATCTTTATTGGGAGAAATTCCAACTGTGCAAGAACGTTTCCAAGCCGTACTTAAACGTCGGTTAAAAGTCGAAGTTGAAGACCAGCCTCCGCTATTTCCTTGGGAAACACAAATACTAGATTATCCCGAGTATGTGGATGAACCAGTGATGGAGCTAGTTCCTAGCTGGGCGTGGGTGGCCCACCAGTCCAAACTGAATTTACCGACACTTCTGCCGGAGAATATTTTCCGGCAATTGCTTGACAGATGTCAAGCACTGATAACATCTTCTTTACCATTAGGGGCAAAATTAGTCCAAGCAGTGGAAAGCTTTTTCCCTAATGAATCTCAACTCTTAAACGACTTAGCAGGGACAATCCAGCTAAGAGCCAACCTCCGGTATGGAGATACCCTAAATCCTATGCCGAATCTGGATAGCGATTATTCAGATTTACAACCACAGCAACAGATGCTGGTGTCGTTGCTAGCAGCTCAACAACTGTTAGAAAGCTTGACATTGCCAATTTCTAGTACAAACCCAGTGTTAGAAAGGCAATGGCTAACTAGTGTGGGTGTTCTCAATTTGAGAGTAGAATACCAATCTCAAGGCCCAGTGCCGAAATTGCTGATTCGAGGAGATTTACCCTCGAAAGGGGTTGTCAAACTTCAAGGTAGTGGTTCCCAAGCAAGGGCAGAGTCTTCTAGCCCAGGTTGTTTGAGTGTGGAATCATGCTGTACTCAACTAGATGAGGCTTATACCTTAATGGTTGAGTTGAAAGAAATAGACCAGCAGCCTTTGTTGTTTGTAATTATTCCCACAAAATAACTCAATAGTTAGCGATCGCTAGCACTGAAACTTGATAATAGCCTTTGTTATGAAATGAATATCATCCTGGTTTTGCAAGAGTTCCCATTTTTTAAAAAGCGGTTATTAGGGCGTCTACAGGCAGCTACAGTGAGGAGATTTGAATACGAGAGAGGTAAAAGTTGACCTCGCTCGTTTTGCGTCAGTAGCGTCTACTATTATCGCTTTGCTTTTGTACCCATCCGCTGCTTTTTAGATCGAAATGTTTAACTTTTCCAGGATGAATTGGCTTTGGCGTCTACCTTTGGGCCATGACTGGCGGCAAAATATGCTCCAGTCCCCTGTAACAGCAGAAGTGGAAGATTCAATTACCTTGCGGGTGCTAGTGCTAGCGTTGGTAATTGTGGGCATTGTAGCGACGGATATTGCTGCTGAAGCTTGGTCTAGTTTCTGGGCAGTACCACTGTCGATATTAGGTGCAATTTGGAGTTATTATCGTCGCCGCGATCGCAATATCCCAGTTAAATTCTGTATTGCCATAGGAATGTTAGTAGCACTAGGTGCTTTCCTAGGGCGATTGTTAGGAGAATTGAACGATACACGACTGGCTTTAGCAGAATTATTAATCCAACTTCAGGTACTGCATTGCTTTGATCTCCCTCGTCGGAAAGACTTGAGTTACTCAATTCTCATTGGATTGATTCTGCTGGGTGTGGCAGCAACACTGAGTCAAACTCTAGCATTTGCGCCAATATTACTGTTATTTTTAGCGATCGCCCTGCCCACTTTAGTAGTAGATTACCGTTCCCGACTTGGATTGGAGCAATTAAATACTCAAAATGAACAAATTTTGAGGAATTCCCCTACACAGGGGAATTCCTCTGTTTTTAATTTAAAATTTTTAATATTTAATTTTGTGATGATAGTGGGGCTAGGGCTGGTAATATTTGCCCTTTTACCCCGCTTACCAGGATATCAATTGCGGATGTTTCCGGTCAGCTCCCCAATTGAAATCAAAGGCGAATTTACAGGACGTAACATTATTAACCCTGGCTATGTCCGCCAAGGTAATCCTAACAATCAAGCTAATGGTAGCAGTGGTACTAGCAGCAGCCAAACCGGTCAACCGGGGAAAGTAGATAATAGCTTTTATTATGGTTTTAATAGCCAAATCAACCAAAACCTGCGGGGAGAGATGACACCCAAAATAGTCATGCGGGTGCGATCGCAAGCAGCAGGTTTCTGGCGAGTGTTGGCTTTTGACCGCTACACAGGTAAAGGCTGGGAAGTTTCCCGCAATGATCAAGTCAAACGCTTACAGCGATCGCCTTGGTCTTACCAAATTTTTCTTGACCCGCCAATCAGTGCAGCTCAAATTAAAGAAATTATCCAGACTTACACAGTGGTGTCTGATTTGCCAAACCTGATTCCAGCAATGGCATTTCCCAAAGAGATTTACTTCCCGACACCGATGCTGGCTGTGGATCAAGAAGACGGATTGCGATCGCCTGTAGGATTATCAGAAGGCATGACCTACACAGTTATTTCCCAAGTACCCTATCGCGATCGGACTTTGTTAGGCAAAACTTCCAATAAATATCCACAAAGTATTAAAAATTACTATCTGCAAGTTCCGCCAGAAACTGCCGCCAAAGTACGTAAACTTACGGAAGATATTCTAGCTAACTACAACCAACAGAGAGTCGCACAGTCAAATAAATCACTAGACTCTACTTACGAAAAAGCTCTTTATCTAGCTCAGTATCTCAAACAAAACTATAAAGTCCCGGAAAATCCCCTCGATTTACCTTATTTGAGTGAAAACGAAGATTTAGTAGAAGCTTTTTTATTCAAACATAAAGGCGGCTATCCAGACCATTTCTCTACAGTCTTGACGGTAATGCTACGTTCGATTGGCATTCCCGCACGCTTGGTAGCGGGGTTTGCGCCGGGAGAGTTTAATCCTTTTACGGGGATGTACATCGTCCGCAACACCGACGCCTATGCAATGACAGAGGTGTATTTTCCTAAATATGGCTGGTTTGCGTTTGACCCGATTCCCAACCACCCCCTAATTCCTCCTTCAATAGAAGATGAGCAGACTTTCAACACTTTGCGTCAATTTTGGAATTGGGTTGCAGGCTGGCTACCCTCTCCCGTAACAGGTTTGCTGAATTATTTATTTGGGGCTATATTCACCTGGGCTAGCAAAGCTTTTTCTTGGTTTTTGTCGCTATTTTACCAAGGATGGCTGGGTGTTTTCACTGGCTTAATTTTTGCCACAACAGTAGCTTTCTTAAGTTGGTTAGGCTGGGATAGATGGCGGGAGTGGCGCTACCACTACGCTTTGAGGAAATTACCACCAATGGAACGTCTATATCAGCAAATGTTGCGCTGGACAAGTGAACAAGGTTTAGTGAAACACCCAGCCCAAACACCGCTAGAGTATGCGACAATTTTATACCAACATCATGCGACAGCAACGGCTGAGGTGATAGAGGAAATCTCCCAAGCCTATGTTAGTTGGCGTTATGGTGGTCATACTCATGATGTGCAGAGACTGCAAAAAAAATGGCAAGAAATGAAAAAGACTACCAAAAAATTAAAGTTAACTTAATTTGGTTAAGACTGGGTAGTTCCTGGTGTAATTTATACAATGGCTGTAGTGATTAACCAAGGCGATCGCACAGTCACTGATGTAATTAAAGGTTATGGCTTCATCGGTGTTCATCGGTATTCGTTTTTTCTCCACTGGATTTGACCGCCAAGGGCTATATTTTAGAATTATCGAACACAGATGCACACAGATGCACACGGATGTGGTGGTATGGTGCTTCTCATCGGTGTTCATCGGTGTTCATCGGTGTTCGTTTTTTCTCCACTGGATTTGACCGCCAAGGGCTATATTTTAGAATTATCGAACACAGATGCACACAGATGCACACGGATGTGGTGGTATGGTGCTTCTCATCGGTGTTCATCGGTGTTCATCGGTGTTCGTTTTTTCTCCACTGGATTTGATCGCCAAGGGCTATATTTTAGAATTATCGAACACAGATGCACACGGATACACACGGATGGGTGATGCGTTGGTGTTGTGGTGGTCTATGATTGATTCACATTAGAGGTCATCCGAAAAACCCCACTTTCTCACAGACCGATGCAGTGAACCTGGTGGCAAACTTTCTGGGGCAAAGCTTTGGGAAAGTGAATAGTGGCAAGGCTGTGACCTGTTTCGGTTTCGGTTTGGACTGAGACTACTTCTGCTAAGTGCGATCGCAAAGCTGCTTCTCTATGGGCAAAACGTGCATCCCAAGTTCCGACTGTTTGCTCCGCCGCGATTATTTTGGCTTGTTTATGGGGATCTACACTCGCAGGAAAGCGGTAGTCTACTTCAATGGTCATTGATCTTGGTTGTTAGTTGTTAGTTGTTTGTTGTTTGGAATCATAAACCAGCAACAACCAACCATCAACCACCAACTAAACTACAGCGTTTCCAAATAACTAAGCAGGTCTGCCATTTCTTTGGCACTAGGCTGGAATTTTGGCATAGGAGGAGTGTCGCCACTGATCACTTGATGAATTAGACCATAGGGTGATTTGCGCTTGGAGACTCCTTGTAAACTGGGACCGACACGACCATCTGCTTCCCAACCATGACAACCAGCACAGTTGATTTGAAAGATGGCATGTCCTTGTATCGGATCGCCAGTCAGGGATAAAACTGTCTTGACATAGGGGTCGGAAGCTCTGACTATGCGAACAGCAAAAATCCCCAAGACAAGCGCTAGCAAAATTGCCAGAGCCATCAAAGCGATGCGCTGAATCATGATTTTAGGTTGGGTAATTTGGTTATCCAAATTTTTTTGCTGTCAAAGTTAGGTGTACAAATGTTTTTCATTTCATACACATAGCTTAAAATTTCTTTGATTGTGTTTGCAAGCACAAATCTATATTTTCTGTGTTCTGTTGTTGCCTAAAACCATCATCAGACATGGGACTGATGCCAAATTTGGTAAGATTGGGAAAAGGACATAAATCTTTAACAACTGCAACAAGGAGATTTCAAGTGGTTGAACCCCTACTAGATGGCATTGTTCTGGGTCTCATCTTCGTAACTCTGGCTGGACTATTTTATAAAGCCTACCAGCAATATAAACGTCCCAATCAGTTGGGAGGTTAAATTCAGTGAACAGTGAATAGTTATCAGGTATATGATACCCACTTGTGAAACTGATAACTGTTAATTATTGGGGAAATAGGATGTTGGGGTGATGGGGAGACACAATTAAAAACAAAAAATTAAAATTTTTTAATTGTCTGTGTCCTTGTTCTCCCACGTCTTCTTATCAATCTTCTGTTTCTGTTGTTCTGTAGAAAGTAATGGCCGTGTTTCCGTAAATTTTTTGACGACAAATTTCTAAACCGGGAATTACGAGGGGTGTATGATTTTGAAGACTGTGTTCTATTGCTATTTCCCCATCAGCATCTAATAACTGGTATGATGCGATCGCTTCTAATCCTGGCTGGTAAACTTGACTAGCATAAGGCGGATCGAAGTAAATTCGATCAAACTGCTGTCCAGCGAGTTTTGGTAACCATTGCACTACATCACCACGCAGCACTTTCCATTCCTGTTCATCTTTGGCTACTTGTTGCCAGTTTTGTTGGATGATTGCACAGGCACGACTGGATTGTTCGATCGCGATCGCACTTTTTGCTCCTCTACACAATGCTTCCGCACCCATCGAACCTGTACCGGCACACAAATCTAGCCAGCGACATCCTTCTATTGTTCCCTGCCAAATATTAAATATGGCTTCTCTCACCCGCGCACTTGTAGGTCTAGTATCTTTACCTGGTAATGTTTTTAACGGGCGATTACCGTAAATTCTCAGAGCCATGAGCTTGGGGTCGAAATTAACGCAGACTTAAATTACAAACTCACTTTCGCTCTAACTTTATCATCGCAAAAAGTGGTTCACATAAAATATTAACTAATTACTGTTGCATGAAATAACTATCCACCACTTTTGAGCAGAATTTTTCCATCATTCTCGGTGTGGATGGTGGAGTGAGTAAAACAGGTGAAATAATGAGAGAAGTTTACAAAAATTAACTTGATTTTAAGCAGCAATTTCTTCGCGATCGCGGACTTGGGCAACAAAATTAGACAGAATTTGCAATCCGATATTAGAAGATTTTTCGGGGTGAAACTGGACAGCCATTAAGTTTTCGTGGGCAATAGCGGCTGTCACTGTTTGACTACCGTGAGTGACGTTAGCAGCGCGGACTTGAGGTTCAGCGGGGTCAACATAATAAGAATGGACAAAATATACCCAAGGTTGAGGCGCTAAATATTCCCATAAAAGACATTTTGGTTGAGTCAATTCGAGTTGATTCCAACCCATATGGGGAATAGTAATCCCTGGTTCTGGACGGAAGCGGCGTACTTTTCCTTTGATAATTCCTAGTCCTGGTTCACAGCCTTCTTCACTGGAATCAAACAAAATTTGCAGCCCTAAACAAATACCTAAAAAGGGTTTGCCAGATGCGATCGCTGCTTTGATGGGTGCTTCTAAATTCCGCGATCTTAAATGTTGTACTGCCGGGTCAAATGCACCTACTCCCGGTAATACTATCGCATCTGCTTTTTCTAATTCCTTTGCAGAATCTGTCACTTTAGGAGTTGCCCCAGCTTTTTCTAAACCTTTACAGACTGAGTGTAAATTTCCCATGTCGTAGTCCACGACTGCTATAACCGCCATTAACTTGCTCCCTGTCAATTTATTATGGAGGGTATTTCTATTTTAAATAATATTCCCTATGAAGAGAAGGTTGCTATTAATTTATTTTGAAACTGGGCTACCTGATCAACAGTCAAATTCCTCTGATGATTTATTGATTGAACTGGCTAAACTTCATTAGTTCTCTCATGATTTAACTTTCTTGGCGATTGTTACCTGTGGATGTGCAACTTGCCAGAAATCAAGTACTGGAAAAAATTGCAGAACTCTGGCCGGATGGGATGAACTGCTGTAGCATGACCGAAAAGCAGAGGCAATTAAGCGTGGAATCCAATGCTAATTTTGCTGAAACTGTGTTGCATACAACGTTGAATTTAGATCAATTGGTGGTAAAGACAGAGAATATTGATATTAGCCATAACTACGGCAAATTTGCCTGTTGCAGCTCTATATTATTCAGTACTAGATTACCCCTGACATTTCCAATTAAGAGTTTGCATCTTTATCCACGTTTCTATTTTGACTAAAGAAAAATCTTCCTCAATAGTTGCTGATTTTTTATTAATTATTCACAGAGTGGCACTTTGATAATATTTTTTGCGTCTGTTTGTGGAAAAATTTCTCTAGGTATATGTTGCCAATCTTACTAATTCTTCCCATCGCTCAAACAATTCCTCTGCCACCATCACCACCAGAAGAAGTAGTACAAACTCAACAAGTACGTCCTTTGCCAGGAAAACTGGATCGAATACCAACCTTTAATAGCAATAGTCCAGAAAAAGTTCTGACTGAGGGAATTCTCCTTTCTACCTTTCCTGGTGAAGACAAGAAAGTTCCAACAGCACATCTCAACTATCCTTTTAAAGGAAGATTTGATATTTTCGCCCATCATGTTGCGGAAGCACCCACCCCAAATGACTTGCGATCGCTGTATCTAGGCATAATCCTACATAACCCAGGTAAACAACCAGTAAAGATTAATGTGTTTCAAGGGGCAACTTATTTAAGTCAGCCAGATGCACCCTTTGTAGAATTGCCATCCTTGAGTAAAAATCTTTTGGGCAATGTTTTTGCTGGACCAGGCGATCGCGTGATGAATGATGTCTTACGCGGACGTCGCCAAAAGATATTTCCTGCCCAAATTGTGATTCCACCAGGACAAAGTCAGATGCTGTTGAATGCACCAATTCCTGTCAAGGGACTCACCCCACCTTTAAATGGTCGATCTGCTTTGGTGCGACTGCATAGTAGTGGTACTGTCTACGCAGCTAGTTTAGCAATGTTTGCAAAAACCAACCCTGATGGTAGCGATCGCCCACCGACTTTAGAGGAATGGCAAAATTTACTTAATAATGCTAATTTAGCCGGACCGCGAGATAAAACTCCTACTCCTTTAGAAAAAAGTGACAAACCTATAGTCTATGGACGTGTTGCAGGTGTAGCAAACGGTTCTTTTTGGCGGGCTTTTATTACAGATAGTCCTAAATCCAAATATCTAACTATTCCTCAGCCTGGTCAAGCTTATTCTTATGCATTGAGTACTGTCCCTGGTGGAACTTTGGGGACTGGTCAAATTCAAAGCGCACCCATGCTAGTACGCTATCCTGACACCGCCTATCTAGCTCATGGCAATTACGGCATACAATACAGCCTGAAGTTCCCGTTGTCTAACAACACGCAGACACCACAAAAAGTAACTATATCTATGCAGACACCCCTGAAAGAAGACCAGTTAGTCAAACCAGGGTTACGCTTTTTGAGTACACCAGCAAAACAAGTGTTTTTCCGTGGAACAGTCCGCTTAGGCTACAAAGATGATCAAGGTAAACAGCAAACTCAGTTTGTGCATTTGGTGCAAAAGCGCGGTCAGGCTGGGGAACCTTTAGTAGTGTTGAACATGAAGCCTGGTGACAAGAGATTAGTACAAGTAGATTTCCTCTATCCACCTGATGCAACACCACCGCAGGTATTAACGGTTGAGACTGCAAGCAGGGAACAGTGATCAGTTATCAGTTATCAGTTATCAGTTATCAGGTTTCAAGTTATTACTGAGTAACTCAAAAACAAAACCCCCAGTTGAACAACTGGGGGTATTTACATACTCTCAAACAAACCACATTTTTGTGAAAGAAACCCAATGTCTGCACTTTAGTTGGGAAGTACGTTGCTGGCATAGGCATCCATCCCATAGGCAGGAGTGCGATCGCTGTAGTCTATATCCTTACCAGTAATGGATTTAGCCAGTTTTTCAAAAGACTCAGAACGCCAGTTACGTTCGTGGATAGGCTTTCTTTGTTCTCCCAGGAAGTAAGCCATAGAACCCAGTAAGGAAGCTGCTACCCAACCGACAACGAATAATCCAATCAAGATAGCCATCATAATATTTAGCTCCTTTGTTTAATTTTTGTTTCTCTATGTAAATTAATGTAACAGAAGCTTGAAAATTAATTAATGGTGTGGATACCGAAAAAAAGATAGGGTATTCCACACTCAAGCAGCCTGTGCAGCGAGTTGTGATATGTGTAAATGAATAGGCTAGCTGGCTACAATGCGATCGCCATGACAATTGTTACCCCATATGTAATGTTCAGCAGTATCTTTATGAATCATTCGTTATATCTTCTTGTTCTGCTTGAAAATCTTCTTTCTGACACTCAGCTAGCAACTCATGAATACTTTCAGGTAAACCTCCATTCATTACTTTTTTGGAAAAAACTTGATAACAATCCTTTTTATCCCCTTCCTTTCGTGGAAATCCTAGCCAAAGAATCACAATAATTTTTTGTTCTTTAAATGCTCTAAAGAACAATCTATATCTTTCAGGTAGTCCCATCTTTTTGAGACGACCATATTTTTGTAAAGGTTTTTGTAAAACAAAATAGGAAGCAAAAGGATCTTGGGGTATTTTTTCTTTGATACCAATATCTAATGCTTTTAATAGCTTGGCATCTGGATGTTTAATAAATTCTTCTTTAGTTAACTTAGTTTTTAAAATACGAACCCGATGAGACAATTCTACCCATTGTTCATTAAACAATGGGTAAAAAAAGATTGTCCATCCATGACAAGTGAATGAACTCATTAATCCAACTCTACGTCAGCTAATAAATCATCCATTTCATCACTCATTTCTTTTGTATAAGAAACAAGTTTTTCAGGATTTTTCATCGCATCTTTCATGAGAAAGTCGAGAAATAAGCTCAACATTAATGATTCCGTTTCATCGGCATTCTCTTTTTCTTTCGTATCTAATCTTATTAAGAATGTATTGTCAGATAATACTTCAATATAACCAGAAGTATTAACTAAATGAGGGTAGTCTCTAGAAAATGCGCGGGGTAGACGAAATCCGTCTTGAGTACCTATCTTGGCATGAGCTATGGGATAAATTTTGTCAGCCATGTAAGTAATTCCATTTTTGATTTTGGATTTTAGATTTTAGATTGGAAAACTTTATCTGGTATAGGTTCTGTAAATATATTTGTTGCAATCATATTTTAAATTGGTATAATCCTATTTTATTATAACAAATATTATAATATAACAAATTTAACATAAAAAAAGACAGGCACATTGCCTGTCCTAACTTGATAATTCTAATCAAAATTTAGAAATTCATTTCAGCCGCTTGGACTTTTTCAACTTGCTTCTTCTTCAGAATCAGCATGATTTGAGCTAACATTACCAAGCAAACAAATGCAATCATCCATTTAACTCTGTTGGGATCTTGCAGTACGATTTCTGTGTCATCTTGACCAAAGCCACCAACGTTAGGATTATTGGTCAAAGCATCGCCATTTTTGACTGCTTGTCCTTCAGAGACAATCAATTCAGGGCCAGCTGGAATTGTGTCGACAACTGTTTCGCCAGAGTCAGTTTGAATGCTGACTTGATACTTAACGCTACCATACTCATCTTCCTCTTTGGTAATTTTGGTAATTGTGCCAGTAGCGGAAGCTGTGTAAACAGTATTGTTGCTCTTTTCGCCAGTGGGATAAAGTTGTCCGCGTCCCCGGTTAGCACCCAAGTGAACTGCATATTTACCGAAGTGAATGTTCTTGTCGCTGGCGGGATCAGGAGAAAGAACTGGGAAAACGATTTCTTGGTACTGTTCGCCAGGGATGGGTCCGACAAGGAGGACGTTATCTTGTCCCTCTTTATATGGCTGGAAGTAAACATCGCCTACTTCTTGTTTTAATTCTTCAGGAATGCGATCCTCGGGAGCAATCTTGAAGCCTTCTGGGAGCATTAACACAGCACCGACATTCAAACCAACTTTAGAACCGTCAGCACCTACTTGTTGAACGCTGGTGTCGTAGGGAATTTTTACTACCGCTTTAAATACTGTGTCAGGCAGAACTGATTGGGGAACTTCTACTTCCGCTGGCTTAGCTGCTAGGTGGCAGTTAGCGCATACGATCCGTCCTGTTGGTTCGCGGGGTGTTTCGGGATAGGTTTGCTGGGCCCAAAATGGATAAGCAGCGGCAGATTGAGGAAGGGCTAGATCGCTAGTGAAGAAAAATGTCAAAGTAGCGATCGCAATGAGCAATGTTTTGGTAATTACTCTAGCACTACGAGTTAGTCTCGCTGGTGTCAAGGCTTTTCTCATCTCTTAAGGACTAGTTTCTAGGAGCAACGTCAAATAATACAGGAGATTTGTTATCAGTTAACAGTTGTCAGTTATTAGTTATCAGGTTTGCTTATTCACTAACTGTTTACTGTTCACTGAAATTTAGACCCACCAAGGTTCTTCGCCTGTCCGGAAGTCAGTTTCTGTCCAAGGAGTGAGGACAATTTTGTCTTCTTGTGTAGAGGCGTGAGACAAAGCCAAAGATAGCGGTGCAGGTCCCCGGACAACTTTACCAGTTGCATCATATTGAGAACCATGACAGGGACACTTGAATTTGTTCTCAGCAGCGTTCCAGGGTACAACACAACCCAAGTGGGTGCAAACCGCATTAATTCCGTAATCACCAATTGCTTCTTTGCTTTCTACCACAATATAAGTAGGGTCGCCTTTTAGTCCCTGCACTAGAACGCGATCGCCCACATTATGGCTTTCTAGAAACTTGCTGACACTGACATCTTTACCTAATTCATCTTTGGCAGTTGTACCACCGCCAGCACCACCACTAGCAGGCGGTATAAAATACTTGACAACGGGAAATAATACCCCTGCGGCAACTCCGGTCACGGTTCCAAAAGTCAGAAGATTCATGAACTGGCGTCGCCCCATATCGGGTACGTCCATTGATTCGGAAAATTGAGCCATAATTTATGCGTTCTTGGTGTATTTTGTAAACAATTTTGACTTGAGTTCTAATTATCGAGAGACTCATGCCTATGTTTTGATGACCATGCCCACAAAGACGCCAGTTTTTCTTTTTAAGATATTTCTAGCATCTTTTCTTGTAGCATTACATTTCTTTATATTCTTATCATACTTGAGTAACTGAACTTAACATCATAACTAAATGTAAAATATAATTGAGAACGGTCATGACAGGACAAGAATTACGTCAACTGCTGCTAGAAAAGTGGGGGCGCTCTTATGATGTTCAACTGCGCCGCACTCAAGGTAAAATATTTTTGCAAGTCATGTGGAAATATTTAGAACAAGCTTCTTTTCCCTTAAGTGAGGCTGAGTACCAAGAGCATTTGGATAGTATTGCAAACTATTTGAATTACTTAGGTGGAACAGCACAGGTACAAGAATTTATTCAAGGAACACGGGAACGTCCACGACTTGGAAAAGCTGTCAGTATTCCTTTAGATTTAGGGGAACGCTCAACGGAATGGTTAATATAAACTTTTATAAGTCTGTAAATTTCAAACAGTAACTTCTACTAAATATTTATTTTTTTCACATACTTGTTCACTCTTTGAATTGCTAGCTAATACTCTAACAAGATTTTGGATTGATGTCATTTCATCGGTCACAATCCTTTTTAAAATTGGTATAGCCAAGATGAGCAATAAAAAATTTACTACTAATTATTAAAAGTGTAACGCGAATTTGCTTTTACTTGCGCCGAATTTTGTGATGAAAAAAGATGATTTATCTTTGCCAAGTGATTGTATTCTCCGCAAAGCAACACCAGCTGACATCTGGTCAATTCGGTGGTTGGTGCTGTCAGCTAAACTTGACCCTACACAATTAAAGTGGCAACAATTCTGGGTAATTGAATATGATCAACAAATAGTCGCTTGTGGACAACTACGTAAATTTTCCGGCGCACAAGAACTTGGTAGTTTAGTGGTTAAACCAAATTGGCGCGATCGCAATTTGGGCAGTGTTCTGACTCAGCATTTAATCCATGCTGCTACTCAACCGCTATACCTGGAGTGTCTAGGTCAGCGTCTGGCTGAATTTTATCACCGGTTTGGTTTTGTACCTATTTCTTTTGAAGATTTACCGCGATCACTTCAGCGCAAGTTTCAATTATCTGAGTTAGGAAGAAAGTTGCGGATTGTCCCTGTGGTATTCATGCATTACCAATAACTTAAATCAGAAACTATCTGACTAATTTTTAGTAAGATAGTTTCTATTGTAATTTTCCCCTTCATTATTTTTCTAGAATAGCCTGCACTTGCATCAATAATTCATCAATATTGATGGGTTTGTGAAGAAATCCATCTATCTGTAATTGCTGCTGATCGAATGTTGGTAATTCGTCATAGGCAGTCACGATCACAATTGCAACAAAAGGCTGGTTTTGTCGAATCCATTTGGCGACCTCGTAACCATCTAATTCAGGCATCATTAAATCCAACAATACTAAGCTTGGTGGATTGGCTTCAATTTTAGCAATTGCTGTATATCCACTAGAAGCAATGTCAACTTGATAGCCTTCAGACTCTAGGATTGTTGCCAGTAGCAAAGAATTATCGATGACATCGTCGACAACAAGAATTTGCTTTTTATTCAAATTTTCTTCCAGAAACAAATAACTCATACAACAAGAGATTTATTAAATGTGTCATTTTATAAGAAGAGACTGCAAAAATTAGGTTCTTCCAAAAGAAAACGATTTTTATTTTATATTTGCTCTTACTTTGGTGTTATTTGCCTCTTACTGTAGGCATAATATAAACATATCTAAAGAAATATTAAAAATAATAACAAAAATAATACATGATTAAACCTCTACTCACCTGAGTTGCACCTCGCCCTGAGTGCGCCTTGAACTCAAGTTCAACCCTCATAGCCCAAGTCCGTGAAAACGGACTCAAACGCCTGAGTCTCCTAGTGTAGCTCATAGCAATTTTCTACTAACTTTTACTACTGGTGCGATCAACTAATTTTGTGTAATAGGTTATAGATATTGACAAAGGCGAAGATATATTTTTTAAATCGCTCTACTCAAAGACGCAAAAGCTGAAACCTTAGCAGAATGGTTAAAAGCTCATCCTGGTATCAAAATCGTCTCACGAGATCGGTCAAAAACTTATGAAAGTGGTATTCGCCAAGGAGCGCCAGAAGCCATTCAAGTTGCAGACCATTTTCACTTATTGCAGAACTTATCTCAAACCCTTAAGCAAGTCTTTAGTATTCACGCCGAAGTACTTAAAGAAATGGAAAAACAAGTCTTTAGTACTGATACTAAAGTGCTAAAAGAGGTGGAAACAGCACACAACCTTTCCCTAATTGCTGAGGCTAATTCCTGCCCAGTTGTGCCAAGGTTTCCCCAAAACACATCTTTAAAAAGAAAAGTCCAATCCGCCAAGGCACAGGCCAGACGGAGGGACATCCATGAGCAAGTTTGGAGCTTACGGTCTATTGGCTTATCAGTGCAAGCAATCGCTCAATCCCTGGGAGTTGCTAAAAATACCGTATATAATTACTTGCGTAGCTCAACTTTTACCGAACGTCGCCAACGTAGCGACCAAGGTCTGAGCCTTCTCAACCCTTATCAATCATGATTACCTTCTCAGTTGCTGGAATAACGGTAACCACAGCACCCAAAAACTGTTTGAGTTGAACTTACTACTTATTCCTTTCTCTCTTCTGCCTTCTGCCTTCTGCCTTCTGCCCTCTGCCCTCTGCCTTAAGGCGCGTAACCTTTCATCATCACCAAAAGTTGCCAAGAACCTCGCTCTGGTCAACACAGATTTGGGTGTTGTTCTAGTTTTTACAAAGCAACTTTTGTACTTATTTTGTTTGTATCCTCAAAACAACCATCAAAAGCGATCGCGTCGGCTACTGTATCCTTGGGCTGCTGACGAATGATTTCGGTTCCTACTTTTGTCAGGGTGTAAACTAGTTCTTCAACCCACTTATTTTCAATAATGGCTACGATGGCAGAACTACCAGGAACCATAGAGTCCCCAATTTCTCTAAGTTCTCGGTTGTCAAACCCCAAATTGATCACTTTTCCACTAAAAGCACGGGGTGCGGTATCTAACACAATGCCTGCAATTGGCCCACCTGCAACAATGCCGATAATGGCACCTAAAATGCCACAAATACCCGCATCACTTTTAATTCCTACTGTTTGGGCTATCTCTTTCAGAGACAGCTTACCGTTTTGATTCTTAGTAATAACTGCTGCATTCCAAAGGCCGATAGTTTTTTCTTTTTTAAGTAGCTTTAGCTCCTCAAGTACTTCAGCAGCTTCTTTTTGGTCTCTAAAACAAGCAATGATTAGGCTAATAGGATTTTCCATAAGATCTGTCCTATTGTATGACTGTGTTTTCAAAATGTTCATCTCTGCACTCCGTTGGTTTTCTGGCTAGTGCAATTGCTTTAAAGAGATATTCAGACCGATGCTTTCTATACCCCAAGGGTGCTGTCGTTGTCGAAGGTGGTAATGCAACTGTTTAAGTGATTGTTGCTTGCTTGTTTGATGATGTAATCTAGCGGGAACAAAAATGATCGTCACCACAATTACTTTGCTTGCATGGATAAATTGCATATGCGATTTATCATGCTTTGCTTTTATAGATAAATGCTTTAACAGGGGTCTGGCAACTGTTTGTTGATAAGGCATGGTACTTCAAAATGTTGATCTCATGAAAGGCGTATATTTGAAGCTTGGTTATAATTATCGAGTCAAACAAATGGTAAATAAAGCAATAGTATGAGCAGAAATAATATTGTACGTGACAAGTTATTAATTCTATTCCTCATATTTATGAAAACCTGAGAATTCAGGAAATATCCTTATCTACATAAGCTAAATGACAAAAGAAAAATTACTAATTAATCAGGACAATAATTAAGATATAGAATTTTGGATTCTGGGTTTGTCAATTTTAGATTTTGGATTGAAAACAATCTACAATTAAAAATCTAAAACACAAAATATGTTGACAGCATCTCCGGATATAGCTTTTGTAAAACATCTTTCGCAATCATTTTGTAAATTCCTGTTATTTATCAAATTTAAATTTTTATTCCATGAAACTCCTTCATTAACAGATCTGAGAGAACAAGTTTCATAATTTATGTGTATTGTCTGTGTTAGTTTAGCTTGTAAAAATAAGCAATTTATAAGGAATATATAAGAGATAAATAATAAAACATATCTAACAAATTTAAGGTTACTACAATCAAATAACTCATGATTGTAAATCAACAGACTTCGATTTTATCATCTATTGTTTAGCATCAAATTTTGATAATCTTGTGAATTGTGGATTTTTGATTGCGAAAGCTCTATTGAAGAAAATTTGAATTTTACATCTGTCGCAATCTTTCTTAAATTTGATATCACTAATTGATTGGAGTCAAATTTGCCTGCCGACTTTCTGTGAAAAATTTCTTCCTTGTCTCTCCTTGTCGAGGAATCAGATGAGATTACTACAGATATTGGATTCCTATTTCATTGTTGCGAAGCTAGCTACACCTTAAAGAGCTTTCTTTTCTATTGCCTGTTGCTCTATTGCCTGTTGCAGGACTGCCTATTGCCACGAAATATAGTAGTAAGGGTGAACCATATGCCATGACTTGTCATTTTTTCATGTTGAGAATTTGTGTAAAAATGACAAAAAAACATCTGATACACCTCATGTTTTTGCTGCTAGATACTGCTATATCCTCTGGCCGTAACTATTTGCAGCGCCAGCCCAGAATTAACCCCGATGCGACCGGGGTTAACTTTTACCCAATTTGATGGGTGAGATTCACTGTTTCGGAATAGCCACTATGTGACTATAGTGACATAGGAAACGTTCAAGCCAGCCCCAGTGCCACTGGGGTTTTCCTTATGAAAGCATTAATCCTAGCGCCAATTTGTCATAACGTCAATCTGTCATTTTGTCCAATAAATTCTACTTCACAGTAATTTTAGGTTCAGAGTTTACTAAGCAATAGCATTTTGCTTCTCAAGAAATTATTGCCTGTTATCACAATATTTACTAGTGAATATCTTCATTTTAAGGTTTGACTTAAGTTTTTTATTATTAGTAGTTCAACACACTAATTTTGATAGGTTTGTAGTGTAGACGCTCGTAAGAGCAAGTTACCTTAGGTAGGCTTTAACTTAGTTATAATTCCCAATTAAGTATGTCAGTAATTTGTTTGGGCAGTTTCATTGGGTTGAAAGGCTTGGCGATCGCCCCGACAATTCTCATCTGTTTAAGCTCTTGAGGTGAAAACCAGCTGGCTTTTGCGGTAATCAAAACAATTGGAATTGGTTGGATAAGTGGATGGTTTCTAAATTCTTGAATAACCCCAAGACCATCTGTTGCGAGCATTGGCATATCTAGAAGAATAGCATCGGGTCTTCTGATCAATAATGCTTCTTTAAGCATCAAAACTTCCAGCCCTTGACTGAGCGAGGAAACTGACAGCACATCCCAGCCACCAAGGCGACTTAAACAAACTTGCAAAATCACTCGGACAGAAGCTTCGTGATCGATGAGTAAAATGAGCTTACCAGACATGACTGAATTTACCTTGGGTCGCTCAATAGCAAACCCAAGGGGGGATTTTGAAGATGAATTAAACTCTGTCACTGGGCTTTTCTAGGGTTGAATTAATTTACACAGAAGAATAAAGCCAAAAACTAAGACACTTGTAAGCAATTTCTAAAACCAGTTGATTATTATTATCGCATGATTATCTGCTTTTGCTTTCTCAACTTACCAGCCCAAAATAGTATTTACCTGATTCCAAACTGTCATGGGGTCAAACGGTTTGGTGATCACACCAGCAACTCCCATCTTGGCAAAGCGTTGGCGATCGCTGGGTAACACCTTAGCTGTAAGCAGTATAACTGGAATGGATTGCGTCGCTACATCCGAACGAAGGCGAGCATAAACCTGAAATCCATCCATATCTGGCATTGACACATCTAGGAGAATAGCGTCGAGGGGTTGTTCAGTTTTGGCTTTGAGTAATCCTTCCTCACCTGACTCAGCCAGGAAGGCTTTCCAGCCTGCAAATTTTTCCAGGGAGACTTGAACGACTCTACGAATATCTTTTTCGTCGTCTACAATTAGAACGCGTTTGATCATGCCTCTCTCCTCCTGAGGGGCAATGTGAAATAAAACGTACTTCCTTGTCCCAGCACACTCTCTACCCAAATAAGTCCACCGTGTTGCTCAACAATGCTCTTGCAGATGGATAATCCTAGCCCAGTTCCCCCTTTTTGACGAGAATCAGATGCATCAACTTGCTGAAAGCGTCCAAAAATGCTTTCGAGCTTTTCTGGAGGAATGCCACGTCCTTGGTCGCGGACTTTAAATAGGATACTGGGAGATTGGGGGGATTGGGGATCCAAGGGGGACAGGGGAGAAAGATTACTTTCTTGTCCTGCTTGTCCCCCGTGTCTTTCTTCACTCACCAACTCTGTACTTATCCAAACTCTACCACCCGCAGGTGAGAACTTGATAGCGTTACTTAACAAATTGATCAATGTTTGGATGATCGCATCGGGTGCTGCCCAAATTTGCATATTTGCAATCATCACGGAAATTTCCACCCCGGCTTCTTTGGCGATCGCCTGCACTGTCTCAATTGCTTGCTGTACCAGATCAGCGATTTCGCATGTTTCCATTACAAGTTGGGTTTTGCCAGACTCTAGTCGTTCGAGATCGAGGATGTCGTTCACCAAACGCACAAGGCGATCGCTGTTATTAAAAGCTATTTGCAGCATTTCTTTCGCTTGTTCGGGTTCATGATCAAAGATACCCGTTTCTAAAATTCCCAGAGAACCGCGAATAGCAGTTAATGGCGTGCGGAGTTCGTGACTCACAATCGAAATAAATTCATTTTTCATGCGATCAACTTTGTAGCGATCGCTAATATCTTGAATTTGAACAATAAAATAGAGCGGTTGTCTGTGTTGATCTTTGACAAGCGACACATTCAACAGAATATGGATCACATCTCCTTGCTTGTGCAGATATCGTTTCTCCACCTGATAGACACGAATGTCATTCGCCAACATCTGTTGCATAGCTTCTAAACTAGCCTCGAGATCATCGGTATGGATGACATCCTTCAACGTGAGAGTAAGCATTTCTGCTTCAGTGTATCCAGCAATTTCACACAGGGAATGATTCACCTTGAGAAATTGTCCCTGTGGTGAAACTAATGCCATGCCGATGGGTGCAGCATCAAACGCCCTACGGAATTGCTCTTCGCTCTGGCGCAATGCATCTTCAGCCTGTTTGATATCAGTGATGTCTATACCTACGCCATCCCAAATTGTCCGACCATCCCGCAAGCGTCGGGGCGTTGAGCGCACATCTAACCAGATAATGTTTCCTTGTAAGGTGCGAAACCGCATCTGCATCTCAAAAATACACAGCGTTTTGAGAGATTTCAGGCCTAACTTTTGGCGGACAGGTTTGTCTTCTTCATAGATTAAGCTCCTGAGAACATTAGCATCCTGGATAATTGCTTCTGGCTTCAGCCCAATCAGGTCTTCAATTCCAGCACTAATATAGGAGAAGTAAACTCCCTGATCTGGAACATGAACAATTTGGAAAATGAATCCTCTGGGCAAATTGTCCCCGATCGCCTGCAATATTGCTTGGCGTTCCTGCAACACTAATTGCATCTGTTTGCGTTCAGCTAGTTCAATTTGTAACTGCTGATACAGGTTGGCTTGATGAATGGCGATCGCTAACTGGTTGCTGATTTGCTGTAAAAACTCTGCCTCAGATGCTTGCCACTGGCGGTAGTGGGAGCAGGTGTGAACTATGAGCAATCCCCAAACTTTGGTTGAAGAATCTTCCAAGGTTTGGATAATGGGGGCAACCACTTTGGATTTCACCCCAATTTGCTGCATAAACTCAACCAGACACGCCCCCCACTCATCCTTGGCCACATCTGGTAAAATGCGAGGGTTTCCTTGGCGATAGTACTCATAACAGTCATCAGGGAAACATTCATCGACCCAGCGCATTTGATATGTCATGGGATACTCTGGAACCACGGCTTCCTCGATTATCTGTCCCGAACCATCTTGATTTAAGCGGAAGATCAATACGCGATCAGTGTGGAGAGTTTGCTGGACTTCGACTACTGTAGTTTTCAAAATTTGTTCCAGGTCGAGTGATTGACGAATGTGCTGAGTAATGGTAGTGAGTAGGCGTTCCTGTTCTGCTTGTAATTGCAAAGACTGCTCCAGTTTTTTCCGCCTGGTAATGTTGAAGCAACTGCCAATCAAACGATAAATTTGCCCATCCTTGTTTTGCAACGGACTCAGGTTCGTAATCCACCAGGTTTCTTTGCCTTTAAATACTAGACGCTCTTCATAAGTGATTCGTTCTCTAGCTATGATGCAGGCACGATAACGAGTAGTAACAGCCCGTGCATCTTCTGGTGAAAATACTTGTTCGGGGGTTTTGCCTGCCACTTCCTCTGATAACAGTCCAGACATACGCTCGTAGGCGGGGTTAATGCCAACATAGCGAAAGCTGCCATCTTCTAGCACATCAACGATAAACACCCCAGCGGCAATGCCTTCATAGATACTGCGTAAAAACTGTTCACTTTCTCGCAGCGCTTCCTCTACCCGTTTGCGGTCAGTAATATTTCGCCCAATGCTCAGAACTGTTGCAACGGAACCATCCTCAGCCAATTCTGGAACCAGACGACAAAGCCAATAACTTATTCCTTTAGGACAGGGAAACTCAGTTTCATAAATCTGCTCCTGTCCCGTCTCAAACACATGCTCTAAGGCTGCGTGCCATGGGTTGACAATGGTTTGGGGGAAACCCATTTCTAACTCAGTCTTACCAATCCACTGTGCTGGCGGAATGCCTGTTTCTAGTTCAACACGAGAATTGATATAGCGGAAGCGATATTCTCGATCAACTCGAGAAATCACATCTGGGGCATTTTCCACTAATGCCCGAAATTCTTGTTTCCGTTGACGCAAAGCTTCTTCAGCACGTTTACGCTCAGTGATATCTTCTGTTAATCCGATGTAGCGTACGAGGTTTCCTGCTTGATCAAAAATGGGAAAC
Organism: Fischerella major NIES-592; assembly: GCF_001904645.1. NCBI lineage: Bacteria > Bacillati > Cyanobacteriota > Cyanophyceae > Nostocales > Hapalosiphonaceae > Fischerella > Fischerella major. Next base: position 58,843 of record NZ_MRCA01000010.1, on the reverse strand, counting down.
ACTTCGGCAAACATCCAGCGAATTGTACCATCCGATTTCATAATCCGATATTCTCGCTGAGCATGTTTGCCTTGATACTGTTGAGCGAGAGACTGCAATACTGATGGGCGATCATCTGGATGTACCACCTCTAGCCAGGATCTGGGATTTTGATAAAGGCTCTCACAAGTTAGTCCGTAAATCTTTTCATACCCAGGACTAATATAAAGAAACTGTTGAGAATCCGCAGACCAGACAAAGAAAAGTTGATTGATATTTTCTGCTATTTCGCGAAATCGCTCTTCACTTTCGCGTAGGGTTGTTTCGGCTTGTTTGCGTTCAGTAATATCTCGAATCAGCCAACGTAGAGCAATGAGTTTTTGGGCATCACGCACAGGAGCAACTGTAATTTCAACAGGAAAAGGCTCACCCTGACGGGGTTGCAGGCTGAGTTCCCAGGTTTGTTTATCTGGGAGTGAGGATAAATGATTTAATTGCGTACGAAATGCTCGCCGAGCAGATGCTGGAATAAAACTAACTAAGAGTTTGCCAGTTAAAAATCCCGATTCTACAGAAAGTAGCGTTGCGATCGCATGGTTTGCTTCTAAGATTCTGCCTTGTGCATCTGTAACTAGGTATCCATCCGGGGCAAAGTTAAACAAATGCTGTAGTTTTTCTGTGCGTTCGGCAATTTGAGCTTCTAGAGTTTGATGATAGTTGGCTAAGAGTTTCTGTGCTTGTTTGCGTTCGGTAATATCAGTAAAAGCTGCGATCGCATAAATGACTGTGCCTGTCTCATCAAAAATGGGAGTTGTCAAAACCTCCAAAGGCACAGTTTTATCAGTTTGACGCAACTCCAGATCATCAATTTTGACAGATTCACCTGCAAAAGCACGCACGATGGGCAGTTGTTCAGTGGGGTAGAGCTGATCACTTCCAGCTTGATAAACTTGAAAAACCTGTGATAGTTGCTCTGTTGTGACTTCTAGTGGAGCGGTGATCCCCAGTAACTGCTGTGCCTTCAGATTGCTGTAAATGAATTCACCAGTGGTATTGTGTACTGTCACTCCTATCGGTATCGCCTCAAGAATCTGATTTAGTCGATGCTCTCTGGCGCGTAATTGTTGTTCAGTTTCACGCAACTGGCTGTACAGTTTGGCATTGTGAAGTGAAATTGCTGCCTGTGCAGATAGTAGTTTTATTACTTTTAATTGCTCTTTTGTAAATACCCCATTAGTAATATTATTTTCCAGATATACAATGCCGAGCAATTCTTCTTGATGAAGCAGTGGCACACACAATATTGATTTAGTTTGGTGTTGTTGAATATAAGTATCATTAATAAAATTGCCCTCACGGGTAGCATTATCCACAACTACGCTTTCTAAAGTCTGGATCACATAATCAATCACCGATGCAGGCAGGTGATCAGCAATCGGCAGAGATTGCAATAAAATGATTTGCTCGTTTGTGGCAATATCTATTGTGCCAGAGGCTGCGATCGCCCATTTTTCTGTGCTTGTTGATGCTGTTTGGCAAGGCAAAATTAAATAACCCGTTTGTGCTTGAGCATTCTCAATCAGAATTTTCATCAAGACACTGAGCGATCGCTCGAGTTCAATTTCACTCGCAATTGCCTGATTTGCTCTAATAACAGCTTCTAAATCTGTTGAAGTGTGGCTGTCGGCTGGTGATAGTTCAGATCGTAACTGGGGATATTGTGTTTCTAACTCTTTTATTTTTGCCGTTGCATCTAAGCGTATGTAAGCGTAGTGTGCTTCTTTGATGTAATTCTGAGCAAACCTGAGCCTACCCCGCTCGAGATAAAACCTCGCAGCTAATTCATAGGCTAAAGCTTCTGTTTGCAGAGATCCATTTGCTTTTGCTGTGTCGATCGCTTGTTCATAATATTCTTCTGCTTCAGTGAATTTACCCAGAACTTGTGCTTTCTCTGCCTCAGCCAGTAAGTGTGATGGGGATTTGCTCATGTTCTCCTACACTTGGATACACAAGGGAAATGGGAGTTGCGGAGATTAGAATAGCCATGTCAATTAGGGAATTACACGCTGATTTTATTTACAAAGAATACAAGCAGTAGGTATTACACCCTCTTGCCTTTGCAGTAGAAAGTGCTTGATTAGCAGTCGCAATCAAATTTCTATAGGATTTTTCTGGGGTTGGTATAGCACCTGTGATACCGAAACTTAAGGTGATGTGGCTATTTCTGGTCAAAGAGGGATGGGGAATTTGGAGATTAGCGATCGCCTGCTGAATTCGCTCTACGACCTGCAACGCACTATCCAAAGACGTATCTGGCAAGACAATCATAAATTCGTCTGCACCAGATCGGGCTACTAAATCGCAGCTAGGGTCAATGCATTGGCAAATCGCTTGGGCTACTTGTTGCAAACAAGTATTCCCAGTTTGATAGCTGTAGTGATCATTATAAGCCTGAAAATGATCGATATCACAGATAATTAAACAAAGCCAACTTCGTTTGTGGATGAGGCGTTGCCATTGCTGCTCCAGGAATTCAGCCAAATAGTGACGACTTGCCACTTGAGTTAATAAATCAATTTTTGTTTCTTTTGGAGATACTTGCAATTGCTGTTGCTGGCAACGCAGCAGTTGTTGTTGCATCCGAGTTCGTTCAATCCGGCTTAGTACACGAGTCACTAGTTCTGGCCCAACGATAGGCTTAGCAATGAATTCATCTGCTCCGGCTGCAAACACTTGCTGAATAGAGCTAGTACTAGTATGAGCAGTGACAACGAGTACGGGTAAATCTGCGTATTTTGAGTCTTGCCGCACAACCCGACACAGTTCAAATCCATTAAATTTGGGCATTTCCAAATCTAACAGCAGCAAATCTGGTTCGGTAGAGATTAGCACTTGCCAAAACTGTTGCGGATTGCAAACACATGTCACCTGAACTCCCCAAGGTTGCAACAGAGCTGTTAAGGCTTGCAGTTGCACCGGGTCATCATCAACAATCATCACTTTGGCATTGGGAATGGTGGGTGATGGCAAAATTTTGGCGATCGCCTCAAATACCTCATCTGTAGTGGTGGGTTTGAGCAGATAACGACCATTTTCCCAACGAGCAACGGTAATTCGAGTGTCTAAACTATCTTCCTCAGCTAGGGTAAGCACTGGAATTGCCGGAAAATGTACTTTCAACTTTTCCAGTAAAGTTAACCTCGCCGCCATGGAATTACGATCAAAACTGACTAAAACCACACTAGGGGGATTGTTGGCGATTTGATGTAGTGGAGTTGACTTGTCAGCAATCTCGATTTGCAGTCCTCGCATGGGTGCGGCTTGTCGTAGTGACTCACAAAAGAGATGGTCATCGTCAATCACCAATATTAAAGGCATGATCCCGGTTTGTGGCTGGGAGATCATAGAGACTGGTGGCTGATCGATTTCTTGTTGCAACTGTGCTAGCAGTTGCAGAAATTGGTTCAATTCTTGCTTGCCAAATTCAGATTTCTCTCTCAATAGGTGTTCAATGGCTCGCGCTAACTCTGAGCCTTTAGCATATCCAAACGTCCCTAAACCGCCTGCTAATCGATGTGCTTCGTCGATGACATGTTCTCGTTGTGCAGAGTCAAAATTGTCAATTTGGAGCGATCGCACGGCTTTTTCCAAAACATCGATTCTTTCTGCCAATGAAGCCTGAAAGTCCTGTGCTACCTCTTGAATCAGACCTAAGCCCTCTGGCTCTAGATCAGTCTGTTTCTCATCTTTTGGTTCTGCTTGATCTTGTTTCTCTTGTATGTCTCCGTTCGGCGCAACCTTTAATCGGTATCCCAACCGATACACTGTCTCAATTAGCTCCTCCATCATCCCCGCTGTTTTCAGTTTACGCCGCAGGTCTTTAATCAAGTTCGTCACCGCAGCATCTGTAGGTGATTCATCAATTGACCACAGGTGATCAATAATGGCGCTACGGCTAAAGATGCGTTGAGGATACCGTAAAAAAAGCTCTAGTAAGCTGTATTCCTTAGGGCTAAGGTTAATGAGTTGTTGTTGATAAGTTGCTTGAATCAAGTTTGGATCGAGACACAATTTTCCCCATGTCAGAACTGAAGAAGACATTGCAGTTGCTTGACGACGCAACAAAGCACGAATTCGCGCTATCAGCTGAGAGGGTTCGCAGGGCTTTGTTACATAATCGTCTGCTCCCATATCTAGACCGACAACAACATCCTCGTCTGAGTCTTTTGCTGTTAGCATCAGGATTGGAGTTTGGCATCTCTGCTCACGTAACTTACGACATATACTCAATCCATCGAGTTTAGGAAGCATAACATCCAGCACGATGACGGCGTACTCTCCTTGGATAGCTAATTCCAATCCAAGTTGACCGTCTGTGGCAAGATCGACGGTATATCGATAGGCAGTCAGTGTGGTTGAGAGAAATTCACCTATAGATAGATCGTCTTCGACTAACAGAATTTTCATGAAGGACTAACCTTCACTTACAACCAATCATAAAAACTTCTTAGCAATTTATCTAAAAAATCCTGCGAGCGTGAATCTATCTACAGAGTTATTTTTATGAGTAATCTCATATACATTTCAAGGCAAAAAGCTCTATAGCAAAGGAAAAAAGATAGTTAGATAGTTACACATTTTTTTGAATAAATACAAAACTTAAGCAAACTATAACTAAAGATAAAAATGAAAGTTCTAGATCTGGGAGCTTCGTCGAGCGACAATCTGCTTTGACTGTCAATATCAAGCAAATATATGGTTGCAACTATGTAGTTACAACAGATAATAAACCATAAGGCTTTATTATGATGAATATATAAAAATACCAATAAATTTGTCATATCATATCGGAGCAAATAATTAAAGATAATTCAATGAGCAAGACTGCATAAAAATCATAAAATTTTTAATAATAAATATATCTATTTGTTTGGTATATTTGTTCTTCTGGAGTTACTTTTTTATTTTTTAAAATAAAAATATTACTTATTAATCAGCTCAATATCAAATGTTATTTTCCCATAGATGATATATTTGAGTATCTGAAATGAATCAGATATAAATGAATATCATAACGAAGTTTGTAGACTGAGAAGTTAATATTTTGAATCAGATCTAAGATTATTAATTGTTTAACTTTAAGTTTCTCTAAACAGAGGAGTTGAAGTTAGAATGAGCATGTACATAAAATGAATAAAATAAATTAATCTAGCCAGTTATATCAATTTAAGTAGATACGCATCTATCTACAGATATATGGAAAACCAAAAAACAAAACGTATTCGCGGTGTCATCTTAACTGCCATAGGGTTGAAGCGTTTACAAGCTGCGATTGAGTTAGCAGAAGTACAAGAAAACAATGGAGAACGTTTTACTCAAGAAGAACTCAGTGAGCGGATGAAAGTATCTACAAAAACTATTAGTCGCCTATGGTCTCTTACTACTGGGCTAGATCAGCGGACTTTGAAATTTTGCTTCAGTGCCTTTAATCTTGAGTTAAGAAAAGAAGATTACACTTGTTCAGATAAAAGTGGTGAATTTTATAGATCACTTGACTATATCCATCTTTTGGATCATCAAGAAGACGTAAATATTTATTCTAGTCAGCATCATGTGGTTGAAACACAACGGCGACAAATACAAAATTCAACAAAAGATTGTAGTAGTTACCAATCTCTGGCTACTGTCCTGAAATATCCTAGTGGTCCTGTACCCCTAGATTCGATATATTACATTCGTCGTCCTCCAATTGAAGAACTGGCTTATCGAGAAATTACGCAACCGGGATGCGTGATTCACATCAAAGCTCCTAAAGAAATGGGGAAAACCTCCCTCATGTTCAGGATTTTGGCACGCTCCAAAGCTTTAGGTTATCGAATTGTGAGTTTAGATTTCAATCAAGTTGATGTCGCCATTCTCAGCAACCTTGATAGATTCTTGCGATGGTTGTGTAAAAGTGTCTCTGTGCAACTGAAATTAGAACCCAAGCTAGATGAATACTGGGATCAAGAAACTGGTACCAAGGTAAGCTGTAGCTTATACTTCAAAAACTATCTCATGGAGTCTGTTGATACTCCCGTGGTTTTGGCTTTAAACGAACTAAACCGAGTTTTTGAATACTCTGAATTAGCTCAAGAATTTATCCCTTTGTTACGTTCGTGGCATGAAGAAGCCCAACAAGAGGAGATATGGCAAAAACTAAGGCTCGTCATGACTTACTCTACAGAGTTTTACATACCCCTAAATCTGTGCCAATCTCTATGCAACGTAGGGTTACCACTACAGTTACCTGAGTTTACTCACTCACAAATTGAGGAATTGGCAAAACGTCATGGACTCAATTGGCAGCAGAGCAAGGAAACTGAACAATTGATCGCAATGGTTGGTGGACATCCAGCTTTGGTGCGGATTGCTCTTTACCACCTTTGCCGTCAAGAAATTTCATTATCGCAACTGTTGCAACAAGCAGCTACAGAAGCAGGAATTTATCGCACTCATTTGCGGCGACTACTGGTAATGCTGCAAGAAAATCCTAACTTAGTAGAAGCTTTTGCAGCCTTAGTCAGTTCAGAACCCAGTATTTACCTAGAACCAATGATTGCTCATCAATTAGAGAGTATGGGGTTGGTGAAGTTTCAGATGGATGGAATAAGCATCAGTCGTGAATTGTATCGTATTTACTTTAGTAAGCACTTGTCTAACGGCAGACTTCGGGTTATCCACTCCAGCAATTCTAGATACAAAACTTTTACCTCAAGTTCAATTTAGTTGTTTGTCTCGTATCGCCCTCTACTGCAAACATCCCCCCTGCTGGGGATTAAAAATTGGGCGTTGCTGAATCTGGTCATGAATTGTGTTTGTCTACATTTTGTAGAGACGTAGCAATGCTACGTCTCTACGTCTGTACGCAATGCTACGTCTCTACGTCTGTACGCAATGCTGATGAGGTAATAACTATCAAGCAAAAACAAAGCTAGTGTTAGTATCTATACCTGTAACACCATTGAGAATAGCCAGAGTGTGATCGCCGAAAGCAATTTCAGTGTTACCATTCAATACATTCAGCGATAGAGTATCAGCACTAATGCCTAAGCCAGTGCTGCCAAGAATACCAATGACATCACGATCTATCTCAAAATCAACAATTGTGTTAGCACTTTGGGGCAGTTCATTGCTGACAATCCAAAATTGATCTTGGCCTTCACCTCCGCTAATTTGGTTATCACCACCGGATTGGACATAGAATTGATCATTACCATGGTCACCCAAGATGCGATCGCCACTACCAAGGAAGAAAATATCATCGCCAGCACCACCAGAAATACGATTACCACCTTGTCCATAAGCTGCATCAAAGATGTCATCACCACTACCGCCAAAAACGCGATCATTCTTGTTGAGAAAAATGACATCATCGCCGCTACCCAAATCTATACGATTGTTACCAGCAATGGGAGAAACTACTAATCGTAAATCAACTTCGTCGTTACCACTACCCAAGAAAACAATGTCATTGATTCCATCAAACTGACTATCAGGAGCACCTGCAAAAAGGAAATCATCTCCAGGGGTTCCAGATATGAGTTGAGTTTCTCGCTGAGCAGCAGCTACTTCTGGTGCAACACCAAATAGTGTCTCATACATGAGGGCGTAGATTTCTGTGTTGTCCAGAGTACTGGGCAGTTTATCTGAATTCATGCCATAGGCTTTGGAAACAATACTACCGGGGAAATCGGGAGTACCAACCCATGCTATGCCAAAGTTGCCCATCGGCCCATCTATGCTGTCTTGAGCAGAGAAAGGAATCCAGGGGTATTCAAGGCTAGCTGTGCTACCTTTTTCACCATCCAAGAAGTTGCGAGTTGTGTTACTAGTTGTGGGATTTACGTTGATGAAAGGTACGCTAGGCTCGCTATCTGCTAGCTCTGGTTCACTGGTGATATTACCACTAGGACGGCTGTATGGCGTATATTGAAACACTTGTAAACCACCAGCATCACTGTCAGCAGCCGTGATTACTAGGGTGTTGGGGTCTTGATTATCAACGTAGTTCATCGCTACGCCAATAGCAGCATCTGCTCTCCGTACTGCTTCGATTGTACCGGCAGCGTTGTTATTGTTACCAAAATTATCTGTTCCCTCTTCTTCGACCACGGCGAAGAAACCATCTGGATCTTTAGAGATAATCTTTAAAGCAGCATCCAGCATCTCAGCGACTGTCGGTGCTGTGGAAACGTACAGTGGTGAGGGGTCAGGGGTGTTTAATCCCAGTTCTTCTTCTGTTTGGTCGTCGTAGATATGAATAGCGGCAAACACACCCAAGAGTTTCTCGGGAGGATTTGGACTATTGACTACCTGGTTGAGCTGTTCCTCTGTGTAAACAACCGTGTAGCCCAAGGATTTGGCTAGTTCAATTAAGTTGATTTTTGGGCGGCGTTCGGGACGGGTTTCAGAAGCATCAATTTTAGCGGTGACATGGAATCCAGTAGTACCCACTGGCAACATGTATAATTCTCCACCACCCATGATGACATTGGTACCGGAGCGGATAACCTGTTCGATGATTTCAGCGTACTTATCCCTGGCTCGAATATTGTCACCAAAGCGGTTGGTAGTTTCTGCAACAAAAGCAGCAGTACCCGGCTCGGCTAGGTGCCCAGATTGAATCAAGGCAGTAGCTTTTCCAGCAGCGATCGCCTCTTCTAATATCGTGTAACCAGTTTTACCAGAAGCTGGGGTAATACGAGATTGGTCTTCATTTAAACCAAAAGATTCTCCGAATACCTTCACGCCATTGGCGTGGGTGACAGCACCAGCATTGGATGTACCAGTTAACTGGTCTTCCATATGTCCTAAGTACACACCTGCATGAGACATTCTATCCCAGTTGAGTCTGCCATCTGGACCTTTGTCAATATTTCGCAATGCCATGTAGTGGGAAGGACTAGTTCCATCAGGGTGAATAAAGATGACATTGCCAGTATTTTTGGTGGCTTTTGTCGCTGCTTTGGGTGTTGGGTTACGGGATTCTAGTTCGGTATCGAATAGAGTTTCATACATCAACTCGTAGATACCAGTATTATCTACCGTAGCAGGTAGTTTGTCGGCATTGAGACCTTCTGCTTTTGCAACAATCGAACCGCTAAAGTCTGGTGTACCTGCCCAACCAATACCGAAATTAAAGACATCGCCGTCTGCATCTGGCGCACTGACAAAGGGTAAAGTGTTGGCGCCAGTGATACCGTCTAGAGGAACTAGACGTGGTTCTGTGGTAGGATTATTGTTGATGTTACCTACTGGTCTGTTGGCATTCAGTGGATCGCGTACTTGTAAACCACCTGCGTCACTATCAGCAGCGGTCAGTATCAGGGTATTATTGTACTTCTGGAGAAAATTCTGCGCTATACCGATGGCAGCATCGCTACGCCGCAAAGCTTCTAATGTACCAGCAGCATTGTTGTTATTACCAAAGTTATCAGTTCCTTCCTCTTCGACAATGGCGATGGAACCATTGTCAAAGTTGGGGTGTTTTTCCATCAATTGCTGGGTGACTTCCAGCATTTCTGCGATTGTCGGTGCTGTTTCTACGTATAGAGGTAGTCCTCGTTCTGCTAAAACTTCCTCTGGACGATCATTGAAGGTATGAACCGGAGCAAAAACACCCAGAACCTTGGTTGGAGGAGTGGGATACTTAGATGGGTCGAGCAAATCACGCAGTTGTTCCTCTGTGTAAACAACAGTGTAGCCCTTGCTCTTGGCTAGTTCAATGAGGTTTTCTGTGGGGCGTTGAATAGGACTGGTACTTAGAGCATTCAGTTCTTCTGCTGTGGCATGGAAGCCGTCTGTACCTACAGGTAAAAGGTTGAGTTCGCCACCACCCAGAATAAAGTCTACACCTGATAAAATTACCTGCTTAGCAATCTCAGCAGTTTGTTGACGGGGTGGAATCCTTCTACCATCAACTTCAAGTTCACCCACCTGAGCTACAAAAGCCGCTGTACCCGGCTCATAAATAGCACCGGACTGAATTAAGGCGGTTACTTTTTGAGCTGCGATCGCTTCCTGTACTATGGTTTTACCAGTGTTACCAGAAAGTGAACTGATTGGTGAGCCATCTTCATTTAAGCCAAAAGATTCTGCGTAAACCTTAGCGCCAGTAGCATGAGTGACAGCACCAGCATTAGAAGTTCCGCCAAGCTGGTCTTTCATATGACCCAAATAGACACCAGCATAGTCAAGATTATCCCAATTCAACCGACCATCTGGACCTAGATCTACAAACCGTGCAAATGCGTAGTGAGATGGACTAGTTCCATCTGGGTGAATGAAGATAACGTGGTTACCCCTGGTCATACAACCTCTAAATTCAGTAAATACTTTTGGTGAAATATCTCTAAAAACTAGAAAACATGATACAGATTAAGGAAAATCATACTTAGAGGTTAAAAAAAGATTATACTTTGTATGGCATATCTCACAGAAAGTCAACCATAAGAACAACCATCAATCTCTTCACTTACCTGCGGAATGTGGGTAGTACTGGATCAAGAAGCGTAATTTTTGGCATTGCTGAATCAAGATATGAATTTACAATTCACGGATATGTAGAGACGTAGCAATGCTACGTCTCTACAAAAATGTATACAAACATAATTCATGACCAGATTCAGCAACGCCTAATTTTTTAACACAAAAAATATAGAAATAATAGCGATCGCGTCTTGGTGTAAGAATGTGATTTCTTATCACCGGGATAATTACTATAAAATCACATCCTGCAACTTCGCCACCATTTCCGCCCTTGCTGAAACACCCAGCTTGCGAAACATTCTTTTCAACGCTTGCTTCACCGAATTTTGGGTAATAAAAAGCTTTTCCCCAATTTCCGCATTGGTTAACCCCTGGGCTACCAACTCAGCAATTTCTAACTCTCGTGGTGTTAGGCGACCAACCAAGGGGGAATTGAAGGTTTTTGGTTTCGCCCTCAATGTTGCAAGCTTGGCTGACAAATGTAAACATAAAGCACTCAAATCAGCTAAATCATTGGCGTCAAAAGGAGGATGACCCTCAGCGCGGGCGAGGTTGAGCGTTCCTACCAGACGACCATCACAAACAATCGGTCCACTCATGACGTGGGCGTGATCGTGGCGTGGGCAAATATCTTGCCAATCTCCAGGGGCTAAAATCAGTTCTTCATGGGCGGGTGCATGACGTTCAACCACATAGCGTCCAACCGGATTTCCTTCTAAACAGACTTCCGGAATCTTTTGTACCTCAACGTTTTCTGCTGTAGATAGGTCATCACAGAGATATAGACCCCAACGTTCCACACGAAAATGCTCCCCGACTGTGTTCGTCACAGCGAGTCGTAGTTCTTGTTCGTTATTAGCTTTGGCGATCGCATCAAAGAGACTGTGGAGAGAACTAACCATAGAGTGTACCCACTTGGGGACTAGGCGGGCTTTAGAATTACTTCTATGCTAGCTAATAGTAGCAAAGCTAAAAAACTAACATAAACTAACAAATATACGAGAAACCAATGACTGCAACACAAGTATCTGCTCAAGAACTCTTCCGCGCTGCCTACGAGAACCGTTACACTTGGGATCATAATTTCCCTGGATACACCGCAGATATAACCTACAAACAAGATGAGCAGGTATTTACAGGCAAAATTCGCGTTAACGCCAATCTCAAAGCAGAAGTGTTTGAAGTAGAAGATGAACAAGCCAAGCAGGCGATTAATCATCAAGCTTGGGAAATAGCTGTTCATCGTATCCGTCGTAGCTTTGAAGAAACCCACGGAGCCAATACTTTTAGCTACGGTGATACCGATGAGACAGGCGCTGTTGAAATTATCGTTGGTGGTAAGTCCACAGGCGATAAATACAAAGTCCGCAATAACATAGTCAGCCTTGTTCATCGTCATATCCACGGTGTTGTTGTCACAATTAACACCTTTAGCGTGCATGACACTGGAGAAGGCTACCTCTCTCACACTTACGACTCCGTATACCATGACCCACAAACAGGCGAACAAAAAGGTGGTAGGAGTGAATTTGAAGATCAATACGAAAAGGTTGGTAATTACTTTATTCTGAATCGCCGTTTTATCAGCACCGATACCAAGAACCAACCCTCTGTTCAAGAGTTTATCTTTTCTAACATCCAATTGTTGGAACCTGTTGCTGCTTAAGTCGTTTCATCGACTGCATCTAAGATAATTGAATAAAACAGGAGTTAGAAGGCAATTAGTGGGGGGATTCAGATCCCCACTAAATCGAGTTTAGTTGTTTATCTACAGCAATCCTATCTGCAAAAGTGAAAATGAGAGAGCCATATCCCCGACTTCTTAAAGAAGTCGGGGATCTTGTTGTTCACTATAGTTGTGCGTTTGAAGACTTATCATATCTGTGAAAGCCAGTAATTGGTAATTAATAATGGGTAATGGGAAAAATCAATTCCCAATGCCCAACTGCATCAGAATAATATCGTAAGTAATTAGCCGGACTTGGTAGCATAATTATGCAGAGTAAATTTTACTTCTAAGATTAATCTATCTCTTTAAGATCGCTCTACACTGCAATATCTCAGATAAATCAAGCAAACGTTCCCAGGACAGGCGTTTTCACCTATTTGAAAAGATATAGATTTTGGACTTTCAGTAATCTGGTAATTATTACATTTTGTAAATACTCTTGCTTGTTAATACTAATTCTCAATAAACTTAATTCTAAATCATGGACTGTTGCTCATTACGTTCAACAGATTCAGCAGCGTACAATTCCATTTGCAAAATCTGCTTATGGATTGAGTTTGTTTTTGTATAGTTAGGCAGAATCTTCCACGGTTCAATTGTGTTTCCTCTCAACGTCCAAGCAAACAAGTAAATAGCTTGCTTGTAAATACCTTTACAAGCAAGTGTTTCCTTAGATTAGGGCAAATAGTTTTTGATTATTACTAGCAATAAGGAGTAAACAGCTAGGCAATGCAAACTTACGATAATCCCAAAGTCAAATATGATTGGTGGGCAGGTAACGCTCGTTTTGCCAATCTTTCTGGCTTATTTATTGGCGCTCACGTTGCACAAGCAGCCTTAACAACTCTCTGGGCGGGGGCTTTTACCTGGTTTGAACTTTCACGCTATCAACCAGATATACCAATGGGTGAGCAAGGACTAATATTATTGCCTCACTTAGCTACCTTAGGTTTTGGTGTGGGAGCAGGTGGTCAAGTTATCGATACTTATCCCTATTTTGTCATTGGAGCCTTGCATATCATTTCATCAGCAGTTTTGGGTGCAGGTGCGATTTTTCATACTCTTAAGGGTCCTGAGAACCTAAAAGATGCAACAGGTCGTGCGCGTAAATTTCATTTTGAATGGGATGACCCCAATAAACTTGGCTTTATTTTGGGACATCATCTACTTTTCTTAGGTGCTGGCGCTTTGCTGTTAGTAGCAAAAGCCATGTTCTGGGGCGGACTGTACGATACCACAATTCATGATGTCCGGGTAGTTACTGAACCTACTCTCAACCCATTCGTCATCTTTGGCTATCAAACTCACTTTGCTAGTGTCGACAATCTAGAAGACGTAGTTGGTGGACATATCTGCGTTGGCTTACTTTTGATTGCTGGCGGCGTTTGGCACATTCTTGTCAAGCCTCTACCTTGGGCTAAGAAACTACTCATTTTCTCTGGTGAAGCAATTCTTTCTTATTCTTTGGGTGGTATTGCCTTAGCAGGTTTTGTTGCAGCTTACTTTTGTGCAGTTAACACCCTAGCTTATCCTGTGGAATTTTACGGCCCTGCGTTAGAGATCAAGTTTGGTGTTTGTCCCTATTTTGCTGACACTATTCAGTTACCTTATGGAAATTACACTTCCAGAGCATGGTTAGCAAACACTCATTTCTTCCTAGCTTTCTTTTTCCTGCAAGGTCACTTGTGGCACGCATTACGAGCTATTGGTTTTGACTTCAAACGAGTTGAAAGAGCATTGAGTGCAATTGAAACAAGCTCGTAAAGCTTGTACACATATCTTGCATCTTAATTCTAAGTACGCCTAGAACTTTAGTTCTAGGCTAATAGCAAAAGTCATCTTCTTAAAACTTGTAAAATCCACATTCAAAAGGTGTTGAACAGTGGCAATATCGACTGATAAAACCTTTGCAGCTAATACAAACTCACCTTGGTTAATTGGTAATGCTCGTTTAATAGATTTGTCTGGTCAACTATTAGGAGCTCATGTGGCTCATGCAGGTTTAATTATGTTTTGGGCAGGAGCAATTACCATCTCAGAAGTAACGCGCTTTGTTCCCGACATACCAATGTACGAGCAGAGAATGACTTTGTTACCCCACTTAGCAACTTTAGGATGGGGTGTAGGTGCTGGGGGTGAAGTCATCAATACTTATCCTTATTTTGTGATTGGCATTTTACATTTGATTGCATCTGCTGTCTTGGGGGCGGGTGGTTTGTTTCATGTTTTTCGCGGCCCACAAATTTTATACAGTAGCGGCGGACAAGTTGCCAAATTTCACTATGAGTGGAATGACTCGCAAAAACTGGGTTTAATCTTAGGACATCACCTGATTGTTTTGGGTTTTGGTGCATTCTTATTAGTTCTAAAAGCCATGTTTTTTGGAGGAGTTTATGATACCCATTTAGGAGATGTGCGTTTGATTAGTAACCCGAATTTAGACCCAGTCAAAATATTTAGTTATTTGGTGGGACTAAAAGATGGTAATTGGACTTTATTAGGAATGGCAAGTGTTGATAACTTAGAAGACGTTATAGGTGGTCATATTTGGATTGGTTTAATTTTAATATTTGGTGGTGTGTGGCATATTCTTGTACCACCATTTACTTGGGTAAGAAAAATTTTACCAATAGACAATGGTGAGGAAATTCTGTCTTATAGTTTGCTAGGTTTAGCTTTGATGGGTTTTATATCTGCTGTATTTGTTGGATATAACGAAACTGTTTATCCTAAAGAGTTTTACGGTGATGAGCGTGATGTTCTAGCAACAATTCAGTGTTTTTTGGGAATATTAGCACTTGCAGGTTATTTCTGGCATTATTGGCGTTCCCATCAATCGAATTAGAAATTAGGAAACAAGAATAACGAATTGAATTTACACAAATATTTGCTCAGTTTGAGGTGTTAATTAAGAACTAAAAACTCATAATTTTTATTTTCTCAATTCTCGGATTTTGACACCAACACTAGCTCAATAAGATTCATGCCTGCGCTTTACAGCTGTTAGCTGCGGGCTATTTTTTGGGAAATTTAGAGGATGATTTATGCTGCTGAGTAAGTTGTTTTTTGGTTTATGTGCTTGGACGATTTTGATTTCGGGTTTCTGTAGTATCTTGATTTCCATGAAGAAAGGAATTAAGCATGTTAAGAAACTACATCAAGTACCTTGTAGTGGTTGTGCTTATTTCACCAATGATCATCGCCTAAAATGCACAGTCAATCCAATCATGGCTTGTACAGAAGATGCTATTGGCTGTCGTGACTTTGAGTCAAATCAGATAGTAACTGACACCCTCAGAGGGTTGACCGCCTCGCACACCTTATCGATGCACCAAAATCAAACTTCGGGCTTCTTCCCAAGTAGGGACAATTCTACAAACTGTGTAAATAAAAAACCGCAAAGACCCTAAGGGCAAAAAGAAAGAGGAAAAAAGATTATTCTTTTGCTCTTCTTTCGCGTTCTACTTTGGGGAAAGCAATGGCGATTCATACTTAGGGAAGAGGTAATGTATGACCAGGACTATTATTATGATTGTGGTAATGGCGTTATGCACAAACGCTGTTTGCAGCGCTCTGGGATAGTTATGAAAGAAACTGATATGCATAACAGAACTAGGGATGCCCAAATGCAAAAAACAATGCAGAACAAATCTGGTTCTGGGATAACTGATGAAGATTGGTTTAATTTAGGAAAATCTGATGCGTGGGCTGGACAACCTAAAATACCACCACAACAAGATTCTCAAGCTGCAAGTATGTACGAACTAGGTTATTGTGAGGGAGAAATTAAACGTGCGCCGATTGAAAGCCAAATTCAACAATACATTCAGATTTAGCAGCGCGATCGCTCATGATTTTTTCTTAGTCGTACCCCAACACTATTTCCCACGCATGATTAGGGGCCTTGCTGAATTTGGTCATGAATTATGTGTGCATACATTTTTGTAGTTCGATGCCAAATCATTGACCAGACGTAGAGACGTAGCAATGCTACGTCTCTACTACGTCTGGTCATACCAGTGAATTGTAAATTCATATTTTGATTCAGCAACGCCTAATTATTCAATCACTCTTACTATTTTGGTTAATTTATTCCTGGCTAGATATTTTACCTAATTCACATTTATTGCTGGGATTCCATCATTTAATTGCTGCAATGAATCAATTTAAACCCTGGTATGTTTCTGGATAATTTCACTTATTTACTACTTGCTTACTTTGGAATGTAACAGAATAGGGATAAATTTTTGAATAAAGTTGAAATAAATTTTTCTCACCTTTACACAAAACAAAATTCATCTAATAAAAATCATTATTTCAATCAGTGAACAGCAAACAGTGATTAAGACACAGGTTACTGATAACTGTTGACTGTTCACTATTGGCTGTTAACTCACACCCGACTGCACTCGCCACAAACTAGCATAAACCCCATTCTTATCCAACAATTCTTCATGAGTTCCTGACTCTATAAATTGCCCATATTCCATCACATAAATGCAATCAGCATTACGGATAGTAGAAAGACGATGGGCGATCGCGATCGTCGTTCTATTCAAAGTAATCCGTTCCAAAGAACGCTGAATGGCAGCTTCCGTTTCGTTATCCACCGCTGATGTAGCTTCATCTAAAACTAATATAGGCGGATTTTTTAAAACAGCCCGAGCTATAGCAATTCTTTGGCGTTGTCCTCCAGATAATTTTTGACCTCGTTCTCCAACTATTGTTTCATAACCTTGAGGGAGTTGCATAATGAAATCATGAGCTTCGGTGATTTTCGCAGCTGCAATTATTTGTTCATGGGTAGCATCAAAAGTTCCATAGGCGATATTTTCAGCAACAGTTCCATGAAATAAGAATACATCCTGACTTACCAAGCCGATACTACGACGCAAGTCACGTAAATTTAATTGTTGAATATCAATTCCATCAATAGTAATAGTTCCAGAAGAAATGTCATAAAATCGCAGTATTAATTTAACTAAAGTACTTTTTCCGGAACCTGTAGAACCAACAATAGCAATAGTTTTTCCTGCCGGAATATGTAAGGATAGTTTTTTAATGACTGGTTCTCTATTTTGATAGGCAAAAGTGACTTTCTTGAACTCAATTTCACCACGTACTTTATCAATTGGTAAAGATATATCTCCCCTAATAATATTGATGGGAGTATCTAATAAATCCATGACACGATTGGTAGAAGCCATTGACCTTTGATATTTGTCAAAGATTTCTCCTAGTTCTACTAAGGGCCACAATAATCTCTGTACTAAAACTAGTAAAACACTGTAGTTACCAATAGATATCACACCAGCATATGTTGCCATACCTCCCCAAAATAGTAAGGCTGTGAACCCTACTAAAACTAGCATTCTGATCAAAGGAATAAATGCAGCAGAAAGTTTAATTGCTTTGATATTACTCCTTCTATATGCTTCACTTTCTTCTGCCAATCTAGCACTTTCATATTCTTCAGCAGTGAAACTCTTAATTGTGTTAATGCCAGTGAGATTATTTGCTAGTCGTGAGTTGAGAAAACTTACCTTTTCTCGTACCTCAGCATAACGATCTTCCAGACGCTTTTGATAATTAAAGGAACCCCAAACAATAAATGGCATTGGCAACATTGCTGCTAGGCTAATAGAGGGAGGCAAAATCAAGAAAGCACCACCAATTAAAATGATAATTGACGTGCTAATGCTGATAATTTCATGCGCTCCAAAATTCAAAAAGTCTTCTAGTTGGTTGATATCATCATTCAAAATTGACATCAAACCGCCTGTGCTACTTTCTTCAAAGTAAGCTGAATCTAATTCTTGTACATGATTGTAGGCATCTAAGCGTAAATGATGCTGAATATTTTGTGCTAAATTCCGCCAAAGTCGATCATAGGCGTACTGAGAAAGTGACTCGAATATCCAAATAATGACAGTCAGAAATGACAGGAACAAAAATTGCCAAAATATATCTTGAATTCCCAACTTGCCAAGTACAGAATCTTGCTGCTTTACGAGAATATCTACCGCAGTCCCAATCAACCACGGTGGCGCTAAGTCTAAAATTGTATTGATGATAGAAAATATTGTTGCTTGCCAAATTTGTTGGCGATATTGGCTTCCATAGTCTAGCAAGCGATGTAAAGGATGGGCTGAATTCCTACGCTTGTTAGATACTCTAGGAGGTTTTGATGTTGTTGTCACGACTGTTTGTTGTTTGTAGTTACCTAAAATCTAAAATTTCTATCTGGTGCGCCTAATCCAAAAAAGTAGTCGGCTCATCCAAAAGCAAAATATTTGTATCTTGCGTCAGCGCTATTGCAATCCAGGCTTGCTGTCGTTTTACACCAGACAAAGTATCTAATTCTTGCTCTGCTAATGATCGCATATTTGTAATTTCCAGTGCTTGTTGCACACTGTTCTCATCTTTATATAGATTACATTATTATGCAGATTGTACAGCCATTTCCTGATTTTGAAACAGGTCTAAATAATAGACATTAATTATGCGTTATCCAAAATCGTTGTAGAGACGCTTCAAATAGCGTGTCTATACATTCTTTTCATGGCGCGTCTCCACATTCTTTTTCATCAGATGAAGATGTCTAATACTGTTCGAACGTTGATATAATTTTTCAACTGAATTCACTTTTTCATAGCTTGTATTGATAAATTTTGTGAAACGTTAAAAAATCAGACTGTATTAGTCATAGACAATTCTTCTATTCACACGAGTAATCACTGCTCGATAAAGGAAAGATAAAGCAATACGCTTCCGTTGAGACCTTCCTTACAGTAACGCTCATATTTGGCTTGTGTGCAATCTTGCTTTTTCTAGCTAGAAAAACTCCTGTAGATGTTTGCATATGCACCTACAGGATAAATTTTACAACTATATTATCTTTCCACAATTGTATATCAGTATAATTTCATACTATTCTACGGTCACACTCTTAGCAAGATTACGAGGCTGATCAACATCCAAACCACGCCGGGCGGCGATATGATAAGCCAGTAATTGCAAGGGAATTACTGTCAGGATGGGAGAAAGTAATTCATCTACAAAAGAGACAGGAATTAAATCGTTAAAAATTTCTCCTGCTTCTCCATCTTTGACGGGGGTAACACCAATTAAGCGAGAATCACGGGCTTTTGCTTCTTGGGCGTTGGAGATTACTTTTTCATAGACACTACCAGGCATAGCGATCGCTACTACTGGCACTTTTGCATCTAGTAAAGCAATCGGACCATGCTTCATTTCTCCAGCTGGGTATCCTTCAGCATGAATGTAGCTGATTTCTTTTAATTTCAATGCTCCTTCCAAAGCAATGGGGAAATTTATTCCCCTACCCAAAAAGATAAAATCTGTGGTTTCAGCAAATTCATGGGCTAATTGTTCGGTTAATTTTTCCTGACTTTCCAAAGTTGCTTCTATTTCTTTGGGAATTTGCCGTAATCCTTTGAGGATATCTTCTAAGCTTTCATAGGGAAGCGTTTGGCGACTATAAGCCAAATCCAACGCTAAAGCGTAAAACGCCATCAATTGAGCAATAAAAGTTTTGGTTGCTGCTACTCCAATTTCAATACCAGCAAGGGTATTAATAATATGGGGAACCATATGCCCCAAACTACTTTCGGGACGATTGGTAATACCTAAAAGTCGTGCTTGATACTTTGGTTCTCGACCTTGGCGGCGTTCCTGTTCCATTGCTAAGGCTGCTAGTGTATCAGCAGTTTCACCTGATTGAGTTACGCCAATAGTTAGAGTATTAGGTGTCAAGGGTGAGGGAGCATAGCGAAATTCAGAGGCATACTGTACCTGAGTGGGAATTTGTGCTAGTTGTTCGAGTAAGTATTTACCGACTAAAGCGGCGTGCCAACTAGTACCACAAGCTACAATTTGAATTTGTTCTATATCTGCGTATAGTTCACTTGGTAAACCAATATTGATTGGAGAACTGCTACTGTTTTCTGGATGCCAATCAGTGTGAAAGTATGCTTCTAAAGTTGCCCGCACTACTCCTGGTTGCTCATAGATTTCCTTGAGCATGAAGTGCTTGAATCCTTGTTTTTCCACCATCATCGGATTCAAGCTGAGTAGACGGGGGTGTTTTTTCAACCTTTGACCAGCAAAGTTATAAATTTCTACACCCAAAGGAGTGAGACGGGCCAGTTCGCCATTTTCCAGGGGTAGCACCGCCTTGGTATGGGAAATAATCGCGGGAGTATCGGAGGCGCAGAAAAACTCTCCTTGCCCAAAACCAATGACTATGGGAGCCTGTTGACGAACAACAATTAATTCATCAGGGTAGTCAGCGCTGATGATCGCGATCGCAAACGCACCTTGTAATTCGTTAACAGCTTTTCGCACAGCCTCCAAGAACAGAGAATCAGAATTAATCTGTCCTAGGGCCATTTCTTCTTTGAGAAATTGAGCGATTAGGTGGGGTATAACTTCTGTATCTGTATCTGAGCGAAACTGATGTCCTTGATTTTTGAGTTGTTCGCGTAGTTCGCGGTAGTTTTCCACAATGCCATTTTGCACCACAGCCACGCGCATTGCTGTATCCATATGCGGATGAGCATTATACTCTTCTGGTTTGCCGTGAGTAGCCCAGCGAGTATGACCAATGCCAATTTGGGCAGGAGTTTGTAAATGTTCTAACTTGGAACGTAGGTTAGATAGTTTGCCTTTAGCTCGGACGCAATTAACTTCTCCTTCCCAAATCGTAGCAACTCCAGCTGAATCGTAACCTCGATACTCCAGTTTTTCCAGCCCAGATAAGAGAATTTCTGTCGCCCCTTGAGTCCCTACATAACCGACGATACCGCACATTACTCACACCACTACAATTTTCAGGATGATTAAATTCCAGTATAGATGCTAAGTCAGGGGATCGGAGATTGGGAAACTCACCGTTCCCCACGACCGTAGGCACAGATCAAATAAGATGCGATCGCCTTTCCCAAAATTTGCTCCACCCAATTCCCAATAACTATTGATTAAATGCTAAGATTTTTTAATTTTTATAAAAAAACGATAAGTTTATAGGGTAGGCATTAAACCTCTATAAGAAGCCTAATGTCTACCCTATCTTTTAAAAAAGTTTGCTAATTAAGAAAGTGACTGCTCCCACACCGACCTGACACAATCAGTTATGGTGTGGGCTTTTTCTGGCTTTTAGTAAGCCAGACCCATACTGCGAGTTGTTTCAGCTCCTAGATAAACCCGGATGCTCAAGAAGTCGGTGGGACAAGCAGTTTCACAGCGCTTGCAACCCACACAATCTTCTGTACGGGGGGAAGAAGCTATTTGACCAGCTCTACAGCCATCCCAAGGAACCATCTCCAACACATCTGTTGGGCAAGCGCGGACACACTGGGTGCAGCCAATGCAGGTATCGTAGATTTTTACGGTATGAGACATTAAAAAACTCCTAAATGAGGTGTTCTTCTCCGCGAAAGAATCATATATCAAGGCTTAGTTTACCGCAGTGGCTTAGCTGTCGTAATCAAAAGGCTACATAACTTTAAACAACGTAATAGGATTGAAGATTAGGGATTGAGGATTAGAGATTGGTGATCAGGAATTGGGACAGGTGGAGATCCCGAATTTTAACGGAATTGGTACTGACGATAAGTATAAAGACTGACGGTATTCTGGCTCATCTTTTTTCACTTACCAAGATTGAGAAGCCAGCACAGACAAGTTAAGTTGGTGTTTGATTATGCTAATAATGTGAAGAGGGTAAATGATCGCAAACAAATTGCCAGTAGTAAATTATTAATAAATTCTGCAAAAATTAAAATCAAAAAGCTTTTTCCTTTTATAGGACAACAGCTTGAGAGATTTTTTTATAAAATCGACGGTTGGTAGAATACTACCAAAATTACCAACAAAATACCAACTGATTTGGTAAGGTTATGCCAAGAAAAGAACAAGGATGGATTACATTTCAAACCTCTGAGGAGGAACGAAAAATGCTGGAGGAGTTTTGTCAGCAATCTCAACGCACAAAGACAGAGGTTCTACGGGAATTTGTACGCAGTTTGAACAAAGAGTCTCCAGTGTCTTCAGTTTCTCTAGCTTCATTACCAACTATGCCCAAAGAAGAAGATGCTAGCACTAACTCAGCAGAAGTTACTACTCAAAAGAAACCATTAAAAGTAAGTTCTCGAAATGTTCTTAAAGGAGTTGTTACTAAAATTGTGAATGGGCCAGTCAATAGTGAAGTCACACTAGAGATTGTTCACAAAGTCCAGCTCACCTCTGTGATCACGAAAGTCTCAAGTGAAGAATTAGAATTGGCTGTCGGAGGAGAAGCATATGCTGTAATTAAATCTACAGACATAGTAATTGCCAAAGATTGATAATTTCCTGACTATAATTTCAGGAGATTTTTGCTGGACATGATATGAAAGCTGAAGTCAAATATCTTGCACCAAAATTAAAACTCCCACCTCGGTGAAAGAGATGGGAGTGTTGAAAGAATATTTATTTTTTCCAAAGACACGCAACAAAAAGTCTTGGAAACATTATTTATCGACCTATACCAATATATTGGAAGCCAGCCCTCAGCATCATTTCTGGGTCGAGGAAGTTACGACCGTCGATCATGACGGGGTGGTTCATTAATTTTGCCATCTGAGCGTAGTCAAGAGTTTTGAACTGCTGCCATTCGGTTACAATCACTAAAGCATCGCAACCATCAGCTAGTCTTTGTGGATCGGTTTCAACTAACACACCAGTAAGACCATCACGCAAACCAGACTGGGAAACAATGGGGTCATATGCTTTGACTTTTGCTCCTAGTCTATTGAGCTGCTCAATTAAGTTGAGTGCAGGGGCGTCGCGCATGTCATCGGTATCAGGTTTAAAGGTAAGACCGAGTAGTCCCACAGTTTTACCTTTCAGAATTTTCAGGGCTTGTTGGAGTTTTTCCACAGCAATCAAGCGCTGACGTTCGTTGACGCTGACTGCGGCTTTGAGTAGCTGGGCTTCGTAGCCGTAGTCATCGGCGGTGTGAATCAGGGCTGCAACATCTTTGGGGAAGCAGGAACCACCCCAGCCAATACCAGCATTCAAGAATTTATTCCCAATCCGGGAGTCTAAACCGATACCTTTGGCGACTTGGGTAACATCAGCACCGACGCGATCGCAAATGTTAGCAACTTCGTTAATAAAACTTATCTTGGTTGCTAAGAAGGCATTAGCAGCATATTTAATCATTTCTGCTGAACTCAAATCTGTTACCAACACTGGTACTGGAGGTAAAGACTGATCCTCAGCATATTTACGCTCCACAATTGGAGCATATAATTGTTCCATCATCGCGATCGCTTTGGAGCTATTGCCACCTAAAACAATGCGATCTGGGTTAAAAGTATCATAAACTGCTGAACCTTCCCGCAAAAATTCTGGGTTACTGACGACATCAAACTGGGCTGTAATTTCTGGTAACTGTTCATCATCACGCACCCCGCCAGCAGGTACGAGTGTTTTTTGCCGTTCAGCAATACCATCCAAAACAATCATTCTTACCCAGTCACCAGAACCAATCGGTACAGTAGATTTGTTGACAATTACTTTATAGCCACCATTAAGGTGAGTGCCAATACCACGAGCCACAGCTTCCACATAACGAGTATCACTTTCGCCAGTCGGTAAGGGTGGTGTCCCTACAGCAATAAACAGAATTTCTCCGTGATTGACTCCTGCACCAAGATCGGTCGTAAACTGGATTTTACCAGCACTGATGGCATTTTGCATGATTTCTGAAAGCCCAGGTTCAAAAATAGGTGATTGCCCAGACTTCATTAACTTAACTTTTTCTTCGTTGTTATCTACACAAATTACATCATGACCAATGTGAGCCAAGCAAGCGCCTGTAACCAAACCAACATAACCAGTACCAATTACACAAACACGCATTTTACTTAATTCCTCGCTTTAGTTTGGGGTTAAATGTTCAAAAAGAAGTTTCCCTTTATTGTTTGTTTTATTTGTTTAGTTGTTCCAACCAACAATCAACAATCAACAAACAACCAATCACTATTGACCATTTTTTATACGTTCGCGGAAATCTTCTACAGTCAGTTTTAACCCCTCTTGCAGCGGAACGGTAGGTTCCCAATTTAACCAAGTCTTCGCTCGAGTAATATCGGGGCGACGGCGGCGCGGGTCATCAGCGGGTAGTGGCTCAAATTTAATTTGTGAATCAGGATTGACGAGATTTTGCACAGCCTGAGCCAATTCTAGGATTGTGTATTCGTCAGGATTTCCTAAATTAACTGGCCCTGTGTACTCATTATTCATGAGCCGCATCAGTCCTTCTACCAGGTCTGATACGTAACAAAAACTACGTGTTTGTGAACCATCTCCGTATACGGTTAAAGGAATACCGCGCAAGGCTTGAACGACAAAATTACTTACTACCCGACCATCGTTTTCTAACATACGAGGACCGTAGGTATTAAAAATGCGAGCAACCCTAACATCAACTTTGTTTTGTCTGTAATAGTCAAATGCTAGAGTTTCAGCAATACGCTTGCCTTCGTCGTAGCATGAACGTAGCCCAATGGGATTAACACTACCCCTATATTCTTCGTTTTGGGGATGAACTTCTGGATCACCGTAAACTTCACTAGTGGAAGCTAACAAAAAGCGTGCTTTCACCCGCTTTGCTAACCCCAACATATTCAACGTACCCATAACGTTGGTTTTCACGGTTTTGACGGGGTTGTATTGGTAATGCACTGGGGAGGCTGGACAAGCTAAATGGTAGATTTGATCTACCTCTAACCGAATTGGTTCAGTGATATCATGACGGATCAATTCAAAATACGGATGATCCATCCACTTGAGGATATTGCGTTTATGACCTGTATAAAAGTTATCTAGACAAATTACTTCGTGTCCGTCAGCAATTAATCGGTCGATTAAATGTGAGCCAATAAACCCAGCACCGCCCGTCACCAAAATTCTCATAGTCTTCTAGGTAGTTACGATATTATTAGTCGCGATCGCGCTTGTGCTTAGAGTACCCATAATGGGAATAAAAATACAGCACAAGCTGGAGTACTCACAGAAATATTTTTGGTCAAAAATTTTTGTACGTGAGTATTTATTTTATTCAATTGCTAAACAATTCTTTATGCAAAGTTATCAAACATCTTTCAAGAATACCGAAGCCGCTGATAATATTTCATGAAATCTTCAAGAAGATAAAGATTTTTAAAGTAGGGGAACCGTTCCCTACGTTGTAGTAGCTGGTGTATGGGTAAGAACCACAAAATTTATTGGCGTTAATCACCAGATTGATATCAAAACCCGCCTGTACAGTAGTTAGTGGTTGGTAGTGAGCGCTTAAGCGCTTTTGGTAGCTAGGACTAAAGTCCTAACTACAAACTTATCAACACCATAAAAAATTAACGGAATAAACAAGTGGTAGCACTGCGTAAAATCACACATTGAAGGTGATCTCGATATAAATTTACTTAGTTTACTTAAGTATTAGCAATCACATTCATCAATAATACTATTTCTCTTAAAGGTGGGTAAAAATAAACCTCAATACCTACATTAACTCCCTAAAATTGCAGTAAAACAGGGAGTGGTTTTTGATATTTTTACTCATTATTAAAGTAAATTTGATATTCACATAGCTGTTTAATAAACAACAGAGGAGTCCAGGATTTTACTGTAAATAATAGAGTAATTAATATGCGATCGCTCTTGGTCATCTTACCCCTACTTACTTTGGGCTGTCTTGCATCTATCAACCCAGTTAAAGCGCAAGTGTCAAGTGATGGAACATTATCCACTACCGTCACTAGCCCTGATGGCTCAAATTTTACTATTGAGAATGGGGATCAAGCCGGAGGAAATCTTTTTCACAGTTTTAGCCAATTTTCTGTCCCTACTGGTGGTTCAGCGGTATTCCAAAATCCTGTCGATGTGCAAAATATTATTAGTCGGGTGACAGGTGGGTCGATATCTAATATTGATGGTTTGATTAGAACCCAAGGTAGCGCGAATTTATTTTTACTCAATCCGGCGGGTATAGTTTTTGGGCCGAATGCTAGCCTCAACATCGGTGGTTCATTTTTTGCCACGACGGCTAACAGTTTGTTGTTTCCTGATGGGGTGGAGTTTAGTGCTACGAATTTGCAAACACCGCCAGTGTTAAGTGTGAATATTCCGATTGGATTGAGATTTCGGGATAATCCGGGGAATATTACCAATCAATCTATAGCTGTTGATAACAGTGGTAATCCTGTTGGGCTTCAGGTGCAAAAAGGAAATAGTCTGGCACTTGTGGGCGGTGACGTTAATTTATTAGATGGTGGGAGACTAACAGCAGCAGGAGGAAGAATCGAGTTAGGAGGGTTAGCACAAGCGGGAACAGTTGGGTTAGAGACAAATAGTAATACATTTAGGCTTAACTTCCCCTCTAATATTTTGCTGTCGAATGTAACTTTGGCTAATGATGCACGAGTAGCTGTGCGGGGAAACGGGGGAGGAGATATAGCAGTCAATACGAATATATTTACAGCAACCAATGGTGGACGGTTGGTTGGTGGTATTGAAGGTACAGCAACAAAGAAAGGAGGCGATATCACAGTCAAATCTAATGAGTTTAATATCTCCGGTGTTGGGCGAAGTGGATTGGGTGCTGGAATATATCAGCAATTAGTAGCAAATGCCTCTGGCGATGCAGGTAATATCAATATCAATACTAACTTCTTTAATGCTTCATTAGATGCCCGAATAGAAAACAACATACTTTCTGGAGGAAGGGGTAGTGCAGGTGAGATTAATATCACAGCTAAATTACTCTCCTTGACCAATGACGCTCAAGTGAGGGGCATTGTGGAGGCTGGAGGTAACGGTAAGGCATCTAACATCAACATCCAAGTGGGATCGCTGTTGGTAACAAATGGCTCTCAAATTAGTACTTCGCTTTTCCGGCCATTTGGAGATCGCCCTGGCGCACAAGGAAGTGCAGGAAACATTCAAGTCAATGCTTCTGATTCTGTCACACTTTCTGGATACGGTTCTACAGGATTTTCTAGTGGATTGTTGGCGCTTGCTGAGAGAGAGACATTCGGTTCAGCAGGAAATATCACTGTTACTACTAGTAATTTTCGCATCACCGATAGTGCTTTTATAACTGTCAGCACCTTCAACTCGACGAGTGATGCGGGTGACATTACAATTAATGCCAAAAACTTTGAAGCGCTCAATGGTGGACAGTTGCTCACTACCACCCGCACTAGTGGCAAAGCTGGGAACATCAAGCTTAATGTTACAGACAAAATTACGCTGTCCGGGAGCGATTCTAATTTCGCAAATCGAGTCGCCCAAGTTGAACAACGGTTAAAATCAACTCCTGGAAACACTGATGTATTGAGTGATGTTGTTAAAAATCAAGGAGCGGTCAGTGGGTTATTTGCGATCACAGAACTTAACTCCACAGGTAACGGTGGCAGTATCATCATTAGTAATCCCGTTGAGTTAGCTATCACTGACGGCAATCGCATTGCGGTAGACAGTCGAGGAGGAGGAAACGCAGGAGACTTGCAAATTCAAGCAGACAAAATTACCCTTGATCGTGGAGCATTACTTTCAGCAATAACAGCTAGCGGTAAAGGCGGCAATATTGCACTGCGATCGCAAGACTTCTTGTTATTGCGTAATAACAGTCAAATTTCCACCACCGCAGGCACTACTGGCACTGGTGGAGATGGCGGTAATATAACGATTGATACTCCATTCATCGTTGCTTTCCCTTTGGAAAATAGTGACATCACTGCCAATGCTTTCAGAGGTAGCGGTGGGAAAATCGTGATTAGAACTCAAGGTCTGTTTGGCATAAATCCTCTTAGTCGGCAAGAGCTTGAAAGGTTACGTCCTCAAGATTTAGACCCCAGTAAATTACAGACAAATGATATTACTGCTATTTCACAGCAAAATCCCACGTTGAGTGGCACTGTGGAAATTAACACCCCAGATGTAGACCCCAGCCAGGGATTAGTCGAACTACCAGAAAATCTGACAGATCCCACCGATCAAATCGCTCAAAATCCCTGTCAAAAAGGTGCTGGTAGCTCATTTACCATCATCGGACGAGGTGGTTTGCCATCCAGCCCAAATGAAAGCTTCAACAGCGACAATGTTCGCGTTGATTTAGTCAAGCCATCTACCACTAGCAGCAATTCCCAAAGTTCTAATATCAACCAACCCACAACCCAACCCACTGCTAAACAAATTATCCCCGCCCAAGGCTGGATATTTAACAACAAAGGTGAGGTGGTGCTGACAGCTTATGACCCCAACACCACCAATCCCCAACGCACTTCTAAATCAACAGCGGCTTGTCCTGCACCCTTTTAATCAATTATCAGTCATCTCGACAAATTCTGCTTTGACCTCTCCTCCAGTTTCCTTCTAGGACTTACGCACAGTCTACGAACCCTTGGCGTCTTGGCGTCTTGGTGGTTCAATTAACTTTCTCCCCGCAACAAGGAGAGGCTTGGAGAAGGGTGAAAATCTTTTAAGTTACAGGTATAGGGCTAGGAACACCAACTGTTACAGTTACTGATTTTTCAGTACGCTGTGGTTCTCCTAGCATGACAATAGAACAGGTTAATTGTCTAGCTAAATAAGTTGTCACATCACTAATTGCTAACCCACCCGGACTAGTACGATTACGTACAAAAGGTAGGACAACTAAATCATATAATCGTGCAGCCTGTAAAATTGCTTGAGCAACATTTTCATGGGCGATAATTTGAATTTCTGGTGGATGAGCTGAAGATACATTTGATACTATTTGAGAAAGCTGCGATCGCCTGGATGCAATTTTACTGGAACTAGTACGGCGTTCACAGACACTCAACACAGTTACTTGTGCTTGATTTGCTTCTGCAAGAATTTGTGCAAATTGTATAGGTTGCAAGGCTGGTGCCATAAAATTTTCTACCGGAACTAAAATCCGCTGAATTTTTCTCGGTGATTCCAGCAAACGAGTTACAGCCACTGGGCAATGGGAAGCCCATAGAACACTATCAATTACATTCCCAAACAAACGCGCCCTTAACCCTGTTCGCTTACCCCAACCCATTAAAATTAAATCAGCTTTTTGTTCACGTGCTGCCCTGCTAATTCCCTGGGCAAAAGCATCATCAATTCGCAGCAGTGGTTGTGCTTCCACACCCAAGACTCTACTTAAGGCTGTAGCTTTTAGCAGTAAACGTTCACCGCGTTCTATAGACGTTTCTAACTGGGGAGCATCCATATGGGCCACAGCCGTAGCAATAGCTAATGGTACAATCCTGCCATTTTTTGCCTGACGTGCCAATAAAGCCGCCATTTCAATCAAATATTGCTGTGTTTGAGGATTATAAACTGGCACAACTATAGTGGAAGGGCTGCTGTCTGTTTTTCCAGCATCGATGTGAGTTTGATTAGTAAATGGTAGTTCTTTGATAACTGAAGCAGTTAGACCAACAGCAAACCGACTAGTCATGAATGAGCCTACAATTGAACTCACCAACATCAAGACAACGACGCTGTTTAATAATATTGGTGAGAGTAAGCCATTTTCATACCCTACTAAAGCTGCGGCTAATGTCACACCCACTTGAGGTAATGACAGCGACCACATAGTTAACGTTTCCTGCAAGTTGTAGTGGTAAAGTAATTTTGCCGCGAAAGCAGCAATAAATTTACTAGCAAATAAACTCACCACCAATAAAATTGTGAACTGAAGTGTGATCAAACTACTAAAAAAAGTAGGCAAATCAATGCGTAAGCCCAGGTGAACAAAGAAAATAGGAATAAATAGTATACTGCCAACAAAAATAACCTTTTCTTTGACTGGCCCTTCGCCAACAGCTTCATTTACTGCCAAACCAGCTAAAAAAGCAGCGACAATTTTTTCTATCTCGAGAAATTGAGCTACTAAAGCAACAAGAAAAACAGACAATAAGACAAACAAAAACTGATTTCCTTCGTCATCTCCTGAACGACGAAAGAATTCTTTACCTATCCAATTGCAGCCAATTAAAACAACGATTGTGTAGACAATCAACGAGTTAAAAAAAGGAAGAACCTGCCAAAAGCTCAAATTATCGCTGTTTGCAACTAAACATAAAGCTAATACCAGTAATGCACCTAAGTTAGTAATCACTGTCGCCCCAATCGTTGTCCTGACTGCTGCGTTGCTTGTGACTCCTAAGCGATTAATCAGAGGATATGCTAAAAGGGTGTGGGATGCCACAATCGAGCCAATGAATATAGCAGCATTCCATTCATACCCAAAACTCCGACTGAGGAACACTCCTACTACCAAAGGTAAACTGAAGGTTAAGCTGCCAAAGCCAAAAGCAGGAATCTTTTTGCGGCGAAACTCTTCTAAGTCAATTTCTAAACCCGCTACAAACATCAAGTAAACTAACCCAATGTCTGAGAGCAAACTCATGGTTGGTGTTTCAGTGGGAAATACATTCCAGCCATGACGACCTAGTAATATCCCTGATAACACCAAACCAACTAAACCAGGTAGTCGTAGTCGCTCAAAGATGATTGGGACCACTAAGATGACTACTAGCAGAATAGCAAAAGGAATAATGGGTTCTTTAGCGAGAACTTGGGCAGTAGGTTCAACAGCAAGAACTTGTAACATTAGTTCCATAGGTAGGACTAGCAGGGGTGATGGTGAGACAACGAAGAGTTATCAGTTATCAAAGATTTAGATTTATCAAAAAGGTTGCAAGCCCCTGGAGATAAGAATTCAGATATAAAGAAATGCTTTTTACTGTACTTCTAACAATAGAGTGATAACTGATCACTGATCAAAATCTACTCAGAAGACAAATATAAAAATTTTACTATGCTTAACTAAGCTAATGATTGGAAAACTACCTATGGGTTGATTTGACTCAAAATAAACCGTAGGCGATCGTAGTCATCTTTCAGCAGCACGCTGAGAGTACGTCCAGCTTGAACTAACCATTGTCGGTCAGCTTTGCGTAACCAATACACTTCCCGAATAGCTGCTGCGGTTAAAGAATCTACTGGCGCACCATTTACAGTAAGTAGAGTCCGCAAAAAATCTAGTTGTTCTGTAAATTTAATGATTGCTTCTGGTTCGCATCTATAAACTGGTTGATGAATTTGTGGTGGACGTGGTGGTAAATATTGATACAAATTACTACTAGAATTCCGTTCATTTGATGTGACTGCAAAACCCACGATCGCAGCACGAAATTCTGTTTTGAGCATAGCAAAAATTTGGGGTTGTTCCTCCCGCAATTCCTGCAACGATAATCCCAAAGCCACTGGTCTATGTACGGAATCTATCGGCATAGTTGTGGCATAATATACCACAGCATAAATCTGGTTGCCCGACTCTTCATCCACAGAACAAACCCAGCTACCAAAGGGAGGCATGGAGGGAAAACTTAAGTCTTCCGGTTCCAAACACTGGGCTAAAAACTCGCATGTACTGGTTGCGATCACCTCTGCAAAATGGTTAGGATGGCGATCGCCTCGCTTAAATTGTGGCAGGGGAAGGCGCATAGTGGTCAATGGTCAATTGTCAATGGTCAATTGTCAATGGTCAATTGTCGAAAAGTTGTGGACTATTGACCATTGACTCTGAACTTTTGACTATTTTGCTTTTTTACGTCCGGCGGTTGTTTCTACAGCTTCTAATTCAGAGAGACGAAAGGTAACTAGTTTATCCCAGTTACCACCTTCAAACAGTACAGCAACCTTGCCATCACTGACTCTCTGTACAAGTCCTTCATATCGATAGTAGGTGTCTGCTGGATTCTTGACACGAACAGTTGCTCCAGGCAGGATCATGGTTTTTATCCTCGCTTGTTTCCTGTTATTAGCTTAATACTTGTGATTGGTCATTGGTTAGTAGTTGATAGTTGGTTGTGGGTTGTTGATTGTTCCAAACAACAAACAACTAACTAATACTTCTGCCTTTGACGAAAATTCGCCACTGACTCGACTATCCCTAGAGCAATGAAGTTTTTCAACATTGCTGAACGCCCGTAACTCATCCAAGGTAGGGGAATTCCTGCCACTGGTGCTAAACCAACGTTCATGCCAATATTGACTATCATCTGAAAAACGATCATAGACAAAACCCCAATAGCCAACAAAGAGCCAAAGTTGTCTTTAGCGGTTTGGGCGACGTGTAACAAGCGCAGACAAATTAAGCAGAAGACTGCCAACACTACCAAACAGCCAATGAAACCAAATTCTTCACCTACGGCAGAGAAAATAAAATCTGTATGCTGTTCAGGGACAAAATTCAGTTGCGTCATAGGCCCTTTAAAAAGGCCCCATCCCCACCATTCTCCTGCACCGATGGCAATACGAGATTGGATTTGGTGATAAGCAGCACCAAGGGGATCAGCATTGGGGTTAATAAATGAAGTGAGTCGATCTTTTTGATAGTCCTTCAATACGTGGTTCCAAGCGAATAGCCCTAATTCACCACCAAACATGTTCAAACCCCATGCGCCGATCGCACTCAGATAAAATCGCCGCCAAGGGAGGGTGCGCCAACCCACAATGCCCATTGCTACTGACCAAATTAGTCCCAATAGTCCAAATTTGAGATCTTCTGAAAAAGCGATCGCAAAGGGCCAAGATATGCTAAACAAAATTGCGGCAATAATGGGAGAAATCATTAATATCAGCCAGCCTGGGTTAGCGTTTGCCCAATACAACATCCCTAAGACGATCGCACCAAACACAAGTGATGTTGCTAAATCTGGCTGTATAAATACTAATCCCCAAGGAATAGCAGTAATCGCCAAAGCGCGGAATACATTATCCAGGTTGGCAGCAGTACGTTTATGTAATAACGCCGCGAGGGTAATAATTACGCCGATTTTGGCAAATTCTGACGGTTGGACATTGAAACCAAAGATATTCACCCATCGCTGGGCGCCTTTGGCACTGTGACCAACTATCATGACAGCAGTGAGACTGATATTGGTGAGTGCATAAGTAATCCAGTGCCATTGCAGCAGATTTTCATAACGTAGACGGGCCAGCAATAAAGCAATTACACAACCAATCCCACCAATTAACCAGTGCCACCACCAATCAGTGAGTCCTTGATTCAATTCGGTACTACGGATCATAATGCCGCCGAATATTGTCAAGCCGACTGGCAAAGACAACAACAACCAGTCCATTTGCTGCCAAGGCTTAAACCAATATTTCCAGCGAATTTGTAAAAGTGAAGAACGTGACCTTTTTAACAACATTGGGCGACTATAGACTTTAGTTTTTAGATTTTAAATTTACTGAGTACTAAAAATCTGTATTCCGACCCGTAGTTTTCTACCCAGACAAAAATTACATTTTCTTATGTTTTCCATTTTTTATGTTAGAGCAGCAATTGATACTTTGGCTGCGATTGTCTGAGCGATCGCTTTGAATGCTTTGGCACTCGCTGAATCTGGATCGGATACTACTGTTGGTACACCGTTGTCACCACCAATGCGAGTAGAGATTTCTAGAGGTATACATCCTAATAAGGGTACTCCCAATTCTGCTGCTGTTTTAGAGCCACCACCAGAACCAAATATGTCATACTGCTTTTCTGGCATATCTGGAGGAATGAAATAACTCATGTTTTCTACAATACCCAAAACAGGTACATTCATCTGTTGAAACATGCGCAAACCTTTGCGAGAATCTAACAAAGCAACGGTTTGTGGTGTTGTTACAATTACTGCCCCTGCCATTGGGACTGCTTGTGTCAATGTTAACTGAGCATCTCCTGTTCCTGGTGGCATATCTACGAGTAAATAGTCCAGTTCTCCCCATTGCACTTGATAGAGAAACTGACGAATCACGCCATTCAGCATTGGCCCACGCCAAATTACGGGCTGGTCGCGGTCAATCAAAAAGCCCATTGACACTAGTTTGACTCCATGATTAAAAGCTGGCTCGAGTATTTCCCCTTGATCAGAGGTACGTACTACAATCTGAGCATCAGCTAGACCAAGCATAGTTGGATCATTGGGGCCATAAATATCGGCATCCAGTAAACCTACCTTGGCTCCTGCCTGTGCTAGAGCAACTGCTACATTCACAGCCACTGTACTTTTACCGACGCCACCTTTGCCACTGGATATAGCGATAATATTCTTGACCCCAGTCACACCAGTGCGATCGGGTAAACTTTTTTGCTGAGGAGTTTCCGCTGTGACTTCTACAAATACATCTGTAACTCCTGGCAGCTTTTTGACTGCTTTTTGACAGTCTTCTACGATGAATTCACGTAACGGACAGGCAGGTGTAGTCAATACCAAAGTAAAACTGACCTTGCCTGCATCTATTTTGACGTTACGAATCATATTCATTTCTACCAGGCTTTTGCGAAGTTCTGGATCTTGAACTGGTCGCAACACTTCTAAGACTGACTGAGAATCGAGAACATCGTTCATAAATTTATTTCACGCTTACTGCCGCAATCATTTTTAACAAACTGCAATGATTATCTACTTGCATCTTAATTTGAAAGTGTTGGTAGTTAGTAGGTAATGGGTAATTGGTAATGGGTGACTGGTAATTGTTATTAGTCATCAACCACTAACCACTATCCACTAACCACTAACCAAATTCTAAAAATCAAAACAACTGTCGTTGAGAGATTTTCTCTTCCCTGGAACTGTTGGTAGTGTGCCCTTTTCTACTGCCTCAATCAAAGCTTTGGCAACGCGATCGGTATAAGGGCGAGAAAATAACCAAATCAATGGTGATAACCAACCACGTAATGTTACAGAATACGACAAATAAGTACCACAAACTGTAGACTCTATTTTGTAACTGACCCGTTCTTCAACACCAGGAATTGCTAGTACTCTGATGCTTAATAATTCTCTAGGATTGACACGTTCTACAAAAATATGTATAGGAATGGGTGATAACCGTGTCACCGCTTTGTAAATAAGCCCTGGTTTGGGTACTAACCCATAAGGAACATTGGTACTCTTAAGCAATGGATGCCAGGAGACATCTGCCAAGTTAACTAGCTTTTGCCAGAGTTCATCAACAGAAGCAGAACTTATCTCGCGATATGTTCGCACCAAAGATGCGCAAAACCGACGACGTTTGCGCTGGATGAATTTGGACAACCAAGCTCGCATTTTCTTTATCTCCTCGCTACACGCTTTTTGATAAATTCAGGTCGGGGAGCAAGGATTGGACATTGGGGATTGAGGATTAGTTGTATCTCCCTTGTCTCCCTTGTCTGCCTTGTCCTCTTATCCCCGCGCCTCCCTTCCCTTTTGACTTCAAGTAAAATCTGCAAGAGAAACCATTTTTTCTATTTTTTTATAAATATAATTAATCAGTGTCTAATGTCTTCCTACTTACTGCGGAAGTTCACAGAAAAGTGGTATGCGATTATACATCTTTGTTTTTAAATTTGCTGGCTTAGAGTCTTACAACCCAACTAAAAATTATTACAGAAGTTAGGTAAAAGGAAAGCAAAGTGCGGTTGCGGATTTTTTCGGTGTAACGACTGGTATTTTTCTTTTGACTATATTTTTTAAAAATTCCTCATAAATTTTTGTAATGGATTCTGGGAGTTTTTACTCACGTCCAAGCATAAAAGCATGTTTTTGCTTTATATTTACTCCCTAATGCTAGGTGATGTGATCGCAGCTTGGGTTAGAACAACCTCAATCGTACTGACTGACATAAAATACATAGTCATAGAAACTACCACTTCATTTTCTATCCAACATCAGCTGCTATGACTCTATCAACAGGTTTAATTTGCGTACTGGGTCTAATTGCCTGTTGTGAATAAAATTTGAATAAGATCAAATATCGGTGAACTTCATTCGCAATCAATAATATGAGTTTTTCTAGTCGCAACTCACAAGTAAAAAACATAGGGACGTATACTATACTAATTGCGATCGCAATAGTGACACTTTTCCCCTTATTTTGGCTTGTAAGTACTGCACTCAAATCTCAAACTGAAAATATCTTTCAGTCACCACCACAATTATTTCCAACTCAACCAACTTTTGAGAACTTTGTCAGTGTCTGGCAATCTAATCCTTTTGGACAATACTTATTCAACAGTACCTTGGTTGCTGTGCTAACTGTGGGATTAAATTTACTGTTTTGCGCTTTGGCTGCTTATCCTTTAGCTAGACTCTCATTTCCAGGCAGAAACTGGATTTTTATCGCAATTATTTCCACAATTATGATCCCATTTCAAATTGTGATGATCCCCCTATATATTTTGACAGTCCAGTTGGGTTTAAGAAACACTTATTTAGGCATAATTTTTCCTAGCCTAGCTTCTGCCTTTGGTATTTTTCTATTACGACAAGCTTTTATGAGTGTACCAAAAGAGATGGAAGAAGCAGCACGTATGGATGGCTGTTCAGAGTTAGGTATATGGTGGTATGTAATGTTACCAGCAGTTCGTCCGGCACTAGTCACTCTGGCAATTTTCGTTTTTATTGGTTCTTGGAGTGACTTTTTGTGGCCTTTGATTGTGATTCAAGATGAAAGCTTGTACACCCTACCTTTAGGCGTAGCAAAACTAGCAGGTACTTTTTCTCTCGATTGGCGCTTAGTAGCTGCTGGCTCAGTAATTTCCATTCTGCCAGTAATGATATTATTTCTCTTTCTACAACGCTACATCGTACCGACAGAAGCTGGTAGCGGCGTGAAAGGATAAATTGAATTATGGATTATAATCCCAACAAATAATCTATCAATGTCCATCGATTTACCCTGCGGGAAGCCGCCCTTAAGGGCGTCTACATCTGTGTTCATCTGTGTTCGATTTCT
Organism: Fischerella major NIES-592; assembly: GCF_001904645.1. Classification (NCBI taxonomy): domain Bacteria; kingdom Bacillati; phylum Cyanobacteriota; class Cyanophyceae; order Nostocales; family Hapalosiphonaceae; genus Fischerella; species Fischerella major. Next base: position 21,750 of record NZ_MRCA01000010.1, on the reverse strand, counting down.
AAAACTTAAAAGCGAACAAGGAACACCGTAAAAAAACAGAAAAAGCATCACACCCAAAAATTCAACCAAGCGAGAAAACTCTCTCGCTTAGTTTCTTATCAAGCCTGAGTGTCTGCAATGAAACCATACCATTAAATTAGAGTACTTACCGAGATACCAGCATTCAGAGAACACTTTGTGAAGAAACGCTGATCACGAAATTTACAGTATAGGGTTCCTCTAGTGATTGTTGAGTACTAGCCTTGATAGCATCAAGATGACGACGTAGAGATTGTAATTGCGTGGAATTGGCACGATATGTGAGACTTCCTTGTTTTTCAAATAAAGGCGCATTAGCGATCGCTTTATAATCAAAATTTTCTCGGGAAGTGAGAGTCAGCCAGGAAAAGTCCACATTGCTGGGGAGCAAACCCGGAGGTAGTTCACCTTCCAAAAAAGCTAACAGCCGTTGTTGACAACTACGGGTGTTGATACCACGCCCCTCAAATAACTGAATTATTTCATTAAAAGATAAGGCTCGATCTGGTATGAGTCGCAGCAATTCTGTAAACAGAAAATAGTCAGTGTACTGTTGTCTAGGTACTTCTAAAACTTGGGGATGCAAAGGAAGCATAGCTAAGCCGTAGGCTACACGACTGCAACTAGGAGTACCATTCTCATTCAAATACAAATCCTGAATGATTTTTGCGTTGGGGAGTTTTTGTCGTAACCAACGAGAAACAGCAGCTAAACTAGATGTCCCGCCAGTCAAGATTGCTTGATTGATTGCTTCTGTAGGTATGCCTTTTGCTACTAATAATTTGTTGAGTTCACGGTTAAGCCGCCGCACGAATGGCACAAATACCTGACTCTCTAAATCTCGCCTTTGCAAGACCCAGCACTGATCTGCCAATTCCAAAGTAAACGATTCTTGATGTTGTAAAATTAACTTGAGGGCTACTGCTGCGTCCAAAATAGCTTTACCCAAAACAGAAGTTTCTAGGCGTTGCTGTAACTTAATGCGATCGCTCGTGTCAGGTTCTCCTGGTCTTGGTAATTTTAATTCTTCCAACCCCAAACTCGCAAAACTCATCTGCTCTATACCAGCAATCATCGGTTGCCATTGCAAGGGACTACTCGTAATAGTAGTGTTGTTGCCCTCCTGGGAAGAATTACGTGGTTTGCGCCATTTAGTTGGTAGTAGCAACTGACAAATAATATCTTGCTCAATTCCCTTACCAGCGTAAGCAAAATTGTGCAGCATAAAATCGCTGTGAGTTAATTCTTCCAGACTTTCTGGTAAATCAACTAGTGCCATTTCTGTTGCTGCTGCACCGATATTGATCACAAGGGTATTACCAACTAAAGGATGCTCACTAGTTTTGGCACAATGAGATTCTTGGCTATTACCGAATTGAATAATTTCACCATTAGCGCCATCAAGTTCAGAAAGTAAACTAGCGATCGCTTCTTCAACAAAAAATACTTGTTGGGGATGCTGAACAATTTTGCTTAGCAGCAAAGCTTCACGGATATTAAAGCGATATTGTTCTGACCAGTCAGACGGACAGGTACAGATCACGCCAGCCAAATTGTTGATGGCGCTGTGGAAGATTTGTTGGTGTAAACCAACTCCCGCCGCAGTTAAACCTAAAGTAGTGCTACTGCGGTCTAATTTTAGGGTTAACAGCAATTTGGAGAGCGATCGTACAACCCAAACCAGGGGAACTGTAGCAACTTCATTAAATTGCAATGCTGGCTCCCATTTTTGCTGCTCATTTTTGTAGGGAAGGGCTATTTGTAAATAAGGTTTTAACTGCGCGGAAAAAAGATTTGAGTTTGTAGTATCTTGTTCCTGTGCAGGTGGTAAATAAACTTCTGCGGGTAAACGGAATGTTCGTGTCTTAGATACAGTTTCTGCTGGGTTTTCCGTTGACCAATAGAGAGGATAAACCTCGTTTGTGGAGCGATTTAATAAAGTTGCAGAAATTCCCGTTGTCCCTATATCAATTCCCAGATACCAAATATAGTCTCCTATATTGGCTCTAATTTCCGTATCGTCTATAAAGTTAGAATATCCAGGCAAAATCTGTTCTGAAGAAACTGTTGTAGATTCTTTTTTTTCTGTTTCAGCTAATTGAGCGCTATGAGCAGATTCTGGAATTTCTAAATCAGTATGAGGTTGTAATTGAGGATTAGTTTGTTCACCAAAGTTAGCTAAATCCCGATCTAATTGCAACAATTGTTCTGCATCTAATGCAATTCCTGGGATAGCTGCATTCTGGTTTTCTGCTTGTATTAATAAATTTTCTTTTGGTGAAGCCGGAATATAGTTATCTGAAGAATCATCTAAAGTGCGATCGCCGCTGTTTACTTGTGTTGGACTTAGGTCTGGTTTTGTCGTACTTACAAATTCATCGACAGAATTTACTGTTAAAAGCCGCTGCTCATTGCTTGTATCAAATAACAAATTATTCAGACTCGTAATTTTATCAGTCGTTGGTTCTTCAACTGCTAAAGAGGGAGTTTCACTATCTGCTTCCGTAAATGTGATTTTTTCCCATAATTCTAATAACTGCTGTCTAATCTTTTCAGTAGTAGCTTTTTGTGTATCTTCTACTTGAATATTTCCACTTTCTAAAAGCCCTGCATCTGGCTCGTCAAACCAAGGATCAGATGTAGGAATAGAAGGCTGATCTGGTTGTGTTTCATTAATTGTCGGTGCAGATAAAGTATCAATAATACTCACACTCTCGGAAGCAGCAGCGTCTACAGGTAATTCTTCCGTCGGGTCTGCAAATTCCAAAAGCACTTCTTGGAGAATTAAATCTAATTCTTCTTGATTCGTGGTTGCTTGTTCCTCTGTAGATAATTCTGTAGAGTCTGCAACTTCAAACAGAACTTCGTGGAGAATTGATTCTTCATCTTGATTGATTGTTGCTTGTTCATCTACAGGTGATTCTGTGGGGTCTGCAACTTCAAATATGACTTCTTGAAGAATTAATTCTGCTTCATCTTCATTAGTAGTTGCTTGTTGATCTACAGGTAATTCTGTGGGGTCTGCAACTTCAAACAAGATTTCTTGGATAAACGTATCTGCTCCTTCTTGCTCTGCAAATTTTACCTCATCCACAGATAATAATTCTGTGAAATCTGAAACTATGAACTCTGATTTTTCTTGATTAGTTGCTATTTCTTCTCCGGGTAAATTTTCAATTGAATCTAAGACGTTAAAATTTGTATCTTGGGAAGAAAATTCCGAGTTGGTTGTAGCTAAATTATCAACCCCAAACAAACTAGCGTATAATTGGTCTACTTCGTCGCTAATTGATACAGAATTATCTTGGTGTAATTGATCAATTGTGAACTCATTAGCAGTGCCTGGAGATTTTGGCGTATCCTGATTAAGCTGGTCAAGATCTGTATCAAGTTCTGCTGTTTGAGCATCAGTTTTGAATTGCTCAATTTTATTGCTGGATTGTAAAGTTCTTAAGTCATTAGCTAGTGTTTGTTTTTGAATATCAATAGTAAATGGTTCTTTAGAAGCAAATTGTAGTTGTGCCTGTTGTGCCAAATTATTAATCAAGTTGCCAAATAACTGTTCTCCTTGCAAGCCTTGGCTATACATCCTTGCTAGCGCCTGGGAAAGAGACTCATGATATGTGTGAATATTACGTTGTAAAGCTTCAAAGACTACATTAACAGTTCCATCGAGTGCAAGTAATTTTTGATCTAATTCACTAGCAAGACGTGTTAATCGCTCCAACTGCTCCTGTGGCTCTAATATAGGTGAAGTAGCAAAAGCAAGTTGTTCTGTATTGTCTGTGTTGTCTGTGTTCGTCGTCTTGGCAGAACTAGCTTCCCCTAGCGCTAGTGGTGTTTGTGGTGTTGAATTGAGAATATTTGTTGGCATTTTGGGTTGGAGATTACCCCCAAGACGATTGGTCAGCACCTGCAAAAAATTTGCTATGAGCTGTTCTTGATTTGCCAACTGCTGTGCTAAAGAAAAGTTTTGTAGCCGCCTTTGCTCTAATTCTTTTATTTCCTGAACAAGATTTGCTCGTTCTTGCAAAAGTGTTTGTAACTCTGCTTGCAATGGTGCTAATAAGGACGATAGTATATCTGCCTCACTACCTGCTTGTTGGCTGGGTTGATTTGGTTGTGACCCCAAAGAGTAATTATTTTGATTAATAAATTTTGTTAATAAAGGTGATGACTGTGGTTTTGGCTGTTCCTCCTTGGGGGTGATGCTCTCCTCTGTTTCCGCACAGTTCACTAGAAAGTTACGAATTCTTTCTAATATCTGTCTTGGCTGTTCCTTCTCGCTGGCCAGAAACCGGGAAAGGCGCTTGTTGGAAAGTAAACTGTCAATGTCTGCGATTAGTGTTTGAATTTCGGTTGTGCGGAAAGTCACGTTGATTCACCTTAACTAGAACTGTACGTCACGTCTGGTGGTGCGCGAATACTTTACTTTGTTATAACTACTGCCATTATGTTACGCATCAGGCGAGTCTTTACAAGGATCGGTCAGGTATTGGGGAAGAGATTTTTATCTCCTCGTTGTGGGCTATTACCCCTGGGGTTCTAGCTTCAAGACAGGACTTTGAGTATTAGACATATTTACCAAAAAATTTAAGCTAGCAAAAATCAAGTAGCTTGAGTATTGTTGATCTTGGATAGTCTTGTGTTGAAAAAGCTAAGGCTCAAAATCATGCTTTTGTGTATTAAACTTCTTGCAGAAGCAGGAAAAGAGAAAATAACTGACTTTTTGTATGCAGTCTATTGTGTAGATTGCAGTGTTGATCAATGATCAATAAGATGTCGTAATGGAAGAGCGATATAGCGTGCAAACACCCGTCAATCCGTGGATTTATTCGGCTCCTTTTTTTCAAGGGTTGCCTGAAACTGTTGTCGAGGTAGCTTTAACTCATCTTGTTACTCGCACTCACCCAGCTAATCAGGTGATTTTGCTGGAAAATGACTGGGGAGGCTCTGTTTATTTTATCATCGAGGGATGGGTAAAAATTCGCACCTACAATCTTGAAGGTAAAGAAGTAACGCTGAATATTCTCGGCAAGGGGGAATTATTTGGTGAAATGGCTGCACTAGATGAAGTGCCTCGTTCTACAGATGTAATTACTTTGACTGGAACCGTGATTGGTAGTATGCCTGCCCAAGATTTTCTGAAGTTACTTCAAACAGAACCTTTAGCAGGAGTAAGGTTAGCGCAATTAATGGCACGACGCCTACGACAAGTAAATCGGCGGTTACGGTTGCGGGAATCTGACAGTCAGTCTCGCGTAGCAGATACATTATTGTTTTTAGCAGAGGGGCAGGGGAAAAAAGGGCAAACAGGAACCGAAATTCCTAATTTACCCCACCGGGAATTGAGTAGTTTAAGTGGATTGGCGCGGGAAACTGTAACCAGAGTATTAACGAAGTTAGAAAAGAAAGGTTTAATCAAACGAGATCAGGAACTAATTTGTATCCCAGATTTGTCAGCCTTAGAAAAAATGATTGTGTGAAGTTAGTTGTGAATGGCTAATGGTTAATCGCAGTAAACAATTAGTAATTAGCGAAGACTTACGCAAAAACCCTCTGAAAGCCTCTTTCCTTTGCCTTCTTTGCGTCCTTTGCGGTTCATTTTACCGTGACCACTGCGTGCGTAAGTCCTATTAGCAACAAACTATTAACCATTGACAATTGACCAAGGACTAATTACTAATTACTAATGACAGAAAAACCCGTAGATCAACAAAATAATTTAAGACAACCACAATTAAAGCTAGATGCGCCTTTGCGGATGATGGAAACGGCGTTTTTAGCAAGTACTGCTAGCTTGATTTGGTTTATTAATTTTTATTTTCCTTTAGGACCATTACTGCGGATATTTTTTCCAGTGCCGATCGCTCTGGTCTATCTACGTTGGGGCAAAAGAGCCGCATGGATGGGGGCTGTAACTTCTGGGTTGCTGTTGTCGGTATTAATGGGGCCAATCCGCAGCTTGTTGTTTGTCATGCCCTTTGCTTTTATGGGCGTACTTTTAGGGGCTGCTTGGTATCGTCGTGTTCCCTGGATTGTTTCTATCAGCTTGGGTGCTGTGTTGGGTACTTTAGGGGTGTTTTTTCGGTTGTGGTTGCTGTCTTTGTTATCAGGGGAAGACCTTTGGGTCTATGTTATTAACCAAGTTACAGAAATTGTGGAGTGGATCTTCTTGAGGCTGGGAATTTTGGCATCCCCCAGTACATCGTTGATTAATTCGGGAGCGATCGCGTTAATTATATTCAACAATTTTTTGTACCTATTTATCGTCCATATAGCAGCCTGGCTATTACTTGATCGCCTTGGTAATCCCATCCCTCGTCCTCCTCGCTGGGTACAAGTTCTAATGGATTATGAATAATAGTTAGTAGTTAGTGGTTATTGGTTAGTAGGAGTTTCCACCAACTACTAACTACTAACTACTAACAAATTACATATGATTCGCATTTATACCGAAATAGAGCAGGGTAAGGAATGGATTGCCCAATATCGTGGCTGTCCACCTTTGTTTGCCTATGTATTAGGTTTTACCGAAACTGGTTTAATCCCAGGAATTTCCGCAGCTGGTCGCACGAGTGAGGATCGCAAATTCACGGCTGTTGCTGATGCTGAATTTCTTTACTACGGTGCAGCACACAAACCTCAGTATCCTTTACCACCTCTCACTGCTGGAGCATCACCCGTATTAATTTCTCGGGCTGTGGTAGAGGCGTTGCACATTCCAGTTTATTTCTTTAATGCTGGTTTACCCTACCCTCCCAATATCCCAGTTATTGATTTGGGTGGTACAGCCGCTAAATGTTTAAGTCATGGTAATGCTTTGAAACCAGTAATAGTAGAGCATTTATTGGAAGTGGGACTGCTTTGGGGCGAACGCTTAGCTGCCAAGGTTCAAGGAAGTTACGTGGTTTTGGGTGAGTGTGTAGTCGGTGGAACGACAACGGCCTTGGCTATTTTACTTGGTTTGGGAATAAACGCAGCTGGAAAAGTCAACAGTAGCCACCCTATTTGTAACCACACACAAAAATTGGCAGTGGTACAGGCGGGACTTGAGAAGATGAGAAGGGGAGTAGGGGGAGTGGGGGGAGAAAATACTCCTCACACTCCTCACACATCCCCATCTTTCCAGATCGATCCCCTCCAACTAGTTGCCGCAGTTGGCGATCCGATGCAAATAAGTACGGCAGCAATGGCGATCGCCCTGAGTCGCAGTTGCGGTGTTTTATTGGCTGGGGGAACCCAAATGCTGGCAGTATATGCACTCATGAGAGCGATCGCTATGACTTATGCGTTACCTTGGCGATCGCAACAAGTAGTAGTGGGTACAACTCGCTGGGTAGCCGAAGATCCCACAGGTAGTACTGTCGAATTAGCTCAACTGATTAACTGTAGTGGTAGTCCTGTCCCTTTACTCGCTACTGAATTAACTTTTTCTAACTCTCGTTATTCCCAACTCCAAGCTTATGAGCAAGGATTTGTCAAAGAGGGTATGGGGGCTGGGGGTGCGGTAATTGCCGCTCATTTATATCAAAACTGGCAGCAAAATCAGCTTTTATCAGCAATTGAAAATCAAATTGAGCGAATGCTCTAAATCAATAGTAATTAGTCTTTATGTCATTTATTCAAAGTTAATGATAAATGACTATTGACCAATAACTAAAATTAATGAATTCTCTTTAGTAATAATTGCTCTTCTAAAGCAGCAATTCGATTATATGCCGCTGTTAATTGGGCTGTCAGTCTTTGAATTTGAATTTCTGGTGCAATGTGCTTATCTCCTCCCTGAAGATTCGAGTCTGAATAAATTTCGTCTGCTATCACATCCTTATGTTCCATTTCTGGATTAAAGCTGATATGCCCTTTAAAATGAAAGCGACTAGAATCGCTATTTTCTAGAACATTCTCTCTATCCTCGTCTTTGACATCTAAGCGACAAAGTGACAAAGCTTGAGATACCTTATTATCAAGCTGTTCTATTACTTGATATAAGGAATCTAACTTAGAACTTAGAGATAGCATCTGCTTCTGTAATGGCTCCATTTAATATGCTCATTCACTTATTTTTCTCTATGGTATTCAATATAGCGGCAACGTTAAACATACTTATGAATTTTTTAAGCTTCAATATTATTTTTTTAAATAAAATATTTAAGTACTCATTTAGCAATAAATCTCAATATATTTAAGAATGCAACTAAAATTATTTATTGAGAAAGATGAATGTCGAGGAATTTTAGCCAAAAAATAGCTATTTAGTTTGATTACACTAGCTTTCGCCAGCATCAAAGCAAGAAATAAGTAAGATGTATGATCAAAACTTGACAAATTGTCTAACCAGCTAGAATAGCTGAGGTTGAAACAATTAATAAAATTATCTAATCAAAATCGCAAATTATAAATCAATGTACAGACGGTCGTTTTTACAAGGTGCTACGACATTAGCTCTGGCGCAGGTGTTGATTGGGTGTGGTGGTAACAAACAAACTAGCTTGAGCGTTCAGTTATTAAAAGGTTCAATTCCTGGACAAGTGGTTGATCAATTCCGCCGTAATTTGGAAAAGGAAGTAAATTTAAATTTTGCCCCTGTAGAGCAGTTACAAAGCTTATTTGAAGAATTACAAAGTTGGTACAATCAGCCTCAAGCTAATCATCAGAAGGGATTGAGGTTTAATCTACCTTTTGGCTCATCACAAAAACCTAATATTGCTGACCTAGTGACATTAGGAGATTACTGGCTCAAAACATCAATAGAAAAGAAACTGATTCAACCACTAGAAGTAGAACAGCTAAAACAGTGGGCTGTATTACCACAACGTTGGCGAGAATTAGTGACACGCAACGAACAAGGTTTTTTGGATACCCAAGGAAAAGTGTGGGCAGCTCCCTATCGCTGGGGTAGTACAGTGATAGTTTATCGTCGTGATAAATTTGAACAATTGGGGTGGACACCAACAGACTGGAGTGATTTGTGGCGAACTGAACTACGCGATCGCATTTCTTTGCTGAACCACCCTCGAGAGGTCATTGGTTTGGTCTTAAAGAAGTTGGGAAAATCTTATAATACAGAAAATCTAGATGCAATTCCCGGTTTAGAAGCAGAACTACGTGCTTTAAATCAACAAGTAAAGTTTTACGATTCTACAAGATATTTAGAGCCACTGATTATTGGTGATACTTGGCTAGCGGTTGGTTGGTCAGATGATGTATTGCCGGTAGTAACCCGCTATCCGCAACTTGCTGTAGTCACTCCTCTCTCAGGAACAGCATTGTGGGCAGATGTTTGGGTAAAACCTATGGGTATTAACCAAGCAAACTTAGCTTACAAATGGATTGATTTTTGTTGGCAACCAAACATTGCTGAGCAAATTTTTATCCTCACTAAAACCAATTCACCGATTCCTACAAATATTCGAGCTTCTAATATTCAAGAACAAATACGCAATTTCTTACTAAATAACGATGAAATTTTAGGGAAAAGCGAATTTCTGCTCCCTTTGCCTCTTGCTGTAGCTGCTCAATATAAATCAATTTTTGCCAAAATTAAGAGCTAGTTAGTAGTTAGTAGTTAGTAGTAGGTAGAGACGCGAGGAGCATCGCGTCTGTACAATAGTTGTTCGTGGGTAGGAGCATAGACGTGCCGATCAGCTTCTCGCAGAGTGGCATTTATATGAATACATTTTTCTAAGTTTAAATATCTTCGTACAAATGCTTCGCCTTTACATTAGTTATTAGTTCATTGTCAATAATTATTCTAAACAACAACCAACAACCAACAACCAACAACCAACTTTCCTACAAAGAATTTCCTAAACCAAAGTTGTTTTGAGAATTGATTTTTATCTTACAAGATAATGGATTTGTATCAAAATTACATGTATAGCTTGCTAAACTTTCCTTTTGATAATTAAAAACCCGAATGTTATAGCCATAACTTCTAGCAATATCTCCCAAATTATTGACAAAATCGTATCGCTCCAGATAATCTAATAAACTCCATATTTGTTGATTCACAATCACATCTACTCGTGCGGTTTGGTGATTTGTGAATGGATAAGCTATCCAGTTATCTAGAAGTTTGTTTTCAGAAATTTCTTTAATCCACCATAAACTCGGAACACTCAACTTTCCTTGGTCAATGATATTAGCTGTAATGATAGAGCCTCTAGGATTAGTCAACAAATCTAATTCTAAAGGGGCATCAGAAGGAGAGGGAATTGATGGACTTTCTGCTAGTAAGGGTTGGGTAATTAACCAAGAAATTGTAGTTAAGCAGGTTCCTAAAATCAGAGCAAGCTGGCGCATAAAATCTGTTGATTGTTGCTCATTTCAACATATAAAATTATTTACTTGAGCGTCACTAAGTACAAAGTTGCATAAGTTTGTAATTTTATTAAAACGCACCAGGTAGCTGAGGAAAGCACTGAGGGACGCAGAGTGTTGCCATTTTTAACACAATAGTCATAATGACTATAAATTGCAACTAATGAAGCGAGAGTTAGATGTTTACATAACAGCAACAAAAGACCTCGGCGAAACCAACCGAGGTAAACAGATGCCAACACAGAGACTATAAACGTAGATTTCATACACCACTTCGTGTCTTGGAGTCTTAGTGGTTCAAAATTTTCCACTAAGGACTTTGAAACAAAGCTTGAAAGCGTTGATCAGAACTAATTTTGTCAAAATCTGAGTGACTTTTGATGGTTTCTAAATATTCTGGACAAAGGCTAATTGCTTGTTCTAGGTTGGCAACTGCAACTGGGATATTATGCTTTTGGGCATAACAACGAGCTGTGTTGTACCAAATCACAGGGTCGTTTGGTTGCAATTTTGCAGCTTGATTGTAGCTAGTGATCGCCTCATCGTAATTTTCTATATGTTCCCACGCTATACCTTTGTTTAACCAAGCTTTATAGTAATTAGGCTGAATAGATAACGTACGATCAAAGCTCTTGATTGCTTTTTGATAATGTTTCCATTCATTCAATGTTACGCCTCTGTTAAACCAAGCCATGACGTTATCAACATGGAATTCAATGGCGCGATCATAACTGTTGAGAGCTTCTTCATAACGCCTGAGTTCTCTTTGAGCATTACCTTTGTTGTTCCAAGCCCAATAGGCATCTGGTTGTAACTTCAAACATTGGTTAAAGCTGACTATTGCTTGTTGGTACTGCTGTAAGTCGCACAAAGTCAATCCGCGATTATGCCAAATAGTGGCAGCATTGGGGTTAAACTCGATGGCACGATCAAAGTTGTCGAGTGCTTCTTGATATCGTTCTAGCTTCCCTAAAGCAATAGCTCGGTTATGCCAAACCCAACTATCATTGCTGCGTAATTTCAGCATTTCGTCGAAACAAGCGATCGCGTCTTCGTGACGACCCAACGAACCCAACGCAAAACCCTTTTGGAACCAAGCTTCTGGATAATCTGGCTTACACCTGAGTGCTGTATCGAGATTGGCGATCGCCACTTCAAATTCTTGAACCCTATTGCGTCGAAGTCCTTGCTGGAAAAAAAACTCTGCTTCCAGGTTGAGAGTCAGCTTAAACGAGTTTGGCATCATACCCTAGAATGATTTTTCTTTTATATGTCAAAAACAATAACATAACTTAATAACTAAATTCGTTATTGATTGTTAAATGCAAATAAAAAACCATTCCTTAGGAACTTGCTGAAATTTCCAAATTAAGCCACTTATCCAAGGAAATTTTCAATTATTTGTGTTTAGGAATACTAAGTGAAACAACCTAATGAATTACCGAACCACGGGTTACACCTAGCTGATTTTGCAACTTCAACTCGCGCCAAAGTTGGGAACCTGTGATTTTGCCTTCCAGTAATTGTTGGTACTGGTGTATGGTTTGAGTGACATACTCAGGAGACTCATTGACAAATTCAATCCGGAAGTGACGTAAGCCCAACTCTATTAAAGGTTGTACATACTCTGCCCCTGTTTGCGCTGTACCATTAAATACTGTATTTCGACAACCAGCATCAGCATGAAGAATGTGTTCTGCACCAATGCGATGTCTGTCGACCAGCCCCTTTGCGTCCACGCGTAATTTCACTTCATGCTTTTCACACGGTCGCCCGCAATTACGGAAGTCTGTACCGCTAGATAAAAAAGCACAAAATACACAATGTTCCATATGAAACATCGGCATATGTTGATGGATAGTCACCTCAAACCAATCAGGGGGACTACTTTTAAGTAGGTCTTCCAGTTGGTTTATATTCAAATCGTAGGAAGCAGTAAGGCGTTCTAAATGAAAATTGTTTTTAAATAAGTCTGCTGTGAGAGGATTAGCAACATTGAGAGAAAAATCTCCAATGCAACGTTCATCAGCAAAGAATTCTAGATGGTCATAATTCCGTACCAAGTAGCCATCAGCTTTACACGAACGCACTTGCTGTAAAATCCAATTTTCTCCAGGCTTAGTAATTCGGGGTGGTGCAACCCAGATCGTAGGAGTGGGAGAGTCGCTTCTGAGATGGGGTGGTGGGGTGAAATTTTCTCCGCATCTTCTCTGTTGGCGTACCATCTCCACCGCCTGGCGATACTTACGGGGATCTTCAAATTCGCAGTAGATAGTATCAACGCCTGCTATGAGTGCTGCTTGTAGTTGCTGAAGATTACGTACTAGTACGATGAGAGATGGGGTAGTAGGTTGGTGGGATGATCGAGAGGGGAGTAGGTCACAAAGGGATGCATTGGGATTGAGTTGCCAACGCTTGGGTTTTCTTCGCAGGTTATCTAATTGGGTGACTATTTCTCGTCGCATTCGATTTAACTCACTCACGGGTAGCATCAATTCTCCAGTGAGGTTAGTTGTCAATTCACCCAAACGGAAAGGAGTATTACCGAGGCGACCGAATTGTTCTTGTAAACGTTCTGGAGTCAGAGGTTTTTTGTCGGCTGCGACTAGTGGTGTAGAAGATTCTACCTCAACGACATGACCGAGTTCATCACGTGCGATCGCCACTAAATTTTGTCCAACTTCTCCGTATACTTCAATCTGAATCGGACGCTGATACTGTGGTATGTCGCCGGCAAAACTCTGCCGCAATTGCTTATCAAGTTCCGGATCACTGGTTTTCCAAACCTTATCGCCTACATGCACTCGCCGCCAATTCAAATCCCGTCGTCCGAAGGTTAAGATGGTTTCTTTTCCCTTTTGTTCTACTGCATAGATGCGTCCGCCTTCTTCCTTAGCTTCTGGATGTCCGCAGTCAAATACAACACCATCACCTGGTTTTACTGGTGCTTCTAGCCTGAGGATCACCTTTTCATTACTAATGCGGATTACTTCTCCCAGGTAAACCCCCCGCTTTTTCCCAAAGCGGGCATGAACCAATTCTTGATTGTTAATTCCACGGAACCACCCAGTATAAATTCCCCGCGAAAAAGCCATCTCCAAATTGTACCGTTCCTCAGAAGACACGGAAAAGTTTTGAATGACATCCTCCTGTTCTCCTTGTCCCCTTTTCTCTTCCTTTTCCAACTCCACCATCACCCGATCCAACGCTTGCCGATAAACACGAGTCACATTTGCAACATACTCTGGAGACTTCAGCCGTCCTTCTATTTTCAGACAAGCTACACCGGACTTCACCAAATCAGGCAAAACTTCTAACCCTGCCAAATCTTGGGGACTGAGGAGGTATTTTCTATCTCCTAAATTCACCACTTCCCCATCAGCAATTAACTCATAAGGCATCCGACAAGCTTGGGCGCATTCACCCCGGTTAGCAGAACGTCCTCCTAGTGCTTCGCTTGTTAAACATTGCCCGGAATAAGCAACACACAACGCGCCGTGAACAAACACTTCCAAAGGTAACGAACTGCCTCTGTATGCTAGTTGACTTTGAATTTTATTGATTTCGTGGAGAGAACATTCACGGGCAAGCACAACTAAATTACACCCTAGCGATTTCGCAAATTCCACACCAGCAGTACTCGTGATCGTCATTTGAGTAGAAGCATGAATCGGAAAATCAGGTGATAGGTGACGAATGAGACGACAAATACCGATATCCTGCACAATTACCGCATCCACACCTGCCGCTATAATTGAGCGAATATATTGTTGTGCTTCTCTCAGTTCTTGGGGAAAAATTAGTGTATTAAGAGTAACATAACCTTTGACACCACGACTGTGCAGGTACTCCATTAATTCTGGCAAGTCCGCCTCAGTAAAGTTTTCCGCCCGCATTCTGGCGTTGAACCGATCCAAACCAAAATAAATTGCATCTGCACCATTTTCGACAGCAGCTTTGGCACATTCCCAATTACCAGCTGGGGCGAGGAGTTCGGGAAGTTGGAATTTGGGTGAAGTGGTTTCGGAAGTTTGTAGGCGATCGGCTTTCATTGGTACTAAGGCAGGATAGGTGATACCTTAGTGATTTTATCGTTGCTGGGGGGAAGGAGGAGACTGAGTACTTAATAAATTATTTTCGGTTTATGCTAAGTCGATATTCTACATATGTTAAGTATAAAAAATTGAATGACTCAGCTAACACTTCTCAACCTTAAGATTGCCGCAGCTCAATTTGTGAAAGCAATGAGCGGAACGCCTATTCCAGATTTATTTGGTTCTACTGATGGTAAGGCTGTTGGTACATACGTTGAGCAAGCATTTAATCACTACCTCAGAGCTACCTATAATTACCTACCTGGCAATGCTGCACTTGGTATTGACTTTCCCGACTTGAGCGTTGATCTCAAAGTAACTTCGATTCGCCAGCCACAATCTTCCTGTCCCTTTCGAGATGCTAGTCAAAAAGTTTATGGTCTTGGTTATCATCTGCTAGTTTTTACTTATGAAAAATTTGACGATACCACAACGCGAACTACTCGTCTAGATTTCCGAGATGCTATTTTTGTGACCAGAGAAAAGACAGGTGATTATCAAACAACCTACGGATTGATAGGAATTTTGAACCGCAAAGGAAACAAGGATGACATAATTGCTTATTTGGAGGAGCGTAATCTTCCGCTAGATGAGATAGGACGTAATCTTCTAGCAGAACAAATATTAGAGTTTCCTCCTCAACTGGGATATCTTACAATTTCTAATGCCTTACAGTGGCGACTTCAGTATAGTCGAATTATTGATGTTGCCAACTCGAAAACTGATATGGGAGTAGAGAACCTGCTTGTCTAAGGAATTTGGTGATTTTCAGACACCTCCTGCACTTGTCGCAGATGTGTTGAAATGTCTGAATGTCAGTGGAGAACGTTGGAAAAGAGTGCTTGAGCCAACATGTGGTAGTGGAAATTTTATTTCTGCTTTACTAGCCCTTCCTGTACCTCCACGAGAAATTCAGGCAATAGAGTTTGATTTAGCTTACTTTAAAACTGCAAAGAGTATTGCTGAACAAACTTCTGCAACTCGTATTATTGTTCAGCAAGCTAAAGTTTTTGATTTAGACTTACAGCATAACTTAAGTTGGAGCGAATCGGGTGATCTATTAGTTATAGGTAATCCACCGTGGGTGACTAATTCTCAACTTGGTGTATTAGAAAGCAATAATCTTCCAATAAAAACTAACTTCAAAGGTTTAAGAGGAATTGATGCTTTAACCGGATCTTCTAATTTTGATATTGCAGAGTACATTTGGATAAAACTTATCAGAGAACTTGCTTTTGAAAAGCCAACAATAGCTCTACTTTGTAAAACTTCTGTAGCACGTAATGTACTGAAATTTGCTTTTGATGCCAAACTTAAAATTAACAATGCTTCTATTCGATTGATTGACGCTCAAAAATGGTTTAAGGCTTCTGTAAGTGCTTGTTTATTTTCTATAGAGGTTGGTGCTGATAAACCTTGTTATCAAGCAGATGTCTATTCTGATTTGTATACAAATGAGCCACAATCAACTATAGGTATTATTGGTGAACAATTAGTTGCAGATGTTAAAGCTTATGAACGCTCTGCATTTATTGAAGGAGTTAGTTCTTGGAATTGGCGACAAGGACTTAAACATGATGCTGCTTCAGTAATGGAACTAACTCTAACATCACAGAATTTTTTTCAAAACAAGTTTAAGGAAATAGTCGATATTGAGCCAGACTACATTTATCCGTTACTAAAATGCTCTGACTTGTTTCATGGAAAAACTGATTCTCAACGGGGTGTCATAGTTACTCAGAAACGAGTAGGTGAGGATACATATATTTTACAAAAACAAGCTCCGCAGCTTTGGGAGTATCTCTGTAGTCATGTGGATATTTTTACTCAACGAAAATCATCTATTTATAAAGGTAAACCACCATTTTCTATATTTGGAATAGGAGATTATTCTTTCTCTTACTATAAAGTTGCTATTTCCGGTCTACACAAAGTTCCGAAATTTCGGGTAGTTATTCCAATAAATAATCGTCCTGTGATGTTAGATGATACTTGTTACTTTATTTCATGTAACTCTCTTGATAAAGCTATTCTTATAGCTTGCTTACTAAATAGTTCTGTTTGTCTAGAATTTATTATGTCAAAAGCGTTTGCAGATGCAAAAAGACCAATTACAAAAAAGCTGCTTCAATCTATTAATTTCAAAGCACTACTGAGTTGTATAGAACTAGAAAAGCTAATCATGCAAGCAAGTGTTGAGTACCAACGCTACAAACCTAACTCAGATATAGTTAATCCAGAATGGCATTCTTCTTTAGAATTGTTATCCAGATAATGTTTTGTTACAGTGAAGCGATCGCACTAATACCGCCGTGAAGTCAAAAGTCAAAAATCCAAAGGCTTTAATTTTGAGCTTTATGGCTGTTTTGTAGACGCGGAGGACGTACTTTCAGAAGTCGCAAATATTAGTCAGGAATGCAATCAAGTTGTTAGTAGGCTGAGTAGATAACCAGCTTTAAATCATTTATTTGAGGTTGTCCGATAATTTATCGGACAAGTTTATTAGATGTGGATTTAACCAGAGTACTGCCAGAATGAATTTTTCATTGACTAGCTCAACCAGCTAAAGCAATTTAGCTTAGTACTACTTTACTGAAACGGCTAGAACCCCTAGTAAAACGGAGAGGGGGGGATTCGAACCCCCGTAGGATTTCTCCTAAACGCATTTCGAGTGCGTCACCATCAACCACTCGGACACCTCTCCAAAAAAGATTTACACTTTTTTACAACGAAACTATAGCTACGCTTTTCCTATCATAGCACCATATCATTATTAATATCAATTTGGAAAAAAATACAATACATGGATAAAATCCCTCCCTAATCTTCCTTACTAAGAGGTTGTTTGAAAAGTGATTTGCTGTGATTTTAGGCACTTGTTGCTCCCCCAGCCCCTTAAAAAACAGGGCTGTTTCATCCCCTAAAAGACGCTAATTTACAAGCATCCAATGCAAAAAAATCAGATTGCATAATTATCATGGTGATCGCACTGAAATTTCATCGTCGAATCGGTAATTTTTCGATTACCAACCTCCCTAAATTTCACAGCGAGTACTCTTGACAAAACCTTACCTGAGCGAATTAAACAGCCCTGCCCTTCCCAAGGGGGGAAAGCTTATTAAAGTCCCCCAAATTAGCGGGGAATTTAGGGGGATCCAAACGTATTTGATACATCGCTAAGTACTTTTCAAACATCCTCTAATGCTCAAACTTCACAATACCGAAGTTTTATTTTCCGTTGTCTGGATAAATGGCTCAAATTCTCTTTGAGGAGTCCATTGAATTGCCCCATCTTTTGCTGTAAAGTATAGTTTTGTTTGACCTTGATTAATTTCTGACAAAGTTTTTTGATCAAGATTAGGGCTAGTGGCGATCGCTACTTGTGGTTGCAGAGCCTTC
Organism: Fischerella major NIES-592; assembly: GCF_001904645.1. NCBI lineage: Bacteria > Bacillati > Cyanobacteriota > Cyanophyceae > Nostocales > Hapalosiphonaceae > Fischerella > Fischerella major. The sequence goes on along the minus strand of NZ_MRCA01000010.1, from coordinate 3,916 downwards.
ACTAGTTCTTTTAAGGATTCACCGGAACACCATAAAACTTGTGGACGAGGTAGTCCTCCTGTTTGAATTAATTGACGTATTTCTGCAGATTTAATATTGCCTACTAATAACCAAGATTGACCTTGAATTTGCATTTGTAAAATGGGTGATTCTTGATTAATTAATTGAGCCACGATGATATCAGTAGTGAGTGTTTGACCTACTGGTAAAGCTTGGTAAACTCCCTTCTGCTTTTGTACTGACTGTTGAATTACCTGACTGATGAGAAAATTTTCTTGTGAGGGAGCATAATCATAGAAAAATTTGATTGGTAGAGCTTGCATTACTTCTAACCAACTATTACTATTGCCATTGTGTTGAAAATCTGAAGCTATCGCCCAGTCAATTTGATTGACTCCCTGTTGTTGTAAAAATGGTAATATTGTAAAGCGTCCTGTTCCTTCATCTCCGCTATTAATAAGTGTTACTTTACCTTGGTTCTGCACTATGATCACGGGCTGATCATCAGCTGCTAAAACTGTAATCCGAAATAATGTACTAGCAGAATACCAAACCGGAATCAATACCAAACCAAAAGCAATAAAACTGGCAAACCACCATCGTTTTTGCCACCAAGTTGTTACCCAAACCAAGATAATAAGTGCATAAACAGTAAGTAGTTGCCAAATGCCAATTTTGCCGACAGCGTAAGAATTTCCTGGGAGACTACTAAAAAATTCTACTAATTTAATTAACCAATTACTAGGGTAGTTTAATAATCCAGCTAAAGTACTCCCAGCATCGGGAATAATTAAGGCAACTACTGCACTAATAATTCCACCTATACTAATTACTGAAATTAAAGGCGTGCTAATGATATTTAATAGCAGACTGTAAGTTGGTACAACTCCAAAAACAAAAAGTTGGAGTGGTAAAGTCCAAATCATCGCAGCTAGGGGAACAGCAATTAAAGAAGCGATCGCAGGCGGTAGCCATTGCAAACGTTCAGTCAAAGCCGGGACTGTAACTATTAACCCCAGTGTTGCTAAAAAACTTAACTGAAATCCTAAATCCCAAATCCATAAAGGATTAAATAACAATAATATAGTTGCCGCAACTAGTAATGATCCCAATTGTTTGACTTTGCGTTTTAATCCCAAAGCAATTAAAGCCGCAAATCCCATGATTACAGCTCTCAATACCGCAGGCTGGAAACCTGTTAAACATAAGAATAGAATTAAAGCTAAACTACCCAGAGTAATTTGCGTTGATTTTTTAAAGCCTTTTGTTAAGCCCAGGATTACACCCAAAATCAACGAAGTTTGAAACCCAGATGCTGCTAAGGCGTGAGCTAAACCAGCTTGGACAAAAGTATCACGGGTATTGTAAGGTAAATCAACAGCCTTGCTACCTAACACCATTGCACTCACAAGTGGCCCTGCTGGAACACCCAATAATTTTACTTGCGATCGCACAATGCGTTCTCTGACTTGCCACCATCCCCATTGAGGTTGTTCTTCATCTAACACATTTACTAATCGTCCCACTAAACCAGCAAACGCCCCTTCCTGTTGGAGATATTTCTGAAAATCAAAAGCGCCAGGATTGGATGGCGGTTTGGGTTTATATAAAATCCCAGTAATTGCTACTTCCTGACCAGGATACAATCCAGTAGCCTGAAGTATTGGTACTGTTACATACAATTTACCCGTTACACCTTTACCTAAACCTACTGGGCCCTTATCATTTTTAACTTCATCTAGCTTGTTTGCTTCTAACCAAAACTGTCCTCTTTGACTACGAGTGAGGCGTGGTGTACTGATTACCTCACCCCGAACGATCAAAAGTTGTTCTTGATTACTACTTTCTGGCGGAACAAATTTACTAATATCGTTTTCCCCTGCTTGGGGAACTCGTAGTGGAAAATATAAAGTCGCCAATAAGCCAACTACTCCAGCAATTAACCATACTCTGGCATGAGGAATATTAGACAACTGTGTTGCTGTCTGAGTTTTTGACAAAATTTTCTGTAAATATAGGCGTCGTCTTTGCAAAAAAACTGCTCCTACTATACCTAAAAGCAGTATCCAAACTCCGCCCCAAGGAATTGCTGTAAACAACAACCCAAGAATATAGCCTAGACAAATAATTACACCACTGGTCTGAATCATGAGACTGTTTGTAAAAAAATTAGCGCCTCACGCCTGGAATTAAACTAAGTATAAATGTAAAAAAGTCCACTCATGTGGACTTGTAATACTCGATTGCGATCGCCTTAACTTAATTTAGATTACAAAGATATACCTAAATGTAATCCTAATAAGGCATGAACAAGCATTAAACAAAGCGCACTACTACCCAAGTATGCATGAAGGGCACGTAAACCAGGTTTATTACCACCAAATTTACTTAAAGAAATTGCACCATTCATCCCCAGCAATAACAGCAAAATTGAACCAGTCCAAAAGTGAGGACTTTGAAAAATTGGCTGATGTTGCATCACCAGGGATAACACTCCTCCGGTATAACCCAACACCATAAACAAAAACATCCACGGTGCAAGTTTGCGATGATCACTGCGACTTTTCAAGGCTACTTCTTTATCTTCAGCAAGTCGTCCCCGCCAGCCACTGAACCCCACAAAGCTGCCCATAATAAAAATGACAATACCCATCATCGCCGGATGTCCCCAATGTACAATCGGTTCGGGAACTCCCAAAGAACGGAACCAAGCTGCGATCGGTTCTAAAATCTCAGTAAAGTTAATCATCGTTAATCCCACACCATCACTTATTTGCCAAGTTTCCCCTCACATCACCTATTTGGTATGAGACAAGGGGAATATATGCGTAAGTTATAACTTAATTACATTTGCCACTGAGCTATTTAATCTCTGTTAGATGCCAATTTAACCACCTGTCTTATTTAACAGTGGAAAACCTAGTTTTTCTCGCTGTTCTACATAAAGTTGTGCCACCTTGCGTGCCAAATGTCGAATTCTACCAATGTAGCGAGTCCGTTCGGTCACTGAAATTACCCCTCTCGCATCCAGCAAGTTGAATGTGTGTGAACACTTCATTACATAATCCAAGCTAGGTAAAACCAATCCTTTCTCTGTTAATTGCTGTGCCTCCTGCTCATACATATTAAATAAAGTCAGCAGCATCTCAGGATTAGAAGCTTCAAAATTATAAACACACTGTTCTATCTCGCCTTGAAGGTGAACATCACCATAGGTAATGTTATCTGTCCAGTGGATTTTAACCATAGCCTCCACTCCCTGGAGATACATTGCTAAACGTTCCAAACCATAGGTAATCTCAATCGAGACTGGACGACAATCAATACCCCCACACTGTTGAAAGTAGGTAAACTGGGTAATTTCCATTCCATCTAGCCAAACTTCCCAACCAGTACCCCAAGCACCTACAGTTGCATCTTCCCAGTTATCTTCCACAAACCTAATATCATGGTCTTCCGGACGGATACCCAAAGCCCTCAAAGAGTCTAGATAAATTTCTTGGATATTATCAGGTGAAGGTTTGATCAGTACTTGGTACTGATAATAGTGTTGAAATCGATTTGGATTTTCGCCGTAGCGCCCATCAGTAGGACGGCGACAAGGTTCAACGTAGGCTACAGCCCAAGGTTCTGGTCCCAAGGCTCTTAAAAATGTATGGGGGTTCTTGGTTCCTGCTCCCTTCTCTATATCGTATGGTTGGGCAATCAAACATCCGCGACTGCTCCAAAACTTATGCAAAACCTCTATTACCGACTGAAAATTCACAACAATCCTTCCGTAAAGTCAACATTGCCTAACCCATTGTTGCTTAAAGTCGTTGTTGCAAGCAGCTTTTGGCTACTAAAAAATGGAGAAAAATATTTTCTTAGAAGTAGTTGACAAGATGAGGGGGGTTAGCTACTATAAGAAAGTGCC